>JAAYRV010000317.1 GCA_012518595.1 Bacillota bacterium
ACCTCATCTTTGACATACTCATCGACATACGCAGCAGCCTGGAACCCTCTACCTAAGAACCACAGAATCGTTGAAGCAAGAATTCGCTTGAATGTCTTTGGAGGAGGCGCGATCTCCTCATAAGCGCGTCCCAATGTACCGGCACCTGCCTTTCCTCGGTCGGTTGACCGACTGATTCAAGGCTATCATATATGGTTATATATGTCAATACGATTACGGCTTAGGTGGTATCCCTCCAAGCGGGTATTCTTCTTGGAGTTGCAAGATGGCACAGGCTGCCATAAATAGCAAGACACCAGAAAAGTAATGACCAATGAGAACAGTGCCCTTGATACAAATAGACATATGAGAAGGAAGTATGTTCCCAATCACGAATATGTTTCGAAGTGGCAATTATGGAAAATAAAGAGATTCCACTTGGTGAAGTGCCTAGGAGAGTAGAGCTTGCACCAAAACCAACCAGGTATGGCGAGATAACGATATAGGTTCAAAATGGTAAGTCCCTTTTCGTTGACAAGTACCAGAGGGAGAGGGTGGGCTAATCATATGACATATATCTTAGCTGGAGTCGCAGTATTGTCAATAATTAGCATGAGAATCGCTAAGTATTTCGGCTTGCATAAATGGCAGGTTCACGTTGGTTTGCTAGTAATTGCGGCAGTTTCGTATATTACTAACGTGTTGCTGATGAAGTATTACATAGAGAAAAGAGCTCCATGGGCTGCGTCCCATGAGGAAGTCTTTCCTGGTATTCAGATGTGGGAATTAACTGCTGGGTTAGACATAGTTCCCAGATGGGTATCTTTCATTGGTGTGCTTGTAATATCGGCAGTAATTACTGCAGTTGTCCCATGGGTGGTTGCATTGTTTAGAATTATTGCATTGTCTATTTGAAGAAATGGAATTAAGGAATGCAAATTAAGGAAGCGCTAAGAAAAGTGGAACTTGCGCTTGAGTCAATGAAGTGTAACGAGATAATAGTAAGAGTTCAAAATGGAAAACCCGTTTTTGTGGACAAGTATGAAAGGGAGCGCGTAGGATGAATTTCTGGGAGGCCGTTGTTCGGTTTCACGGAGTCATTGGAGCCCTATCTGGTACAATTCTAGGTGCTGCCTTGTCGCATTGGTTCTTGCGTACCGGTAGGATTGTCTTCAAAGTGACAGGAGTCGATGTTTCTCCGTGGAATCGCACTGCGTATGGTGATCTAATCCGTAGTACCATGGAAATAGCGGATTTAGTCACGGCTCACGCAGACATCACCATCTATAATCCGAGAATGGTGGGAGTTGCCTTGACATCTCCAGAAATAGTTTTCCGATGCGGTAGCAAAGAGCTTGCCAGGAAGACCCCCAAGCGATACGACCTCAGTCGAACCCGTAGTCAAGATTTGGTCTGGAACATTGATGCTAGGCAGGCACTAACGGTAAGTCTTATTTCGTCAATTGAGGCGGACAACACGGTCAAGAATTGCCTGGGTTTAGAAGTATATTTGGAAGTCATGATTGATGCTAAGGAGAAACGCGAACAGTTTATTGGTAAACTAAGCGTATGACGTTTTAGGCTACCTAAAGAAGAGACGCCGACAGAGAAAGAATGATACCTTTCTGTCGACTTCTCATTAGAAGGTGCGGCAAAAAGCTCTTTTGCCTACTCCGGTCTAGTCGACAGATGAGGCATGTGAGATGGCCGAAGCGTGCCAGTCCTTTTGCCTTGGGACAAGGACTTCAGCTACGCAACGCAGAAATACCCGGGAGGAATTACCTTGGATGACAAGACCAAAAATTCACGTGCAGAAAGCATAAGGAAGGTCCGCTAAACGCTCGAGCAGATGTGGGACGGTGGGATTATCATCAACGCAAACAACGGCATTCCGGTGTTGTCTGCTCAGCCATACGGTAAGCGCACATGATTGGAGGTTCTCAGATGGGTGGGTTGAGTACATCGTTCATGAGAATCGTGTAGCTAGTAATACCCGGCGTAGCAGCTCGTATGGTGTATCGTAGACTGACTCACAGGCGCGCGAAACGAGACTGGGAGGAGTTTCTCTCGATATTGGTGTTTGCTCTCTGGAGTTATGCAGCCTGTGGCCTTTTAGGTGCGGTGAAGATCCGTGTGGGTGTTGAGCCTCCAGCAGTGATGGAGACCCTGAATGCGCTGTATACTGATGGGTTCCCGATTAACTGGATGTCTGTTTTCTGGGCAACAGTACTTGGCGTGGTGCTGGCGTTCCCGTCAGCTGCGATAGAAAATCACAAGCTTGTCACCAAGCTCGGTAGACTCGTGCGCGTCACCAATAGATATGGAGATGAAGGCGTATGGGATTACCTACACAGCTCTGACGACGTGGAATGGGTTGTGGTACGCGATCATAAGCTAGACTTAATGTACTATGGATGCGTCGTGGTCTTCTCCGATAGCGGGGGGAAGCGGGAGCTGCTACTCGAGGACGTCGATGTGTACAGCCAAGAAGGGGAAGAACTGTATCATCTCAAGGGATTGTACATTAGTCGTGATGACTATGATCTCAGCATAGACATTCCCGACTTTGACGAAGCAATCGATCGGGAGGAGGTATCAGAAGTTGCGAAACAAACCACCACGTCGAATCAATGAGGGTCCAGTGAAGAAAGGAGGGGTGAAGCCGAGGCCAACAACGCCAAAACCGCCACATAGCCCCCAACCGCAAAAACCTAGCAGAGAGCAGTAGACGGCTACGCAACGAGGCGATGCCGACATTTGTAGATTAAAAGTAGCCTATGTGAGTGCTTCCACGTATCTTCCGGTACGGAATAAGGCATCTACGTGCGCCCTGTATAGAATATCCATATCGGGGCGTACGTACAATGACACCGTTTCCGCGCAATTCGTGACCATTCTGTGACCACTGAGCGTCCTTAAAATATGGTGGCCTGACTGGCATTCTGCCTTTCCTCCCATGATATAATCCGGTAATCAGGAATCTGTCCTGGAGCCTATTTCGCCGCTATTATGAGTCCTATACTGCATATCCAAATTTGTGTCCCACCTGGAGTTTTCACGTAGTCAATGGCCTGGGAGGCCCAGACAGCAATGCTGACACGCATCTGGACCATGCTTGAGACAGACAGGCAGACGGTGCGCACCACGAACCACTCGACTGTGGCAGACCTTATGAACAAGCTCGGATGCAGTCAAGAGGGGACGCGCATACTACCCGGGTCCTTCGGCTTGTGTGCATATGTGGGCCCTATGAAGACGCACTAGAGGTTGTATCACGCAAATGCCGAATCAGCCGAGCCACAGATGAACGTCAGATTAGTGTCAGCGCAAGCGCTCTGCCGCATGGAGGTAGAACGTTTCCAGTAGTGTGGCCCTAGGGCAATAGAGACTCAAGCAGGATTGGCCATGCAATTGGAGGAGAAATCGGGACTGATCGAGTAATAGTGAAAATAGTGCGAATCGACGAGAACTCGCCAAGAGGGGAGTCCGTATAGGTGAGTGGGGCAGAATGGAGCAGAAAGAATCCGAACGAATAAGCAAAGAAAAGAGGTGGCCGCATGGCGGCAATCAACGACCTTTTGCGGCAAATTACCGACGCACCACTCCGGGAGAGGCTGACGCAGGAGTTTGACCGCTTGAGCAAAAACAAGAAATTCGGGCTGGTTTTCGAAGAGCATATCCCAGAATGTACCCCACTGTATGGCGTACCCATTCGCCGTGGCACAACCGCCGCATTAAAAAACGGGCGTGTCAACGATATCTATACCGTTTTGAAGGTTAGTAAAGACCAGGCTCTTTGCCTACGAAAAGAAACCGGGGAGACATTCGAGATTGCCCTTTCGAAGTTGGTGGCTATTGCCCAGTTCGGAGAGGCCATCTTTCCCACACTTACGCCGATTGACAAGGTGGAGAATGCGCCGGGCGACAGCCTTTGGCACACGCTGATTGAAGCAGAGAATTACCACGCACTCCAGCTATTGGAGTACCTGTACCCCAAGAAGGTAGACTGTATCTACATAGACCCGCCATACAACACGGGAGCACGGGACTGGAAATACAACAACGACTACGTGGATTCGTCCGATAGCTGGAGGCACAGCAAGTGGTTGTCGATGATGCAGAAGCGGTTGAGAATTGCGAAGAGGATTTTGAAGCCGGACACGGGTGTCCTTATCGTCACCATTGACGAGCACGAGGTACATCACCTTCGAGTTCTGCTAGAACAGCTATTCCCAGAGTTTTATATCCAAATGGTAACTGCTGTAATTAACCCAAAAGGGGTTACCCAGGGACGCTTTTCGCGAGTTGAAGAATACGTAGTTTATTGCTTTGCCCCTGATGCATATGTCGCTGACAGCGATGACAATCTGCTTAATCCTCCTAATCACAAAAGGAAGCCCCGGTGGAAAGGCTTGCTGCGCTCTGGTACAGACGCACGTCGAAGTGACCGTGAAAACATGTTTTATCCTGTGCTGATCGACAATGAGCGTCAGGCTGTTGTTAGGGCTGGAGAATTCTTGCCGATAGAACAGGCACCAGTGTTGGGTGAGAGAATTGATGGCTATGATGTCGCATGGCCCATCAGAAAAGCTGGTTCTCTTGGTAGATGGAGTGTTGGTAGCGACACGCTAAACGACCTTATTTCCAAAGGGTATGTAGCCTGTGGAAAATATGATCCACAACGTAGAACTTGGGGAATATCGTATATTAGCCAACCGAATCAGCGACAGATTGAACGAGGCGGCATTCGAATTGTAGACCGTGATCCGATAACAAATGTTGTTGACATTGAATATGCAAGGGATGATACTCGTGTAATCAAAACAGTGTGGCATCGTTCTTATCACGACGCTGGAGCATATGGCTCTGACTTGGTTTCCAGTATTGTCGGGCAGTCGAGAGCGTTTTCGTTCCCTAAGTCGATATACTCAACCAAAGATGCAATAGCGGCTGTCGTTCGCAATAACAGAGACGCCTTCATAATTGACTTCTTCGCCGGAAGCGGTACGACGCTACATGCAGTGAATCTGCTGAATGCTGAAGACGGCGGGCACCGCAGGTGTATTCTTGTCACAAATAACGAGGTATCGCACACCGAGGCAACGGAACTGCGTCAGGGCGGACTTCAACCAGGCGACCCGGAATGGGAAAAGCACGGCATTTGCCGTAGTGTAACTTGGCCACGCACTAAGTTCAGCATTCTTGGGAAAAGAAGCGACGGCTCCTCGCTGACGGGCGAATATTTCACAAACCAAACAGTGACAAAGGAAAAGAATCGTTCTTTCTTCCAGCTTGGCTTCGTGGAGAGCCCTGCGGCACTCACGGCATCCGCAAAGAAGCAAATTGTGGCACTGCTCCGGGATAATGACGGCAAACAGCAGTTACCGCAAACGCTGGTGAAATCCGACAGCAAGTTCATTGTGTCGGAGAAACACACGGCCTCTGTCCTGTTTGACCCTAATTTTGCGAAGGACTGGCTTGCGGCACTCGAAGACCAGGATCAGGTGACGGACTTTTATATCGTAGCGAAGAAACCGTCTACCTTTAATGAGATTAAAGCGCAGGTGGCGGAGCAGCTTGGTACCATCAATGTAACCGAGCCTCTGAAACGCCCGATGAGTGAGGGTTTCGCCGCTAATGTGGAGTATTTCAAACTGGATTTTCTAGATAAAAACAGTGTCACGCTGGGGCAGCAGCTCCGCGAGATTCTGCCCCTTCTCTGGATGAAAGCTGGAGCGGTCGGAGGCAGACCTACTCTTGACGGTGACGGAGAGCCTGACATGATGATACTACCGGTGAACGGTTTTGCAATACTCATCGACGAGACGAAGTTTGCTGAATTTGTAGACAAGCTATCAGAGGTTAGGAATATCGGAACGGTGTACTTTGTAACAAACTCCGAGGAAGCGTTCCGCGAGATGTCGTCCAGGATAAAGCAGTCAGATACTTATCAGCTTTACCGTGACTATATCGATAATTTCGTACTCGGTGCAAGGAGGGATTCGTGATGAGAGATACACTGTTCCCATTTCAAGAAATGGCTTTAAGCGAGTTGCATGAAAAAATAGCACAAGCACACATCATGTGGAATGAGTGCAATCCGCAAGTAATCTCCTTTTCCGCGCCTACAGGCTCAGGCAAGACCATCATTATGACTGCGTTGTTTGAGGATATCCTGTACGGTTCCGCAGAGGGCATTTCCGAGCCAGATTCCGTCTTTGTGTGGTTGTCGGATATGCCAGAACTAAACAAGCAGACACGCCTGAAAATTGAGAGCAAGTCCGACAAAATCAGGGTGCGCGATTTGGTAACCATAGATTCCACCTTTGACAGCGAGTATTTTGAGGGCGGCTGTATCTATTTTATAAACACGCAAAAACTTGGCAGCGACAAATTGCTAACGCAGAAATCTGACGCAAGGCAATACACCATCTGGGAAACCCTCACCAATACAGCTAAACGCCAGCCGAAGCAGTTCTACGTCGTTATTGACGAAGCGCACAGGGGTACCTATGCATCTGCGCAGGCCAAAAACAAGGCGGAGTCCATTATGCAGAAATTCATTAAGGGAAGCCCGGAGGACGATTTGTGCGTTATGCCGCTAGTAATCGGTGTGACAGCCACGCCCCAGCGATTCCAACGGCTAGTTGAGGACACCACGTCCACCATTCAAAAGGTTATTGTGCCTCCAGAGGACGTCCGGGATTCCGGCTTGCTGAAAGACAGGATCATCATCCACTATCCTGACATTGCCATCAATGCGGATATGACTATGTTCAAGAGTGCGGTAGAAAATTGGTGGCAGAAGTGTGCACGCTGGTTAGCATACTGCGAGCGCGAGGACGAACGGCCGGTGAATCCGATCCTTGTGATTCAGGTTGAGGACGGCACAGACCGGGAAGCCACAAGGACGGATATCGGTGTATGCATTGACTTACTCGAAGAAGCCATCGGGCGGAAATTTCGCCCCGGTGAGGCTGTGCATACTTTTCATGATAAGGGGACGCTCAAAGTGCGCGACATTGAAATACAAAATATTGAAGCGTCGCGGATCGAAGAGGATGAAACCGCGATGGTTGTCTTTTTCAAGATGAATTTGTCGACTGGCTGGGACTGCCCGCGGGCAGAAACGATGATGTCATTCCGTAGTGCGCAGGACTATACCTACATTGCCCAATTGCTTGGGCGCATGCTTCGCACGCCGCTTGCTAGAAGGATCCTTTCCGATGCAGAACTGAACAGCGTCAGTCTGTTTTTACCACATTTCAATGAGTGCACAGTCAAGAAGGTAGTCAATGCCCTGCGTGACAGCGAGGCTGCGGTTCCTGCCGAAACAGGCACGTATAAGGAACTGATATCGCTCACACGCAATCCGGCTTATTCTGACATATTCGCCGAGATGTCCAATTTGGTGACATATCGGATTGATGCCGCACGGAAACAGCCCCCTCTCAGACGGCTCATTCGTCTGTCCCGCGCCCTGACGCAAGACGGTGTGGATTTGGACGCACAGCGTAAAGTCAAGAACCAGGTGCTTCAAAAAATGGATGAGGAAATCAGCAGAATAGAAGACGCCGGAGATTTCGACTGCAACGCCTCTGCCATTACTGGTTTCACCCTTGGCACCTTGGCATTTGACTATTGCGACAATGCCTATACGATTGATGATTATTCGCACATGGTGCCGCTATCTGATTTTGACATCACGAGCTACTTCAATCGGGCAGGCCAAGTGCTGGGCGAAGGTCTTCATATGGAGTATTGGATTCGCCACAGCTCCCGCGATGCCATTGATGTGAAAATCGCAATCATTGTCTTGGCAAACGACACGGAAGCTATGGAAAACTTGAATGCTTTTGCCGACACGCGGTTCCTTGATTTGTACGAGAATAACAAACGGGCGCTTTCTCGTCTGAAGGAGGAGCGAAAAGGCGTTTATGAGAAGCTGATCTATGCTTCTGACCGCCCGATTGCGCTCCAGTGGGAGTTGCCGCACACGATTGACTTTTCCATTGACGAAAACAGCACTACGTTTGACCAACACCTATTCTGCCTTGAGGACGGCTCTTTCAAAACCAGCCTGAACTCTTGGGAAAGCGGAATTGTGAAAGAGGAACTGGCAAACGGCGCTGTGGCATGGCTTCGGAATCTTGACCGCAAGAAGTGGTCCCTGGAGATTCCGTATGAAGTCAGTGGCGTAGCTACATCTATGTTCCCAGATTTGGTCATCGTCCGTGCGGATGAGCAGGGATATGATTTTGACATTCTCGAACCGCACGACCCCAGCCGTAAGGATAACTACCCAAAGGCAGTGGGCCTAGCGAAGTTCGCAGACGAGCATTGGGATAAGTTCGGCAGGATTCAGCTTATCCGCCAGAAGAAAGGGGCAGACTACCGTGTCCACTTCTACCGCCTGGATATGTCAAAGGTTACTATTAGAAACAAGGTGTGTGGCGTAACATCAAACGAGGAATTGGACAGGATTTTTGATTCGGATGCGGTGCGGGAGGATTGATGGGCAAATGTTCAACGTTCCTCCCAAAAGTCAAATGGATTTCCTGAAAACTCCACACTCTTGCCTGATACCGAACGATTGCCCCAGACGGCGTAGTCAAGAAATGGTAGGGTTCAATTGTCGCCTTTGTTCAAAATCCTCCCTGCAAACTGTCACAATTTGACTGATGGGTGCCTGCAAGGATCGAGGCTCTGCAGGATGTAGCGGACACCACTGGAGGCGGTACAGCAGCTCGTAAGGTCAGGCACTGCATCGCAGGGGGCTGCGCCTAAGCGTGTCTACATTCTCCTGGAGCGACACCGAATGCTCGCACCCCTGTTATTGGATAGGCGCATCGCGGCGTTCATGACGATGGACGGGGCCAAAGCTCCGGCAGAACACTATGCGGAGGAGCGCGGCGAAGCGATACGAGAATGGAATATCGGGTCGCAGTATTTGTATGAGACTCACTGGGTAGGAGAAACCAGCGCAAATCACAGCTATATGGTCGTTATGATCAGGGTGCTGGCATCATGAGCGATTAGGCCCGGATGGCGCGTGAACGCTTCATGTGGCTGGTCCGTCCGGTAAAGTTACGAGGGGCCAGGGTCTACATGGGCCCTTGCGAAGGAAGCCCGGAATCGGCTGACGAGGACGAGCACAAAGTCATCCAGATCAACATGGATGCACATACGGCCAGGTGGAGACGGTGGCTACTCAGGACGGCTGGCGCGGACGTAGACGCTGACCTAGCGGCCTGCAAGTAGATGGCGGCATGTTGGATACTCCTTCGTGAACTGAGCCCAGCTGAAGGGGCAGACAAGGCTGAAGCTGACCTGTTCGCCAGGCGGGTACTTGCGGAGCTGGTGAGAGACAACCCAATGACGGAGGAGGAAGCTTCCGAGTGTGCACACAGATCGGGCGAGAGCTCATTAGCGAGAGATCGGCAAAGGTCTCGCACTAATGGCATCGGGCCAGCAGCTGCACGACGCAGCAGAAGGCCTGCTCCAAACTGAGTAGAAAGGTTTGGTTACTACAACAAAATCATTCAGCAAGGAGCAAGCCAAAACGACTAGAGTTGAAATGCTTGTGGAAATCCAATACCTCGACCGTCAAGGCCTAAACAAGATACAAATTGCAAACCGCCTTGGCATCCCCCTTAGCACCCGACCGCAAAACTGTCGGAAAGCACATTAACCAGGATGTTCAATCCTTCAGTTAGAAATTCAGCAAGCACCGGTCAATTCTGGATCCCTATAAACCTTACCTCCAATATAGTCTTAGTAAACTACCGGAACTCAGCGCAACACGGCTTGTTCGTGAGATATCTACGCTGTCGTGCCCGGGCAACGATGACGCCGGACTTCTTCCTCCGATTCCCTACGAAGGCTCTGAAAGAACAGTTCGCAGATATCTTGAAACCATTTGGCCTCGGCATGAGAGAGCGTACCGCCTGGTGAAAACTCTTCCCGGTAAACAAGCAAAGGCAGATTTGGAGCATTTGGGGTTCATAAGTGACAACGGAAAACGTCAACGCCTGTACGCCTTTTTCTTCGCACTTAGCTACTCACGTATTCGGTATGTCCAGTTTGCCACACGACAGGATACGTTGACATTTCTTCGCTGCCTTCAAAATGCGCCTGAATACACTGGCGGAGTTCCTCAGATAATCCTTTTTGATAATGCGAAGACTGTGGTTTCCGAACAAGTAGAAGCGGTTATTCAGTTCAACAGGGATCTTATGCGGTTGGTTTTCAATATGGAATCAAACCGGATGCTTGCTGGATGTATGACCCTGAATCCAAGGGAAAAGTAGAAAGTAGTATAAAATACCTACGTAAGAATTTGTCTATGGGCGCCCCATTGTGGAGCTTGAAACCTTAAACAGCGAAGCTCACAAATGGTATGATGAAGTACGTTTTACCACTGCCTAAAATCTTACAGGACAACTTTATGCTTCTTTGGCGGACGGTACGTTCCAACGGGAACTTGAGCGTTTTGGAAAGTACCACCTGCTAATCATAGATGAATTGGGGCTTCTTAGCCTGGCAAAACCGCTTCCAACCATTTCTTTCAGGTGATTAACCAGGCATACGAACGTCAATCTGTAATCATAACCAGCAATAGGCCCTTCCAGGAATGATCCGGGGTGTTTTGCGATGCAGAGATCGTCACTGCCGTTCTAGACCGGGTCTTGCATCATGCCCATCTTGTTAACATGAAGGGTGATAGTTTCCGACTTCGCGACCACCTGCATGCCTAAGGAAAGAGGGTGGTTCTACTATCATAAGCCACCTAAAGAAGGTCAGAAAAAGACAAATGGGGTGGGGAGTTTTTGTCCGCATCCCCATGTAAGGAAATCAAAATCACCGTTGACACAATGGAATTCTATTTGCAAACGTGAATATAATTGATACAATAAACATATTATTATATATATAATCAAATGATTATTTATATAATTTTGCTGGGAGGAGGCATATTGCGCATGAAAAACCTCTTATACAAAAGAAATCCAATGTTAATATTTTCCTATTTGAGTAAGATAGGCGGGCCCACATATGGTAGAAAGATATCAAAAGATATTGGGATCAATCAGGGAAGCGTAAGCGTCATATTGAGAGATTTTGAAGATACCGGTCTTGTTAAGAGCAAAAATGTGGGTAAGACCATTCTGTATTATGCAAACAAACATGATCCTATTATGAAAGCATTTAGGCTGTTTGAAAACTTGTTGGAGTTGACATGCTTAGTCAATGAACTCAAGCAATACGCAAGAGAAATCATACTTTTTGGTAGTTGCGCTAAAGGTGAAGATGACAATAATAGTGATATTGATCTCTTCGTTGTTGCTGACAATGATAATCATCAAACAATCAGAGACACAATTGCGGGCTATGAAATTGATAGGCCGATCAACCCTGTGTTGGTGGATACCTTAGAATTGATGAACATGGAAGAAAACGACAAGGTATTCCTGGATGAAGTTCATAAAGGCGTACGATTATGGGAAGGAGGCACAGATTTAAGTGAAGGAATTCCTTAGTAGAGGTAAATTGAAGAAGGCTGCAATTTCTGAGGGAATGATTGCTAAGGAGTTCAATATTGGTGTCAAAGATTTGGCGTCTGCACAACAGACCTTTGATATAGGCAATTACAAATGGGCAACAATCCAGGCTTACTATGGGATATATCATGCTGTTCGTTCCCTCGTCTTCAAATCAGGATACAGAGAAGAAAGCCACTTTGCTTTGAAGGTGGCTTTCAAAGAGCTTTATATAGATAGCAATATTCTGGATTTTGACGTATACAGGACTCTACAAAGAGGGATGGACTTAAGAGAAATGGCAGATTATAAAGAGATATTCTCCGAGAACAGCGCGAGAATACTCATAAAGGATGTTGGTTTGTCTTTGGACAAAATAAGGGACTTCCTATTAAATGAAGGCATTGAACTAACGAGAGGAGAGAAATGAAAAGCATAAAGTTAGAAGAAGATCTCATTCCCGACCTACAAGACTTAATAGAATTATATGATTCCGTTGGATGGTACCATTACACCAGGGATCGAGGATGTTCATGGTAACTTGTATGATTGGTCATACGAGGATGCAAGGGTAAATCCGGACATAGGTATGACCGGTGGACAGCGATATCCACAGCTAATGTCGGACAAACGAGGATACGAAAGCACACATTCGCACTCTTGACGCAATTTCCGAACACACAAAGCCCTTCTCTACGGCATCCAGCCATACGCTAGATCTCATAACCCAAAGCCAGGA
>JAAYRV010000036.1 GCA_012518595.1 Bacillota bacterium
AAGGCGGTTACAATAGCCTCCTGTAAATCAGGGTCGGAGTTGCTGTATTTACTCATCAAAAGTGTAGTGGCAGCATCAGCCTCAGGGCCAATTTCGCCCAGGGTTGAAATTGCATATTCTTTTCCAGGTAGATCGTGCTCTACAATATTTATGAGTGTTGGTACAGCTTTCTGCCCATAGATTCCAATGGCTCTTGCTAAGCGGCCTGCAACCCTATCATTTGCCTTGTAAGTCTTTAGCGCAGAGAGTAAGTCATCCAGCAACTCATCGGGAGGGTTTATCATCAGAGCCATACTGAGTGCTGCTGCGACTACAACCTCTTCGTCATCATCCCTAAGGGCTGCTGCAATAGTATAGGCAATATCATGGTCAGTTGGATCTATCTTATAGAGAGCCCTGATTACCTCTCTGCGGACTTGTGCTTCCTGGTCCCGGCTAGCCGGCTTTAAGTACTCCACCGCTGCCAACCCCCGGAACTTCATCTGACCGAGGGTATAGATAGACCGTGTCCGAATAGACAATTTGCCTGTCTTGGAAGCATCGATTAAGGCGGGTACTGCCTCTTCCCCACAGCGGGTCAATACAATCTCAGCATCTCTGCCACCGGAGTTCTGCGGTAGGTCCAGACATGAGATAAGCTGTGGGTATGCCCAAGGTTCAGGATTACTGCCTATAGCAACTAAGGCTGCCAGAGCCGGAGCTGCCAGATCTTTATTGTCCAATAAGTGGACCAGTGCAGGTACAGCTGCTTGGGCAGACGCCCCTAGCTTGGCCAACAGCTGAATAATGGATTTGCTGTTGCTATCAATAGTAGAGAGCTTGGCTGCTAACGCCGGTACCGCGGGTGCAGCCTCTGATTCCATAGCCTCCAAGGCCTCAATTGTTTTATCAACAACACGCGAATCATCACTTTCAAGATAAGGAATGATCTCATGGATGGCTTTTGGCCCTTGTGCTATCAGGCTCTCCAGGACGACAGATTGGGCCTTAGTATCTTTAGCGTAGTTACTGCTGACTCTTTCTGCCTCTGCCGGATCAGCTAAGAAGTTGTCTTTGGCCTGAGCTCCGTCTGAATCTGCAATGGGCTGACCGGTACCGGTAGTGGTCGGTATCCGCTCACCTGGAGGAGTCGAAGATGACACCGATCCTGCCGGTAGAGATTGCTCTTTTGAAGTCTCTTGGGGAGGGGCTGAGTGAGAAGGGCTTTCGCTTTCGGTATCCGGTTCAGCGCCGGGCTTGGTGGTAATCTCTTTGATGGCAGAACCCAGCTCCCCGATAACATCCGGCAACGAGATTACCTCTTCCACTACCTTTAGCAAAGCGCCAAGCCAAGAATTACTATCGGCTTTCTTAGTGCCTTTCTCAGCCACATTCTCAATAGGTTCCTTACTAGTCTGTGTGGACGCCGTCACCCTAATCTCTTTTGCTGTAGAGGCCTGCGCCTTTGAGGCTGCGAATTCATCAAAAGACTCAGGAAGTGCCTCTAAACCTGCTAGGATCTCCTTCAGGTCCGCCAGGAAAGTGGGATGGGCGGCTTTCGACCTCTCCGCCCTCTGGATAATCAAGGCTAACATATTCACGGTGTCATCCAGTTCATCGATAAGAGGGTTTCTCGAAGCAAATGAATAATCACCACCGGTCAGGGCGATTAACAATACTGCTATCACCGTCAAAGCAACAACGCGTCTATACCTGTTTCGTCTTATGAGCAACGTTAGTCTGCTCCTTTCTGCTGTAGAGGCCTCTTTCCGGCTGTCATTCGGAGGCTGGCATCCCCTACAGAAAACAGTAGGACTAAAGCGACGTTTTGACTCAATAGTCACCCCACTGGCTTGTCGAGGCGCCTAGTTCTCCGTAGAGCTTATTACTTATAGACTGCAATTCCCGGAGAGTGTTTTCCAGCTCCTTTAGGAACGCCGGGTTAGCTGAGTTCCTTTCAGTAGCCCGCTTAATCGCTCCTTCCAGTCTGGTTAAGAGAACGTCAAGCTCAGTCAAAGGATTATCATAGGAAGATGCTGTCTGGGTAGGCCTGGCGCCTTGGGAAAGCCTGGTACCCGTGATGCCCACTGCATCGATTTCGTTCCAACCCTCCACTTTGCTGCAATCAAGGTACAGGCGCACTCGATCCACCGGGGTTTTCACTTTCGTATTGCGTATACGGAAAATGCGGGATTCCTTGGGAGCAACCCATGCATCACCTCTCCACACTTCATAGGAGGAACCTGCCTCGTCCACCAGCTCTACCTTGGTGATGGCACTCGGGTTACACGTTTCATATATCTCAATTTCTTCTACAATAACAGCTTCGGGATACCTTAACTCTGCCCTGACACCATCCAGGTCCCAATACGCCGGTGCCCAGGCTGTTTCGATATCACCGTAGTCGGGGTACGTATCAGGCGCCCCCACCATTTGTGCTGCCGAAAATCGGGTGCTTGTGTACTCACTGGTAGCAGTCGCTTCTATCGCCCACTGTTTAAAACTCTGTGCTTGAACATTATTCACACATAGAAGTCCCACAAAAACCAGTAAGAGCGCAATTACAGCTTGTCTTTTCAACATGAGCAATGCCTCCGTTTCTAAATATCCTTATACATCGTATAAGCCTCTATAGAGAGCGCTTTTGTAATCCTAGGCTATCACCGGGAAAGCTCTAATGACCACAATACCCATGGATTTGTCACGGGATTGCCATTGACAAATTATTGCCAGTTTTGATATGCTTTGGTTGCTTTAAGTGGGGGAGATAGACAGTGCAAGCCTATAATTCGCGTCTGGACTTTCTTATGGACGCCATGGGTATAACCGGTAGACAAATGGCAGCTGCCATTCATGTCGATCCTTCCTTGATAAGCAAGTGGAGAAACAACCATCGGCTACTGTCTTATCGTTCAATTCACTTACTCAAGATCGCTGAGTATTTTGCAGCCTATGATTGCTCGCCTCCATTAAGAGAGATTCTCAAGGCTTATGGATCTGAGGTGGATTGTGATAACCAAGAGGAACTCCTGAGTTGGTTATGCAGGTGGCTGACTGATCCAAGACCGCTTCCTGTTACTGAATTGGGTCATTCCATCAACCACAGCCGTTACTCCCATGACGCTTCTTATACGGTCTACCTGGGCGATGACGGTAGAAGAGAAGCAGTGCTTCAATTTCTGGACTATACATTAACCCTCCCCCAGGGACAGCAGTTGTGTTTGATGAGCCAGGAAGATATGGCATGGCTAATAGAAGATAGAGATTTCTTGGCAGTATGGCAGGAGCGACTCATTCAATTACTGAAGAAGAGGCACAAGATCAAGATTATCCACTGGGTAGATCGCAGTATTAACAGCCTGAACAGTATCATCCGTCACTGGCTTCCTCTCCATTTAACAGGTGGAATTGAATCATGGTTCTTTCCGAAGTATTCAGATTCCCCTTTTCAAACAACCCTCTTCATCCTTGAGAACGATCTTACCATCACCGGCATGTCGTCACCCAATCTTAAGGATCACCGCTATACAGCCATGTTTCGTGATCCCGTAACCATAAAGCAGTGTCAATGGGTGTTTTCTACCTACCTAAGTGATTGTCATCCTCTGATAGAAGTCCGTCCGAAAACGAAAATGCAGCGTATATTGGAGAAGGCCACCGGGACAATACATACTGGGGAAACCGCTTATCTGATTTGGGAACCGGCTGCATTTCTGACTATGTCCAAGGGCCTGCTCACCGGTATCCTAGCTAGAAATAACTTAGAGGATCATCTGATACAGGAGTGTCTGGAATACCACCGGCAAGTAGCAGTTGACTTCTCCCGGACTTCCAGGCTTTTGTGCAATCTTGATAGTCTCAGGAAGGCATTACAAGCCTCTCAAGTCTTATGTGAAGAGCTGACAGACATAACCGGTCGGCCCATTCTGATGTCCAGAGAGGACATGATTCAGCACATCCATGAGCTAGTAGAAAACCTACGAATCAATGAAGAGATGAAAGTAGCCTTCTTCTCGACACTCGGGGGATCGCCTGTTAATCTATGGCTTCGAGATTCGGATATGGTATTCGCTTGGTCAAAAGAACTGCCGTATGCCGCAGCAGTCTCAGAACCAACTGTTGTGGAAGCTTTCCATCGCTACTATGACGAGCTCTGGGAATCCGTTCCAAGGGTAAACAGAGATCCCGCCCGGGTAATCGCAGAATTACTAAAACTAATCACAT
>JAAYRV010000254.1 GCA_012518595.1 Bacillota bacterium
GACGCAGAGTGGATGGGCACAATCTATAAGTTCCTCGGACTCAAGGTGGGTGTAATAATTCACGGTCTTGATTACGCTGAGCGAAGGGCGGCGTACGCGGCAGACATTACGTATGGAACTAATAACGAGTTCGGCTTCGATTTCCTTCGCGATAACATGGTCACCTCCGAAGACGAAATGGTGCAGCGTGAACTTAGCTACGCCATCGTCGATGAGGTGGACAGTATTCTGATAGATGAGGCCAGAACTCCCTTGATTATTTCCGGCCAGGCAGAGGAATCTACTGATCTCTACCGCCAATTCGCCAGGCTTATCCCAAGGTTAAAGCGGGATGAGGATTATGCAGTGGACGAAAAGGCCAACGCGGTAGCTCTTACCGACGAAGGCGTGGAGAAGGCTGAACGCATGCTAGGTCTGGAGAACCTTTCAGATGAGTCTAACATAGAGCTAATGCATCACTTGAACCAGGCTCTTCGAGCCCATGCTCTCATGCGTCGCGACAGAGACTATATCGTGAAAGAGGGCCAAGCAATCATAGTTGACGAGTTTACCGGCAGGCTCATGTTCGGGAGGCGGTACAGCAACGGACTCCACCAGGCTATTGAGGCGAAAGAAGGCATTACGGTAGAGCGGGAAAGCCTGACTTTGGCTACAGTCACTTTTCAGAATTACTTCCGTATGTACCACAAGCTGGCGGGTATGACAGGGACGGCAGCTACGGAAGAAGAGGAATTCCAGAAGATATATAGGCTTGATGTAGTAGTCCTTCCGACACACCTCCCTATGATCCGCACCGACAATCCGGATGTTGTTTTCAAGACGGAGAAGGCTAAGTTTGCTGCGATTGTTGATGAAATCGAGGAAATACACAAGGGGGGCCAGCCCGTTCTTGTCGGAACCATATCCATTGAGAAATCAGAGCTTCTCAGTGATATGCTGAAGCGAAAGGGCATCAAACATCAGGTTCTCAACGCGAAACATCATGAACGTGAAGCCGAGATAGTGGCGCAGGCAGGCAGGTTAGGGGCAGTGACCATTGCCACTAATATGGCAGGCAGGGGCACTGATATCGTATTAGGAGGCAACCCTGAATACATCGCTAAGCAAAGGCTGCGCGAGAAGGGATATTCAGGTGAGGTAGTGGCTGAAGCTTCAGAGCATTTTCCTACGGAGGATCAGAAAGTGCTTGAAGCCAGGGAAGAATATCTGGAGCTTTTGGAGGAAGCGAAGACCGAATGTCAAGGAGAGCACGAAAAAGTTGTGGAACTCGGCGGGCTGTTTATTATGGGAACTGAACGCCATGAAAGCCGTAGGATCGACAACCAGCTCAGAGGGCGTTCAGGAAGGCAAGGCGACCCTGGGGCGTCCAGGTTCTATGTCTCATTAGAAGACGATCTTATGAGACTGTTCGGCGGTGAGCTGATAACGGGAATAATGGACCGTCTCGGATGGGAAGAGGATATGCCCATAGAGCATCCGCAAATAGCTCGCTCTATTGAAACTGCGCAGAAGCGAGTTGAAGGACGCAACTTTGACATCAGAAAGCAAGTCCTCGAATATGATGACGTCATGAATAAGCAACGTGAGGTCATCTATGGCGACAGGCGCAAAGTAGTTCAGGGAGAAGACCTGAAAGACAGGATTATGGAGATGATGTCTGAGGTCGTCACGGAGACCCTGGACATATATGCTAACGAGAAAACATTCCAGGAAGAGTGGGATCTCCGTGGGCTGGCAGACGGGTTGAACCAGACGTTTGCGTTAAGGCGCCCTGTTAAGCCGGCTGATTTGGAGGGAATGGCCCGCCCTGAACTTGACGAGTTCGTAATGAACCTTATCATCAAATCCTATGAAGCCCGCGAGGAAGAGATAGGACCGGAACGCATGAGGGTTCTGGAGAAGCTCGTGATGCTCAGGATTATCGATTGGAAGTGGATCGATCATCTCCAGGCTATGGATAATCTCAGGGAAGGGATTGGGCTTAGAGCATATGGGCAGAAGGATCCCCTTCTCGAGTATCAAATAGAGAGCTGGCAGATGTTTGAGGATTTGAAAGCAAATATTCGCGATGATGTTGTGGCATGGATGTCAAGAGTAGCCGTAAGTGACAAGCGCGGGACGACAGAGCCGAAAGCAAGACGGTTTACTATTACTACAACCTCAGGCAGTGATGATGACGCTCGTCCCAAAGTTGAGCAACGGCGAATGAAAAAGATTGGGAGAAATGATCCCTGTCCATGCGGCAGCGGAAAGAAATACAAGAAGTGCTGTGGAAAGGGAGTGTAGCTAACGTGCTCAGTGAGATTAAGCCGGTTTTGGCGGAGCTTAAGAGCAAAGTTGAAGACATGAGGGGTTATCTTTGAGGTTGACGCGAAGTCAGAGCAACTCAAAGATCTTGAAAATGTAATGGCTGAACCCGGTTTTTGGGACGAACCGGATGATGCCAAGAAAGTACTCCAGCGAGCAACAAGACTCAAAGAGGATATTGAATCTTGGAAAGAAACCATGTCTCAAGCCGAGGATCTTTGGACCCTTTTGGAACTTGCAATAGAAGAGGGAGATGACTCAGTTAAGGACGAGATTGAAGAAGGTGTTGACTCATTAGAGCGAGTTGTCTCAGAGCTCGAGGTTAATCACCTACTGAGCGGCGAGTATGATGATTCCAATGCTATTCTTTCGATACATCCCGGGGCAGGAGGGACAGAGTCCCAGGATTGGGCGGAGATGCTTCTTCGCATGTACCTGAAGTGGGCTGAGAAGCGCGGATACGATACGGAACTCACTGATTGTCTGCCGGGGGAAGAAGCAGGAATCAAAAGCGCTACAGTGGTGGTCAGCGGAAAGAACGCTTTCGGGTACTTGAAGGCAGAGAAAGGGGTGCATCGCCTCGTCAGAATATCGCCTTTTGATGCTAACGCCAGGCGGCATACTTCATTTGTGTCTGTTGACGTGATCCCGGAGATTCCGGAGGATGTGGAGGTTGAGATAGATCCTGAGGACTTGAGAATAGATACCTACAAGTCGGGCGGAGCAGGCGGGCAGCATGTGAACAAGACTGAATCAGCTGTGAGGATAACTCATATCCCTACCGGGATAATCGTGCAATGCCAGAACGAAAGGTCTCAGTACCAAAACAGGATCACTGCAATGCGGATCTTAAAGGCCAGGCTGTTTGAGCGCCTTGAAGCTGAGAAAGAGAAAAAACTCGGCGAGCTTCAAGGTGAACAGAGGGAAATTGCCTGGGGGAGTCAGATAAGGTCATACGTGTTTCAGCCCTACACTATGGTGAAAGACCACAGAACCGAGGTTGAGACAGGTAATGTTCAGGCAGTCATGGACGGTGAGATCAACAAGTTTATCGAGACTTATCTTAGGGCTCAAGCGAAGATGAGTGAATTGTGAAAGGGGTTCGGGCATGTCAGGATCAAGATGCCGGAGGAAGGAAGGCACCTCGCCTATTATGTTCATTCTTGTCGTCGTAATCTGCATAGTGTTGGTTCTTGAGTTGACGGTTCCGCGAATAATTGCATCTCAACTGGAAGATGCAATAGAGTCAAGCGTAGACAAGATTGAATCAGTTAGAGTTCGTTTGAGAGCATTTCCTGCAATCAATTTGCTTTCTTCCGGAGCGGTGAATTCTATCAGCATCGACTGCAGAGGTCTGTTTATTGAAGGCCTCAGAATTGAGTCTCTCATGATTGACGCAAGTGACATTCTCATCCAAAGGGAAGCCTTGGCCGAAAAGAGCAGTCTCGTTCTGTCCCACATAGGGCAAGGACAAGCTGAAGTAGTGCTTACCGAGGACGATCTCACTAGCTATGTACGTGGGCTGGATGGCGTGCCTGATTCTGTCCTGGTTGAGTTGAATCCCGGTCAAGTGACAGTCAGAGGTCATGTGAATGTAGCAGGCATGGATATTCCTGTAGAGCTTGAAGGGGAGTTTGTCGCAGAACAAGGCGGCGCCTGTCTCAGTTATGCGATCAGTCATATTAGGATAGGCAATGCTATGCTTCCTTCTATTATTACCGACGGGTTTCTAAGTGGCCTTAGCTTTTCGCTGGACATGTCGAGTCTTCCTATTCCTGTGGTGATTAGTGACGTAAACATGGAAGATAAAATTGTGCGCATTATCGGGAGGACGCTAAGTGACAACAGAGAGAGCATGTAGGAAAAGCGTTCTTTCAAGATAGGCGCCGCGATAAAGTGGGGTGGGGATCTGTGACCGGATCCGGACGCGTCAAAAATCTTTGGGTATGGATACTAGTCGCGGCGGTCATCGCTGCTATTGCCATATTATGGGGAAGATGGCAGGTTGAGAAGTCCAATAATACCGTAGAGTTGGTTATGGATTATCGGGCAGCCAAGATATTGTGCCGGAACGCGGACTATCCGTTTGATGTCTTCCTTCAGCAGGCACGGGACAGGGGGCTCACGTCTGTCGCTCTTGGTGAGCGCACAATTAAGGATATTGCCGAGCGAGGACAGGTATATGTGTTCAGTGGTCGGCAAATTCTTGATTATGACAGATTGGCGCCTGTAACTGACCTTGCCCTTAGGCAGATGATAGATGAGTCACGTCTCTTGGCCGGTAACTCCTATATATTTCCCAGAGATGATGAGGTCTTTCAGGACATAGTTGAGATCCTGCCTGTAAGGCTTGAAGGAGAGCGTATCTCCACGTTCTCATCTCAGCGCCTGGGGTTATTCCTTGAGACAGCCAGAGGCATTATCGACCTGGAAAAGGTTAATATCGGGTTGGATCCGGACGAGGCCCGTGAAATTGACGAAGCAGGGCTTCGCATTGTGGCAAGGCTCAGAAACTACCCTGGAGTGACTCCTCATAAGATAGGTTTCTTTTTCAACTGCATTCCCTATAAGGACAGCATCAGTCTTATGATATTTGAAGGCATGGAAGTCCTTGGGAATCCGGACCATTTAAGTGATGTCAGAGACCTGATGCTGTTAAACTCCATGAATTTCGGGCAAGTGGAATTTGCAGCACAGGTAGGTGACAGCCGGTTTGCCCGGCTCATGGGCACCGGAGTGATAAGGGTGCATAGCATTACTGAACGGGAAATGGAGAAGATCCCTTTTGACAAGGCTGTAGAAAGGTTTGCCCGTGCAGCTCGCGAGCGTAACATGAGGGTCATGTATATTCGTCCTTTTCCTGCGACACGAGGAGACATGGAGGCTATTGACAAGAACCTCAGCTACGTTCAGGCTGTTCGGGAGGGACTTGAGGGATCAGGGTTTTCCATAGGACAAGCCCGGCCATTCCAGGAGTACACTCCCAGTAGGTACCTTGTTACAATAGTCGGAATAGGTATTCTGGCATCTGTGTTCATTCTGCTTGACACTTTGTTTTCTTTCCCGCCCGCCATCGAGCTGGGTCTGTTCGTGCTGGGAATCATAGCTTATGCGGTTCTGCTGTCAACCGGATACGCGACCTTCGCAAGGCAGATGGCGGCGTTCGGCGGGTCAATAGTATTTCCTATCCTTGCAATCAGCACGGTGTACAGTAAATCCATATGGAAAAGCGGTACCGGCAAGACTCTACAGCTAAGGGACGCTATCTTACTGTGGATGGAGGCTTCAGGCATTTCCATTGTAGGGGGGCTCCTTGTAGCAAGTACTCTGTCCGGCGGAAGCTTCATGTTATCACTTGACAAGTTCATCGGGGTAAAGGCTGCCCATGTCATACCGATTCTCTTGGTCGCTGTCATATGCTGGCGCTATCTGGTGGGATGGGAGCAATACGGTGACGATTCAAGCAGCGGGGTTCTTGAACAACTCGGTAATTTGCTTACGGCGCCTCTGCGCATATGGCATGTGCTGGCCCTTGCTGTTGTAGCATTAGGCGGACTTATATATATTCTGCGAACAGGCAACGTGTATCTCGGTCTGCCAATTCCTCAGTTTGATGAGGGAATGAGGCGGTTTCTCGAGAACATGCTTGTATTCCGTCCAAGGACCAAGGAGTTTCTCATAGGGCACCCTGCGTTAATGCTTGCTGCTGCAGTGGCGCTTTCAGGTTATTGGAGAATCAGTCTGCCCCTTGTGCTTATAGGTTGCATAGGGCAGATATCCATGATAAATACGTTTTCACATATACACACCCCGATTATTGCTACTCTTTTGAGAACTCTCTACGGATTAATACTGGGTGGGGTAATCGGGATTGTAATCAGCGCAGCGTTCGTTTATTTTCCGAGAAAAACGGGAGCAGATAAAGAAGTCGTGGAGGAGGAATACTTCGTAGAATGAAGTTTGTTATCTCGGGCTACTTCGGGTTTCAGAACACGGGTGATGAAGCTATTCTGGCAGCCATGATTGACCACCTAAGGGAGGTGTCTCGTGGTTCTGAGATAGTAGTCCTGTCACAGAATCCCGTTCTGACAAGGAAGATTCACAACGTTTCTTCCGTCAGTAGGACGGATGTCTTAGGAATATCCAGGGAACTTGCAGACGCTGATCTGTTCATCAGCGGCGGCGGAAGCCTTCTCCAGGACGTCACAAGTCCTCGGTCAGTTCCATATTATCTGGGCCTGGTAACCCTGGCGAAGGTCATGAGGAAACCTGTCTTCTTCTATGCCCAAGGGATTGGGCCTCTAAACCTGAAGTTCAGTAAATTCCTGGTGAAGACTATAGGTAATCGCGTCGAGGCTATTACTGTCAGGGATGAACCATCACTGGAACTCCTGAAATCGTTGGGCGTCACTAAGCCCAAGATGCATGTGGCAGCTGACCCGGTTTTCGGACTCAAACCCCGCCACGGGGCAGGGAAGGGCAGTGACCTACTTGAGGCTTGCGGGATTCCCACACAGGGGGGCCCGTTGGTGATAGTCTCTGTGCGTCCTTGGCGTGCGGTTCCGGGGTATATCCAAGCTGTAGCTCAAGCCTGCGATGACCTGGTGAAGACACATGGCGCAGTTGTTGTGTATGTTCCGTTTTATAAGGTGCAAGATGCTCCTATATGCCAGGCGTGCATTGAATTGATGCAGGAGCGCGCATATATATTGGATGGTGATGCTTCGCCTGGGGAAATCCTGTCTATTATGGATGAGGCAGATTTTGCTATCGGTATGAGATATCATGCGCTTGTATTTGCCGTAGCTACTGCCACTCCTTTTGCTGCTTTATCATACGATCCAAAAGTGGACGGACTCCTTTCAATCGTAGGCGAGAGGCCCGGACTTTCCGGAGACAGTCGCGATGTGAATTCCTTTTCGGGCCATGTTAAGGATGCTTGGCGCAGGCGCGATGAGATGAAAGCAAGGTTTTCCGCGCTTGCTCCGAAGCTGGCGGAGGCTGCAAGACACGTGGCTTGCCTCGCAGTTGACACAGGAAAGAAGGAATCAAGGCCATGACAGGAGGTGCGGCTGTGGAGAGAATCAACATTCTCGGCCTTCCGGTGGACAAGGTAGACATGGCCGGGGCTGTGGCACGTGTCAGGGGGCTTGTGTCAGAGAACAGGACATGTCAGGTAGTGACCCTGAACTCGGAGATTGCCATGACAGCCCAGGAGGATTCAGAGCTTGCACGCGTTATTTGCGAGGCTGACCTGGTGGTCCCTGACGGTGCCGGTGTTGTGTGGGCTTCCCGCGTCCTCGGGGTTTCACTGCCCGAAAGGGTAGCCGGGTTTGACCTGATGCAGGAATTACTTGCATGTGCAGCAGACCATCATTGGCCTGTGTTTTTCCTAGGAGCGGAGCCCGGTGTCGCCGAGGAGGCAGTAGAATGCGTAAGAAGAAGATTGCCCGGATTGATTGTAGCAGGAACCCATCATGGATTTTTTGATAAGCAAGAAGAAGCTGCAGTTATCGAGAAGGTCAATTCAGGAGGCGCCCGTCTTGTCTTTGTCGGAATGGGTGCGCCCAGGCAGGATTTTTGGATTGCAAGCAACAAAACACACATAAAAGAGGCCATATGCATAGGTGTGGGAGGCAGCTTTAACGTCTTGGCAGGCAAGGTGAAGCGGGCACCGGATTGGATGGGACGGTGCGGTTTGGAGTGGCTGTTTCGCCTCATATGTCAGCCAAGCAGATTTGTCCGCATGCTGGCCCTGCCCCGGTTTGTTGTAAGAGTGCTTCGAGAAAAGCTGGCTTAGCGCCTGTAGGGCCTTACAAAGATATACTTAGCATCAGGGAGTGAGGTAATTGACGAAAGAAGAAACGAGGGAATTACAACGTATCGCTCAGCATATCAGATTAGGTATTGTGAAGTCGATAGCAGCTGCAGGGTCCGGACACCCCGGCGGATCCCTTTCAGTCGCCGATATTATGGCCACTCTTTATTTCAAAGTAATGAGGATTGACTCAAAGAACCCAAAATGGCCTGACAGAGATAGATTCGTTATGTCAAAAGGTCATGCAGCTCCTGCGCTGTATGCGACTTTGGCCGAGGCAGGCTTCATTCCCAAGGAAGAGCTGCTCACGCTCAGACAATTCAACAGCAGATTACAAGGCCATCCCAGTATGAGGCATGTTCCAGGCGTGGAGATGTCCACAGGATCCTTGGGCCAAGGATTATCTGCAGCCAACGGTATGGCGATTGCTGCGAAGCTTGATAAGAGGCCTACGAGAGTGTACGTGATTATCGGGGACGGAGAGGTGCAAGAAGGTCAGATATGGGAGGCATCCATGACTTCCGTCCATCAGAAACTCGATAATCTAATGGTGTTTCTTGATCATAACGGCTTGCAGATTGACGGCAAGATAGTTGATGTAAAGTCATTTACGGATCCTGCTGCAAGGTGGCGGGCTTTCGGTTGGCATGTCCTTGAGATAGACGGCCATGATGTCCAGGCCATCTACTCCGCGTGTGAGGAAGGGAAAGCAACCTCGGGAAGGCCGACGTTGGTAGTCGCTCACACAGTTAAGGGCAAGGGCGTTCCCTTTATGGAGAATGCCGTGGATTGGCATGGCAAGGCGCCATCCCAAGAGCAGGAAGAAGAAGCGATAAACCATATTAAGCGAAGCCTTGCTTAACTCAGTGTTAATCTACGACGGATTTGCATCAACATATAGACAGGGGGACAAGACAGCATGACAGATACTCCACGGAAGATAGCGACTCGCGATGCGTACGGGAAAGCCTTGGTGAGACTGGGCGAGGTCAACCCTGATGTGGTAGTCCTTGACGCAGACCTTTCCAAATCCACGAGAACGCACTGGTTTGCTGAAAAGTTTCCTGAGAGATTTTTTCAAATGGGTGTAGCGGAAGCTGATATGATGGGGACTGCTGCGGGCCTTGCAGCCTCAGGGAAGATTCCTTTTGCAAGCTCGTTTGCGATATTTGCATCGGGCCGAGCCTATGATCAGGTGAGACAGACAGCGGGATATGGAAAGCTGAATATGAAGATAGGGGCAAGTCACGGAGGGATTACCGTAGGTGAGGACGGGGCATCCCATCAGTCTATTGAGGATGTGGCTCTTATGAGAGTGATCCCAGGAATGACAGTGATTGTCCCGGCGGATGCCGCTGAGACGGAACAGGCGGTATTCGCTGCAGCCCGTCATGAAGGGCCGGTGTACATTCGTACAGGTAGAAGCGCTGTGCCGGTGCTATTTGATGACGGGTACGAGTTTGAGATAGGAAAAGCCGTACCTATCCGTGACGGCAAAGACGTCACGATAATTGCATGCGGTGTAATGATATCCGCAAGCCTCGAGGCAGCAGAGATCTTGTCGGAAAGAGGCGTTCTGGCCAGGGTGCTCAACATGGCTACTATTAAGCCTATTGATGCCGATGCAGTGGTTGCGGCAGCCAAAGAAACCGGAGCTATAGTGACTGCGGAAGAACATAGCATTATCGGAGGTTTGGGAAGCGCAGTATGTGAGGTTACAAGTGAGCTGTGTCCGGTTCCTGTAGAGAGAATCGGCATACGCGACGTTTTTGGACAATCAGGCAAGCCGGACGAGCTGATGAAAGCGTATTGCATGACCGGAGAGGACATTGCCCAGGCTGCCCTCAGGGCAATAGAACGAATTGGAACATAGTTCATGGTACGTGTAGGAGGGATTTAGCTCTATATTATCGAATTAAGAAAGATAAAGTCGTTATCCAGTAATCGCAGGAAGTGATTGTGTTGATTCGCTTCTACAACGTAACCAAGGTTTACCCCAGCGGTGCAACTGGACTTGTTTCGGTCAATACCGCTATTAGGAAGGGAGAGTTTTTATTTCTGGTGGGTCCCAGCGGCGCCGGAAAGACTACTTTCTTGAAGCTCTTGACAAGAGAGATTGTGTCCACACGTGGTCAGGTGCTTTTGAACGGGCGTAATATCACTAGATTAAGGCCTGGGGAAGTGCCTTATTTGCGAAGAATGGTCAGAATGATATTTCAGGACTATAAGCTTCTTCCCAATAAGACTGTCTATGATAATGTGGCTTTTGCTTTGATGGTGACGGAGAAGCCAAGGAGACGGATTAGGCCTCTCGCCAATGAAGCTTTGAAGCTCGTAGGCTTAGAGAGTAAGGCTGAGGCATATCCTGATGAGCTTTCCGGCGGTGAGCAGCAAAGGGTATCAATTGCCAGGGCGATTGTGGGGGATCCCACTGTTCTACTGGCTGACGAGCCTACAGGCAACCTTGATATGGAAACATCATGGGATGTTATGGAGGTTCTTTTGCGCGTTAACAGGAGAGGCACTACAGTTATCATGTCTACGCACAATGCTGCAATAGTAGACGGACTGAGACAACGGGTAATCGAGTTAGATAGCGGTAGAATTGTTCGCGATGATGAGAAGGGAGTTTATGAGGGTGAGGCTGAGTATAATGGGATACTTCCTGGCTGAGGGCTGGGAATCAGCGAAACGCAATGTAAGCCTTATCTCCCTTGGGACAATGGCTGTGTCCATTTTTGTCCTGGGCGTATTCGCGCTCATCCTGATGAACTTGAGCAATGTCAACAATCATCTGAGATCCAGCATTGAGATAAGGGTTTACGTAGAAGATAACCTCACCCGTCAAGGCCTGGAGGCGTTGAAGCAGCAAATTGAGGGCATCGACGGTGTTGACGGGGTAACATATGTCAGCAAAGATGAAGGCCTGAACCGTCTGGTAAAGCAACTTGGAGAGAAAGCCGGACTCGTGGATATCCTGGGCGAAAATCCGCTTCCCGATGCTTTTGATGTGCGTGTGTTTAATGCAGACAGTACAGGGGATATCGCGTCGAGGATTTCTGACCTGCCTCATATCATCGGTGTCAATTACGGACAGGGGTTTACTGAGAAATTACTGGCGACCACCCGGTTCATTGCCATAGCTGCATTGGCACTGGCAGTCATACTTCTTGGCGCAACCGTATTCATTGTTGGGAATACTGTGCGACTCTCTTTGCATTCCCGCGCTCAGGAGATCGAAGTAATGAAACTGGTAGGGGCAACTGACTGGTTTATCATGTGGCCGTTTATGATAGAGGGAATGATTTTGGGCTTCATGGGGTCTTCTATATCGGGAGTATTGCTCTATGCCGGCTATCGGGTGTGCATCGGCAGACTCGGACCGGTAGCGCCCTTTCTTCCGGTAATTGCAGAGGCGGCGCCTGTCGCAAGGCTCTGTGTCAGTCTTGTTATACTTGGTGTGTTAATGGGGGTTCTTGCAGGTGGAGTTTTCACCAAGAAACACCTGGAAATCTAAACTGATTGTTTTTTTTCTTGTCGGAAGCTTCATATGCGGCGCAGCATCTCTGTCTGTCTGCGGCGAGACATCACCGGAGCTTACAGCGAAACGCGACCAATTACAGGAAGTTTCCGGCCAAGTTGATCAGACTAAGCAACAGCTTCTGACAATCAAGAGGAAAGAAAAGGGAGTCTTGAGCGAGCTCGAAGCGACTGAAATGAGATTGGAAAAGGCCAAGTCGCGTCTTACTTCTCTCGAAAAGCAAGTCAAGGATGTTGAGAAGCGCATTAGAGAGGCTGAACAGGATTTAGTGATTTCCGAAAAAGAACTGGCTCTTGCAGAGAAACGCCTCGAGGAGAGGCTCAGCGTGCTAAAGAACAGATTGAGAGCCATGTACATGTGGGGTCCCGGTAATTACATGGAAGCTCTTTTTGCAGCTTCGAGTTTCACGGAATTTTTGGGGAGATACGATTATCTAAGGATGATTGCAGAAAATGACGCCGAGTGCCTGAATGAGATTGAGCTTGAAATTCAGGGGCTTTCTGATCGCATGGAAGAGGTAGAAAAGAAGAAGGTCGCACTTGAGAACCAGCGTGTGAAGCTTGCTTCTACAAAGGTTGAGTTTACGGAGCAAGAAATACAGTTGGGAGTCCAAGTAAAAGAGAGAGAGACGCAGCTTACTAAATTGCAGACGGAAAGAGTCAGGTACGAAAAGGCTTTAGATGAGCTGGAAGAGATCAGTAGAGAACTGGAGAGGGTCATACGAGAGCAACAAGCCCGCGATATCCGAGAGGGAAAGGGTATTCCCAGATGGACCGGGAAGTTTATCATGCCTGTCCAGGGGCGGATAACTTCGGAATTTGGAAACAGGTATCACCCCATTCTCAAGAGGTACAGGTTACATTCAGGTATCGATATAGGGGTTCCCACCGGGACTCCGGTGCGTGCAGCGGCTGATGGCGTCATTATCCACAGTGGATGGATAACCGGATATGGTTATACTGTTATCATTGACCATGGAGGCGGGCTCTCCACTCTTTATGGCCACAATTCTTCGCTTGTTGTGAAAGCAGGCCAGACTGTGCTTCAAGGCGATGCAGTAGCAAAGGCCGGAAGCACAGGAGTCTCTACAGGCCCTCACGTTCACTTTGAAGTACGGGATCAAGGCGCTCCGGTGAATCCATGGCAATGGTTGAAATAGTGGTATGCTTTTGGAATTATAAGATGGAAACTGGTGAAGAAGTATGAGAAAGTGTCTTCGTTGGATTTGCTTAGTCGTCGCACTCACGGCAGTTGCCGGGGTGCTGTTTTTAGAATATAGCCCCCTTGTGAGGGCCGCGGATAGTGCGTCTGAAGCGTCTCGGAGTTCTCAGGCAGAACGTGCTCAAGCTGCTCTGGAAACGCTCTACATATTGAAGAACTTCTACTTCTATCCTGCTGACGAGACAGTGTTGCTTGAGGCATATAGCCATGAGCAGAGTGTAGAAGATATGATTAAGGCTTTGGATGATCCATTTGCGCGGTTCATGAACGAATCGGAGTTTCGCACTTTTATGGAAGACATGAAAGGATCCTTTGACGGAATAGGCATAGTGGTAGGAATCCTTGAGGGAGAACTGACCATTGTGGCCCCGATCAAAGGCACTCCCGGGGAACGCGCAGGCTTGCTGCCTTTAGACAAGATCAAGCATATCGACGGCAGAACCACCCAGGATATGGCTTTGGAATATGCTGTTTCATTGATGAAAGGCAAGAAAGGGACTACCGTTGTTCTGGGAATAGAACGAACGGAGAATGAGGAGACCGGTTCTTTCGACGTAAGTATTGTTCGCGACACAATAGTGGTTCCGCGTACTTCCTGTGAAATGTTGGAGGGCAACATAGGATATGTCCATCTGGCTTCGTTTTTCGGCGAGAATACGGCTGAAGAAATGATGGAGGAGATTAGAAGTCTCCTTGATCAAGAAATGAAAGGCTTTATCCTTGACCTTCGGCTAAATCCCGGAGGCTCCGTGGATTTGGCAGTGCAAGTGGCAACTAAGTTTTTGCCTACAGGAACCCCTGTTGTTCACATGGTAGATAAGAACGGGAAACGGGTTACATACCATGCTGGTCCCGGAGATAAATTGGATATTCCCATGGTTGTGTTGGTTAACGAAGTAAGCGCAAGCTCGTCCGAAATTGTGGCAGGCGCGCTAAGGGATACCAGGCGTGCCACCATAGTTGGGGTCAAAACATTCGGTAAGGGGTCCGTTCAGACTATCTATCCATTGTCTGACGGTTCTGCGATTTCCATAACAACTCACAAATACCTGACTGCGGGTGAGCATTCAATTGACAAAAAAGGCATAGAGCCTGATGTCGTAATGGAGCTTCCCAAAGTGTCTGAGGACTCTTCGGAGAGTGTCACCGATACGCAGCTCGAGGCCGCGATCAAGATTCTAAGAGAGCAGTTGGAAAACGAACAGTTGGAAAACGAACAGTCAAACAAAGTTGCAGGGTGACGTATAATGAATAGTAGTCTGCTGACTAAATGGGAGTGGCCTTGATGTTTCCATTCGGAAAGATACTTGTCACTATCCTTATGTTGATCCCACAAGCAGTGCTTCATCCTGTTTTTTGGGTGGTCATTGCGCTCATTACCGCCCAGTATTCTCGTGCTGCAAGGGTCGAAGCTAATCTATACGGGCAGGCTGTTGAGTCGCCGATTTCACGTCTTCTTACATCTGTCTTGCTTGGCGTCATAGCAGGATTTGTCGCCAGTCTCATTTTGATTTTTGTAGGTGTTACCGTAACCAGGGCAGGAGTCTCGTTCATCCTTCCGCTGGCCGTCTTTCTTATGCTTATTGACCAGCGGTTTTTGTGTTTCTCATACGCCGGCGGACTCGTGGCTTTATCCAGCCTGATATTTGGCTGGCCGGAAGTGGGAGTTACGGATATCATGATTCTCGTTGCAGTGCTCCACTTGATTGAGGGGCTGTTGATCCGCATGACGGGGAGTAAGGGAGCGCTTCCCCTTTACATGCGAACGCAGGAAGGACGGGTAGTGGGCGGCTTCGTATTGCAGAAGTTCTGGCCTCTACCTATCGTAAGCATGATGCTGTTGACTCCTCAGGCAAGTGAACTGGACAGTTTGGCAGGTGGCTTAATATCAATGCCGGAATGGTGGCCGCTGATAAGGCCGGGAATATTACCACCTGAAGGGCATGAGCTTCTATTCGCTATGTTCGTGCTCCCTGCGGCTTTAGGTTACGGGGATTTTGCCCTTGCCAGAAGTCCGGAAGAGAGAGCCTCACGTACTGCCCGAGACCTCCTAATCTTCAGCCTGGCTCTCCTGGCATTGGCTTTGCTCTCCATACCGTTTCCGTGGGTTCAGTGGGTGGCCGCGATTGTTTCGCCTGTAGGGCATGAATTCGTGATTGCGTCAGGAAGACGCGGAGAGACTATGGAACCTGCGCTTTTCTCGGAGAATCCCAGGGGGTTGGTTATTCTTGATGTTGTGCCTAATTCGCCTGCAGCTGAGGCAGGTTTCAGAAGCCGGGATATTATTACTTCTGTAAATGGCCAACTGATAAAGAGCCCGCAAGACCTTAGGATGGCGTTTAGCGCGTATGTCCCCTGGTATTATATTGAGGCTGAGCGGCCCGGCACTGACGTCGCGGGAAAGCGCTTCTCACGGTCTATCGCAGGCACAGTGGAGAGGGTTGGCATTATCCCAGCTCCTGCGCCGGGTGATAGTGCGCATGCAAAGGTGCCGGTGGCGTCTTTAGAAGGGCCGTTGGCCAGATGGATTAGGCGGATCCGGTAGAGTCCGGAACAGGATGATTAATCCCCGGAATAATCCCTCCTCTTGATACGGAGCTCTTCCTTTATCAAACCCCTCATTTACTTATTGTTTCCCTACGAAAGGGAGGAAATATTACATTGGTGCCGAATGTATGTTCGTAGCGGTTTCTGTATTGCCCACCTACGCCGGCATGGCATGGCATTTGTCGATTGCAGGCAGGCCATTTATGAAAGATGAGGTTATAAGGATACATTGCAGTACTGCAATGGGTGTTTTAGAATGATCATAAACGCGGTCTAATGTTAGGCAGGAGGCTTGTCGGTTGAGTGAATTCCAGCTAAAGACAGATTTGACACCTAAAGGCGACCAAGCTGAGGCCGCCCGAAAGCTCCAGGAAGGCATTATTGCGGGACAGAGGTTTCAGACACTGCTCGGGGCTACCGGGACAGGCAAAACCTTTACTGACGCCTTGGTGGTCCAGGAGGTGCAAAAACCTACTCTCGTTATTGCCCATAACAAGACATTAGCAGCTCAACTCTGCAGTGAGTTTCGCGCGCTGTTTTCGGACAACGCTGTAGAGTATTTTGTCAGCTACTACGATTACTACCAGCCTGAAGCCTATGTTCCGCAATCTGACACTTACATTGAGAAGGACGCATCCATAAACGATGAAATTGACAGGTTGCGGCACAGGGCTACAAGTGCTCTTTTGGAACGAAGCGATGTCCTGATTGTGGCAAGTGTGTCATGTATCTACGGACTCGGTTCTCCTGAAGATTATAAGGAAATGACAGTGGCGCTGAAACTCGGGCAGGAGACGGATAGAGACGGCATTTTGAGAGATCTTGTAAGGATTCAGTATGTGCGAAATGACATTGGATTTACAAGAGGGACGTTTCGGGTGCGCGGAGATGTTGTTGAGATAATTCCTGCGTATGAGGAAAATGTAATTCGGATCGAGTTTTTCGGGGATGAAGTCGACCGTATTCTGCAGGTAGATGCAATCACCGGGGAAATACTTGAGGAGCGAGAGTCCATAACAGTTTTCCCTGCGACCCATTTCATCACCAATGAGGAGAAACTAAAACGTGCCATTGTCAGTATCGAGGAAGAACTCGAGGAGAGACTCGCCTTTTTGCGTGAAAGAGGAAAGCTTTTGGAAGCTCAACGACTTGAGCAAAGGACCAGGTACGATCTGGAGATGCTTCGTGAAGTCGGATACTGTCAGGGAATTGAAAACTACTCTCGTCACTTGACAGGGAGACAACCCGGAGAGCCGCCTGCAACGCTCCTGGATTATTTCCCCGCTGATTTCCTGATAATCATTGACGAATCCCACGTGACGCTTCCCCAGTTACATGCTATGCACGCAGGGGACAGATCACGTAAGCAGAATCTTGTCGAATACGGGTTTAGATTGCCCTCGGCCTATGATAATCGACCGCTCACGTTTGATGAGTTTGAGGCCCGTGTGAACCAGGCGATCTTTGCTTCCGCGACACCGGGACGATATGAGTTTGAAGTAAGCAATCAGGTGGTGGAGCAAATTATCAGGCCTACAGGGCTTATCGATCCCGAAATCATAGTGCGTCCTACGCGGAATCAAATTGATGACCTTTTGGCTGAGATCCAAGATCGGGTAAAGGCTGATGAAAGGGTCTTAGTGACCACACTTACTAAGAAGATGGCAGAGGATCTCACTGATTACCTATTGGAAGTGGGAGTGAAAGCCAGATACCTACATTCAGAAGTGCAGACCCTGGAGAGGGTTGAGATTCTGAGAGACTTGCGTCTCGGCGAATTTGATGTCTTAGTGGGGATTAACCTTCTCAGGGAAGGTCTGGACCTTCCTGAGGTCTCACTTGTAGCGATTCTGGATGCGGACAAAGAGGGTTTCCTGCGCTCGGAAACATCGCTTATCCAGACTATTGGCCGTGCTGCGCGTAATGTTAACGGCAAAGTTATAATGTACGCTGACACTATTACCCAATCCATGAAAAAAGCTATTGACGAAACTTACAGGCGTCGCAAGATCCAAATGGAGTATAATAGACGCCATGGTATTACTCCTGAATCCGTGAAAAAGGCAATTCATGACATAACTGAAATGTTGAGAGTCGCGGAAGATAAGCCGGTTTACGGATTGGATGAGACTGCCATGTCCCATAAAGAAGCCGCAAAACTCATACGGACATTGGAAGACGAGATGTATAAGGCAGCCCAGGCTTTAGAGTTTGAGCGCGCTGCAGAAATTCGTGACAGGATACGAGACCTTCGCACGCAGTTTGTATGATGCGGAGGTTTCCGGAGGAGATATTGTGAGTAAAGACTTCATAGTGGTTAGGGGTGCCAGACAGCACAACCTGAAAAACATAAGTGTCAAGATACCCAGAGACAAGCTTGTAGTCATCACCGGGATTAGCGGTTCCGGGAAATCGTCCTTGGCATTCGACACAATCTATGCTGAAGGCCAGAGGCGTTATGTGGAATCTCTATCAGCTTATGCCCGGCAATTCCTTGGTCAAATGGACAAGCCGGACGTGGACTACATTGAAGGTCTTTCCCCTGCTATAGCCATTGATCAGAAGAGCGGGAGCAGAAATCCCAGATCTACGGTAGGGACGGTAACGGAAATATACGACTACTTAAGGCTGCTATTTGCAAGAATAGGCAAACCTCATTGCCCAAAATGCGGATTGCCCATTACTCAGCAGACAGTGGAGCAAGTTGTAGATCAAGTAATGGCCCTTGATGAAGGTACAAGGGTTCAGGTGCTGGCCCCTGTCATTCGAGGCAAGAAAGGCGAGCATAAGAAAGTCCTTGAGGATATCAGAAAAGACGGATTTGTCAGGGTCAGGGTCAATGGCGAGGTTCGTCGGGTTGATGAAGATATATCCTTAGACAGGTACAAAATTCACACTGTCGAGATAGTCGTTGATCGTCTGGTAATCCGCGAAGGAATAGAACAACGTTTGGCTGACTCAATAGAGCTGGCTATGAGGCAGAGCGGCGGGATTACCGTAATCAACGTGCTGGACAAGGAAGACCTGGTCTTCAGCGAGAAGTTTGCTTGCGTCGAATGTGGAATCAGTTTTGAGGAACTTACTCCGAGGATGTTTTCTTTTAACAGTCCGTACGGCGCATGTCCCGAATGTGCCGGACTGGGAACAAAAGAGGAGATTGACCCTGAGCTTATCCTGGATGCTAACAGAAGTATTGTTGAAGGCGCACTTGTGCCTTGGCGAAGATCCTTTGAAGGGACACGAAGTGATTTCTTTGCAAACAGAGTCATGACAGTATGTAAGCGCTTTGGAATTGATCCAACCGTGCCCGTAAATAGACTGTCCTCGGAGCATCAGAGAATATTGCTTTACGGCGCAGGAAAAGAAAGATTCAGATTCAAATACCATGATTTCTCCGGCAATGTTGTATCACGGGAGACTAGATACGAAGGAGTAGTGCCGTATCTGGAGCGCAGGTACAGAGAGGTTCGCTCACAAGGAGTACGCAAGGAAGTCGAAGATTTCATAACAGCAAGGACTTGTCCTGCATGCGGCGGTGCAAGACTTAGGCCGGAAAGCCTTGCAGTAACGATCGGAGGCAAGTCAATAATGGAGGTCACAGCCCTGTCATGCCAAGATGCTTGCAATTTCTTCGAAAACCTGGAACTGACTGATCGAGAACGCCTCATTGCCGGACAGGTTCTAAAAGAAATACGGGAGCGTTTGGGGTTCTTGGTCAACGTAGGACTGGATTACCTTACTCTTGACAGGCCTGCCGGTACTCTGGCAGGAGGAGAAGCGCAACGTATACGTCTGGCCACTCAGATCGGATCCAGTCTCGTCGGAGTTCTCTATATACTCGATGAACCCAGTATAGGACTTCACCAACGCGATAACAAGCGCCTAATAAGCACCTTGAAGAGCCTGCGTGATTTAGGTAATACCGTTATTGTGGTCGAGCATGATGAAGAGACTATCAGATCCGCGGATCATATCATTGACGTGGGGCCCGGCGCAGGCGCTGAAGGCGGACACGTAGTGGCGGAAGGAACCATTGATGAGATAGTCTCCTGTGAAGACTCATTAACCGGGGTTTACCTTTGCGGAAAAGAGAAGATTCCTGTTCCGCTTAATCGTCGCTCCCCCAACGGAAAATCCCTGTTGATTAAAGGGGCAAAAGAACATAATCTCAAGGGAATCGATGTAGAGATTCCCCTTGGGATATTCTTATGTGTAACCGGTGTTTCGGGTTCCGGGAAAAGCACGCTGATAAATGAGATCCTATACAAGAGGCTTTCACATGATTTGAACAGGGCATCTGTAAAGCCCGGGGCTCACGACGGAATCCTCGGGCTTGAACACGTGGATCGTGTTATCAATGTGGATCAATCACCTATCGGGAGGACTCCGAGGTCTAATCCTGCCACATACACCGGCACTTTTGATATCATTAGGCAAACCTTTGCCCTGACCCCGGAAGCCAGGGCTCGCGGGTACCGTCCCGGGAGGTTCAGCTTTAATGTAAAGGGCGGCAGGTGCGAAGCTTGCCGCGGTGACGGAATCATTAAGATCGAGATGCATTTCCTTCCTGATGTCTATGTGCCTTGTGAGGTGTGCAGAGGGAAACGATATAACAGGGAAACGTTGGAGATCAAGTACAAAGGAAAGACTATAGCGGACGTATTGGACATGAGAGTGGACGAAGCCCTTGAATTCTTTTGGAATATTCCTCGTATCAAGCGCAGGCTGGAGACACTGTATGATGTAGGGCTGGGTTATATAAAGCTAGGACAGCCTGCTACAACCCTATCCGGCGGCGAAGCGCAGAGAGTCAAGCTTGCTACGGAGCTCAGCCGGCGCAGCAATGGCAGAACCCTTTATATACTGGACGAACCCACAACCGGGCTCCATTTCGCTGATATTCACAGGTTGCTTGATGTTCTGGGCCGCCTTGTGGACGAAGGCGACACTGTCATTGTCATTGAGCACAACCTCGACGTGATAAAGACTGCTGATTACATTATTGACCTGGGTCCTGAAGGCGGAGAAAGAGGCGGGGAAGTTGTGGCATGCGGAACTCCTGAAGAAGTCGCAGGAGCAGAAACGTCCTACACAGGACATTTTCTCAAGAAGGTGCTTTATGGATGAGCCTTGATTTGAAAGCCAGCCTGACGGAAAGAGTAAAAGACCTCCCTGACAGGCCAGGAGTCTACGTAATGAAAGATTCCTCCGGTCAGGTAATATATGTGGGAAAGGCTTCATCCCTCCGAAACAGGGTTCGTTCTTACTTTCAGTCGCCTGCGGGACTGCCTAAGCGGACTCAGATACTTGTGGATCGTATCTGTGATTTTGAGTACATTGTCACTGATTCTGAGGTCGAAGCGTTAATCCTTGAGAACAATCTGATAAAGAAACACCGTCCTTGGTTCAACGTGCAATTGAGGGATGACAAGACCTATCCCTTCATCAAGATTACGTTGGAAGATGAGTTCCCCAGGGTTGTCGTGACCAGAAGGGTTGAGCAAGACGGCAGCCGTTACTTTGGGCCGTATGCCGATGCAGGCGCAATGCGTGATACACTTCGTTTCTTAAGAGGTTCATTCCCTATACGGAGCTGCTCGAAGAAAATAAGTGAAGATCAGCCGCAAGAGGCGCGCCCATGCCTCAATTACCACATAAAGAAGTGCCTTTCTCCGTGCACAGGAAGGATATCTAAGGAAGCATACATGGAGCTGGTAAACCAGATCATTCTTTGTCTCGAGGGCCGTCATGATCAGGTAGTGCGTGCGATGAAAAGAGAGATGCAAGCAGCCTCAGACTCACTTGATTTTGAGCGGGCAGCATGTATTCGGGATGCTATCCGAGCTATCGAACGTGTGACTGAACGGCAGAAGATAGTCCTTGACTCAGGCAGCGATATTGATGTAGTCGGCTACTTTCGGGAAGAGGCAGATGCATGTGTCCAGGTATTCTTTGTTCGTTCCGGGAAACTCATGGGACGCGAACGCTTTTTCATAACTAATATCCATGATGTCCCTGACACAGAGATCCTTACTGCTTTTGTTAAGCAGTACTACTATGAGGCTACTTTCATTCCGGATGAGGTATTGCTTTCTTTTAAGCCGGATGACAAAGAAGCGATCAGTATGTGGTTGAGGGAGAAAAAAGGTCGTAAAGTCAGTATTCGTGTTCCGCAGAGAGGCGATAAAAAGCATCTTCACAGTATGGCAACGGATAATGCAAAACTCAGTTTAGAGGAAGCAAGAACACGTGCCATGCAAGAGGCAGTGCTGAAAGACGCTGCATTGCTTGAGCTTAAGGAAGCGTTGGACCTTCCCGGACTCCCAAGGAGAATCGAAGCCTTTGACATATCAACCATCCAGGGGACTGACGCTGTCGGCAGTATGGTAGTATTTGAACGAGGACGGCCTGACAAGTCGTCGTACCGGCGCTTCAAAATTAGGACAGTGGAAGGTCAAGACGATTATGCCATGATGCATGAGATCATTTCCAGGCGCTACAGGAGGCTTCTAAAGCAGGATCAGAAAGAGAAGCAGTTGCCAGATTTGATTATTATTGACGGGGGCAAGGGCCAGCTCAATGCCGGACTTAAAGCCCTTTCCCAACTGGGCGCCGGAGATATTCCGGTTATCAGTCTTGCAGAATCCCACGAGCTGGTATTCATTGAAGGTCAAGACCAACCCATTGCTCTGCCCAAGGATTCAAAAGCCCTCCTCCTTCTCAGGCATATTCGTGATGAGGCGCATAGATTCGCTGTTTCATACCATAGGAAGCTGAGGACGAAAAGATCTACACTGTCAGCCCTTGAAGAAATCCCCGGTATCGGCAAGAAACGACTTCACGCTCTTCTCACGACGTTTGGATCAGTGAAAGGTATACGCGAGGCAAGCACAGACGAAATTGCGAGTGTTCCGGGAATAAATCATAAACTGGCGGAACGGCTGAAAGAGGCCCTGACACCCGACAGAGACGCTACGCCTTTCTAGGCCATAGAGGACCTGCTTCTATACTCCAGTTGAGTGCCTCGGCCATTCACAAAGTCTTGTACATCCCATGCAACGTACTTCCGTGGTTGAATTCCGTTTCTTGACTAGAGAGAAAAAACGTGAGAATGAAAAGTAGTGCATGTCTTGCTTTACAGTCACGCATCCCGATCTCAACGGCAGTACCATTCAGACATTACCGTGAAAACTGCTTATCAAAAACGAGGATCAAGTCTTCTGGGAAAAGGGGGTAGATGATGCTTTGGCTAGAATTGACGTAGTCACGATGGGAGAACTCCTAATAGACTTCGTATCAAGCACAGCTGGCATTTCGATTAGGAACTCGCACGAATTCATAAAGGCCGCCGGGGGCGCACCAGCCAACGTTGCAGTGGGAGTCAGGCGGTTCGATCGTTCATCCGCCTTTATTGGAAAAGTCGGCAACGATGAGTTCGGCAGTTTTCTCGTGGATATGCTTACCAGGGAGGGCGTTGATACGCGTGGCATTCGCTATGAAAATCAAGCCAGAACCGCGTTGGCTTTTGTTTCTCTTGGTGAAAAAGGAGAGAGGGAGTTCATGTTCTATAGGCATCCAAGCGCAGATATGCTACTCGACCCAGGCGAGGTCGATCTAAGCATTATTGCTCAATCTCGCGTTTTTCATCACGGATCGATATCACTCATTAATGAACCTGTTCGATCCGCCACTCGAGCCGCAATAACAGCTGCCAGGGATGCGGGGGCACTCGTTAGCTATGATCCTAATCTGAGATTATCTCTTTGGAAGAGTCCTCACGAAGCACGCAAAGTTATCCTATCAGCGTTTCATACTGCCGATCTCATAAAACTCAGCCATGATGAGATGAGCTTTCTTACCGGTGCAGCTACGGTTGACGAAGGTAAAAGTAGGCTCCGGTCTATTGCTGAGGACCATTGCCTAATCATTGTGACCAGAGGTAAGCAAGGGTGCACGTTTGTTAGGGGTGAGACTTGTTTTGACGTCCCTGGGTTTAATGTTCGTGTTGTTGATACCACCGGAGCAGGTGATGCGTTTATTGCAGGGCTTCTCGTCGGGCTCATTACCAAGTGGGAGATTTTGATGCCTTCGGTTTGCCTTCGTCAAGCTGTGAGGGAGTTGGAAGAGAAAGACTGGCGAGATATTTTGTTGCTTGCCAACGCTACGGGAGCACTATGTACACGAAAGAAAGGTGCGATACCGGCACTACCAACACGTGATGAGACACTGGAGTTTCTTCGGGAGCACGGGTCAACGAGTAAAGCCGATGCTTTTGGATGTGTATGTCAATGTCACCATTCTGAGTTTCTCTCCAGTCCTCGAAGCTAAGACAGGCTGCACCCAGGCTATGCAGAATGCGAAGTGCACTCCCGCGGGGCGAGGAGAGTGGGATTACGTTCTCTCGCATTGCTTACGGGTACCGCTATTAGAGATGTGTTACGGGTAACCTTACCACCAGCGACAGTCTCCATGAAAACAACAGGATGCACGAGAGCGAAAGGAAATTGGGCAAATTGGTTAGGACTAATGAGAAAATTACATCAAGATCTATTGACATTCATTTGCTTGGGTTTTATAATGTCAATACAGGGATTAATAATATTAATATAGATATCAAGAAGTTAAAGGGGGCAGCAATATGAAGCGCAGGGCTCTTGGCAGATGTCCTGTCTGCGGAGAATCGCTTGAAGTCACGAAACTTTCTTGCTCCAGGTGCGATACTTCTATCAGCGGACACTTTGAAACATGCAAGTTCTGTCAGATGACTGATGAGCAAAGAAATTTTGTGGCGACGTTCATCAGATGTCGCGGGAATATAAAAGAAGTTGAGAGAGAACTCGGGATCTCTTACCCTACAGTCCGAGGGCGTCTTGATACAGTAATCCAGGCGCTTGGTTTCCCGATAGAAAGTGATAAGGAAGATGAGGCGGAAGCTGCTGCCAGGCGCAAGGAAATCCTGGATTCCCTTGCTACGGGAGAGCTTGGCGCCGAGGAAGCCGTGAAGCTTCTGAAACAGAAGTGAGTGGACATAGATTGCTAGGAGGGGCGCATTATGCGTGAAGAAGTCATGATGATCCTGAAGATGCTTGAAGAAGGCAAAATCACTTCAGAGCAGGCTTCGTCGTTGATTGAGGCTATTGATGATGCTGTGGGATTCCGCGCTTCCGGAGAATCCTTCGAGACTCCCGAGGGTGACGGTGAGAAATCTGAGGAATCAAAGCCAACGCCTTCTTCAAAAGGGCCTGGCATGACAGAAGTCAAAGGGCTTGTTGATAAGCTTTCAGGCCTTGTTGATGTAGTGGATAAAGAGGCCCTTGATAACTTGGCGGAGACGATCCGCGAGACTGTGGAGAGTGCGGTAAAGAGCACAGATCAAGTTATTGACCGTGTACAGCAGGAAGTAGATCGTAGACTGCGTGTTGAGTCTGATGACGAAGATGATTCACTGGCACGCTGGTCAAAAGCTATTCTTGAGCCGTTCCAACGCATGTTTTCGCCTAGCATCAGGGTGGAGAAGGTTGTAGAGGGGGGTTTTAAGGGGGAAGCCGGCAAGAAGATTGACATAGCGCTCATCACGCGGAATGGAAGCATTGTGGTTGAGCCATGGGACGAATCCGGTTTCCGTGTCATTATGACAGCTAATGTGATCCCCGCTGTAGAAGGGCGGACAAATGATTATGAAGCAGCCAATGCTCTTGTAGAAGAATTCCTCAAATGCGGTGTGACTGATGATTCTCTCAAGATCAAGGCCGGTCATGAGAGGGCTCTGGCAGGCGCGTCTTTCGATGTGAAATTGCCGAGAGAGTTTCTCTACGACATGGATCTCAAGACGCAAAACGGCAGGGTGAGCCTGGGTGAGTTTGAGTGCAGAATGATTAAGGTAGAGACCTCAAACGGTCGTATAGAATTGGACAATACTCACGGTGTCATAACTGAGTTGGAAAGCTCTAACGGCAGAATTAATGTCAGTGGAATTACCCGGAGGCTCAGCGCAAGGACTTCAAACGGAGGGATAGCAGTTATACCCCGAAGGATAACCGGGGAGTCCGAATACGAGCTCAAGACCTCCAACGGAGCAATAGAAGTACAGCTTGCAGACGCTGACAGGGTAGGCTATCATATAGACGCCAAAACAAGCCGGGGGTGCATTGTGCTTGATCTTCCGGGCTTAGCCTATCTGGCAAGGGATGAAGGGACTGCACGGAGAGAATTGATTACTGAGACATCAGGGTTTTCTGAGAGCACTGACAGGTTGACAATTAAGGCGCGGACATCCAACGGCCAGGTGCGTATTGTGCATAGTTAATATGTCCCGAAATGTCTCGAAGTTTCAAGTACATTAAATGGGAGGGAAATTCTGATGTCAGAAGAGAAGAAGAAAGTCCTCGAGCTTGTTCAGGGCGGGAAGGTCTCAGTGGATGAAGGACTGGAGCTGTTGCAGGCTTTAGACAGTTCAAGCCACGAAGGCGCATCAGGTCCTGCGCGCGTTGGTGGCAGCCATGGAAGAATGCTACGGATACGCGTCTTCGATGCCGGAGACGATACGCGGGTCAACGTTAATATACCTCTTGCCCTAGCCAAAGTCGCAATGAAATTCATTCCAAAAGATGTGTCCAAGCAGCTTGAGAATGAGAATATTGACCTTGACGAGCTTTTGTCCAGTATTACTGAAGTGAATTCAGGGAAAATCGTCGACGTAGACAGTGAGGACACAAAAGTAGAAATATATGTTGAGTAGGGACGTGGTAGCATTGCTGACCGGGCTGACACTTATGGGTGATTCGGTGACTCCGGCCGGGCCCAGGAGACGGACGAGACGGGCGCCCGGAGTCCCTTCGTTTTTCCTCTTGTTCACGTTGAAGTTGCCTGATATGCGATTTCGCGTTCCTATTTTGGTCCCGCTATTCGTGTTGGAAGACCTTTTGGAGTCAGCTGCCATTATCATTAGTGTCTTTGGCTTTTTGTTTCCTTCAGCAAGACGGAAAATACGACTGGACACAGAGCAATTCAAAAGCTCGTTCCGCTTTAGTGAAGAGTTGGATATGATAACAGCGTTGGATCTAGGATCTGAACTGGTGAAGGAATTGCGGTCCTACGGAAGATTTACGTTATTGGAGGTATCAGAAGGGTCTCAAGGTATGAACCTTACTCTGCGTTTCATTTAGGTTGACCGGTGGTAGGGATTAACGAGGCGCCCCGCCTGCTAAGGGTGTCCTCGTTAATGTGTGTTGTAATGAGCTTCTTTATGTACGAGTAGACATGTTGACGGAGAGGGTGATAGTATTGAGAAGGCGCGCATTTGTCATCAGATGGTTAGCAAATGCTATTGTTCTTTTCATCATTCCTTACCTTATGGGTCCGGCAGTCCAAATAACCGGGGTTGCCCCTGCACTTTTGGCTGCCTTCATACTGGGAATTGTGAACGCGCTTATACGGCCTATTCTGATTGTCTTGTCTCTTCCTATACAATTACTTACGTTAGGCTTGTTTACGTTCATGATTAACGGCTTCATGTTGTGGATAGTATCCAGGGTCGTGCAGGGTTTTTACATATCGGGGTTTTGGCCGGCTGTGCTGGCGTCAATACTCCTCTCAATAGGAAGTAGTATCATAAGTTGGGTGGTGGGAGATCAGTGACAGTTTCAGGATCCGAAAAAGCAAGGTTGGTAGCTATCGACATAGACTACACGTTAATTGGCAGCGATCTTAAGATAAGCGACAGAACAAAGCAAGCTATACATGCTGCCACAGATGCCGGAAGCACGGTGACATTGGCGACCGGACGAATGTTCCGGGCGGCAGTGCCTTTCGCTGAAGAATTAGGTCTTGATGCTCCGCTCATAACTTACGACGGCGCTTTGGTGAAAACCGCCAAGACCGAGGAGTTGTACTGGCATAAGCCAATACCCATTGAAGACGCAAGAGAGATCTTAGCTCATCTGCAGAGTCTTGGTTTTCATATTAATGTTTACATAGACGATGAAGTCTATGTTGAACGCCTGAATGAAGAATCCCGCAGTTATACGGCCCATGTTAACGTGGCTGCCAGAGCTGTAGGGGACTTGCTGGAGTTTCTCAACGAACCTCCGACGAAAATCTTAATGATGACGGAGCCGGACGTCATTGATAATCTTCTGCCTGAGTTGGAACGAAAGTTCAGAGACATATCTCATGTGGTACGGTCTTTACCTCAATATGTCGAGTTTACTGCTAAAGATGTCACTAAAGGAGCAGCGCTCGCTGAGTTAGCAAAACGCATGGGCATTCCACAGGCTCAGGTTATGGCTATAGGTGACAGCGAAAATGATGTAACTATGCTGTCGTATGCCGGGATTGGCGTGGCTGTATGCAATGCAGTTGACAGGGCAAAAGAGGCAGCGGACTACGTTACCGAGGGAATAAACGGAGACGGGGTTCGAGAAGCGATATATAGGTTCGTTTTGAGCAGTTAAGTCCACTACTGCCGGATTTGCAGGACTCTCCTGATATTTTATGTGTGTTAGGGGTTGGATGAGTTATGTCAAATGAAGATACAGAATGCAAGGGGCAGCGAGTAGTCGATCTTGAAATAGGACAGGCGGTAAGAAGCATCTTCATGGCCAAATCCAAGCAGCTTTCAGGTTTTGTGTCAAAGCCCGGTTGCTACTTGTCGTTTATGCTTTTTGACAGAACAGGTGAGATAAAAGCTATTGTGTGGGACGATAGTGAGGAGGTATATAATTCATTTGAAAACGGGGATGTAGTGTATGTGGAAGGACATGTCACAGAGTATAGAGGCCTTCCTCAAATCACAGTCGAGACCGTACATAAATGCAGGCGAGATGACTACGATTTATCTCTCTTTCTTCCCCGCACCAGGCAGGATGTGGACAGATTACTCCAGCGATTGACGGGAAAGACGAAAGCCTTCACAAACGCTTATCTTAAAGAGCTGATTCTAGGATTCCTCGAAGACCCGAAATTCGCTGCAGCATATGTCCAAGCCCCCGCTGCAAAATCCATTCACCATGCTGTTATCGGAGGACTAATAGAGCATACCGCGAATGTGGTAGCTCTATGTGAGACTGTGCCCCGGCTTTACCCGTTAATTGACAATGAACTGTTGATCGCAGGGGCGATACTCCATGATATCGGCAAGGTGGTAGAGTATACCTATGACGGGCCTTTTGACTTGAGTGATGAAGGCAAACTCATCGGCCATGTTGTTATTGGAGAACGCATGGTTGCTCAAGCTATAGAACAAATCCCCGGCTTCCCGCAAACCCTGGCTCTTAAGCTGCGTCACATGATTTTAAGCCACCACGGGAAGCTCGAGTGGGGTTCCCCGAAGCGTCCGAAGACTCTGGAAGCAGTGGCCCTCCACTTGGCGGACTACTTGGACGCGTCTATTGCCCAATTTGCTGAAATCGTAGAAGTCAGCGCAGATGTTGAAGGTAACTGGAGCTCTTACAACAAGAGACTGGAGCGCCAGATTTACCTCGAATAGGATTAACAGGGAGATTGTCACGGATTAGCACGGGTTAGGGCAAGTGGACGGGAAATGCTCCATGCCAAGGACACTCATCAACCGGTTGAGTGCCACTCTTAAACAGCTCCCAACGAGTGCCGGGGCAGGCAGGTGAAGCCAGATACCCTGTCTCATGGCATATTTCCACCCGAACTATTCCACGAGGTGTTTGAAAGGATAACGCCGGCATGTCCCGAAGCGCGTTTTCAATGAAATCTGCAAATATCGGTCCTGCGGCAGTCCCTCCTGATTTTCCTAAAGGGATGCCCGGGTCGTCGTTGCCGATGTACACTCCACATACCAGATCCGGAGTGTATCCAATAAACCACGCGTCCGTGTAGTTCTGTGTGGATCCTGTTTTCGCAGCCACCGGCCGTGTAATCCGGGACGAGACGGCGCCTGCAGTACCCCATTGGCTGACGACTTGCCTTAGCATGTCCGTGATAATAAAGGCTGTTCGAGGGTCAAGAACTTGCCTGGCCACGACTCGGGCACGATACAGTTCCCGTCCCCACCTGTCTTCGATGGAGGTTATGAATATCGGTTGAACCCGCTTTCCTCCATTTGCGAAAGGCGCAAAAGCCAATGCCATCTCAAACGGAGTGACTTCTGAGGTTCCAAGGACAAGTGATAAATTAGGTCCCAGCGGGCTTGCTATGCCAAGTTGTTTTGCCAATTCTATTCCCTTTTCAGGACCAAGGATATTCGCAAGGGACACTGATATTACATTGCACGAAACCACTAAAGCTTCTCTCAGAGTCAGCCACCTGAAATGATACTGAAATTCGCCGTAATCAGTGGGAGTGTAAGGCAGTCTCTGCCTGTAGAATGTTATAGGCTCACAAGGTAGCACAGATGCGGCAGTAAACCCGTTATCTAAGGCTGCCGCATAGAAGAAGGGCTTGAATGAAGACCCGGGTTGCCTGAGGGCTTGCATTGCGCGGTTAAACTGGGTTTCAGCATAGCTTCTTCCGCCTATGAGGGCTTTGACATGCCCGTTCCTTGGGTCCAGCGCCACGAGCGCGCCTTGGGGTTGAATCGGTCGTCTCGCTTCAGCATCAGAACCTTCTGTACCCGAAGAGGGCGTAAGAGCGTCAAGCCCCTTTGCGAAAGCTTGTTCAGCAGCCCTTTGAAAGTCCATGTCCAATGATGTGTGAATCTTCAGGTTCCCTGAATAAAGCAACATACCTTCGTCTCCCAGAAGCTTTAGGGCTTCGTCAGTGACATAATCCATGAAATACGGGGCAGCTCTGATTTCGCGTCTCCCGATTCCAACAACGTGAACTGCTTCTTCTGCGGCTCGATCAGCTTCATCTTGGGAAACATAGTTTATCGCTACCATCCGATCAAGGACGGTCTTTCTTCGTCTGATGGCAGCATCCACATCTCTGTAAGGCGAGTAGTAGAACGGCGCCCTTGTGACGCCTGCCAACATAGAGGCTTCTGCAAGGGAAAGATTGGATGCTTGCTTTCCAAAGTAGAGTCTTGCGCCTGCTTCAACACCGTACGCCCCATGCCCCAGATACACCAGGTTCAAGTAGCGCTCCAGGATTTCGTCTTTGGAAAACCTGACTTCCAGGTATAGGGCGAGGATTGCTTCAGCAAGCTTCCTCCCGATAGTCCGTTTTGTAGTCAGGTACATGTTTTTCGCCAATTGCTGAGTAATTGTGCTGCCTCCTTCAACGATCCGCCCTGCGCGGGCATTACGTATGAAAGCCCTTGCTATCCCAATAGGATCGAGCCCCGGATGCTGATAAAAGCGGGAGTCTTCCACTGCGATAAACGCATGCGGAAGGTCACGAGCCATGTCAGAGAGGGACACTTCGATTCTACCGGGGGCTGCAGCTCTTTCTATGACGTTGCCGTGAACATCATAGAAAGTGCTTCCCCCTCTTATGGCAGGGATAGGACCTATGGAGACAATAAGCGAAATCACAAGGACGATGAAGACAAAGAAGACCACTATCCAACGCCACCACAAGGCAGCGCCAAGCTTTTCTTTGTACTTGTGCAGTCCTTCCCAGTTCCCCTTCAGCGCGTATACCACCTTCCGCCATGTGTGGCAGGCGTCGGGATTTCCAAGTTGGAATGCGCTTGTGCCCGGCACACACGCTTATACGATTGTAGTATGTCCTAATGAGGCCTTTGGGGAGGATAATATGAAGACGTAGCGAATATGAGTTAGGTTAAGAGTTAGATGGCAGTCAGAGGAGGAGACAACAACGTGGTAAATATTGAACTCGTAAAGGATCTCTGCCAGAAGACAGAATCGAAAATCGTCATGGTAGTTGTAGATGGCATAGGAGGGCTGCCTTATCCCGGCATCGGGCGCAGCGCTCTGGAAGAGGCAAATACCCCAAACCTGGATAGCCTGGCAGCTATCTCCAGCTGCGGTTTGACAGAGCCGGTGGCTCTCGGCATTACACCTGGAAGCGGGCCTTCGCATCTGGCTTTGTTTGGATATGACCCACTGAAGTACGAGATAGGCAGAGGGGTTCTTGAGGCTCTTGGGGTGGGGATAACGTTGGGGCCTTCTGATGTCGCAGCCAGGGGGAATTTCTGTACAGTGGATGAATCCGGCATCATTACCGACAGACGAGCAGGTAGGATTCCTACTGAAGAGAATCAGCGGCTTATTGAATCCCTTCGTTCAATCTCCGTGGAAGGCATTGAAATCATTCTTGAACCCGGGTCCTTCCACCGTTTTGTTGTGGTATTCCGAGGGCAGGGACTATCCGGCGACATAGAGGACACAGATCCTCAGCATGTCGGCGAAAGGCCGAAGGACGCACTCTCGCGTAGTCCTGAAGCGGCTTACACTGCAGGTCTTGTAAACCGGTGGATTGCAGAAGTTAAGAAAGCACTCAAGAATGAGCGTCCCGCGAATATGATATTGTTGCGTGGTTTTGCCGGGCTTCCCGAAATACCCACCATGTCCCAGGCATTTAAATTGACCCCTGCCGCCATAGCCGGTTATCCTATGTACCGTGGCTTAGCCAGGCTTGTAGGTATGGAAATTCTGGAAACCGGAGTCAGTATCAAAGATGAAGTGGAAACACTCACGACCCACTTTGATGACTATGATTTCTTCTATGTCCATGTGAAAGACACCGACAGTTCCGGCGAAGACGGCAATTTCACGGGTAAGGTCCAAGTGATCGAGGAGTTTGACAGCCTCGTTCCCTCAATCCTTGACCTTGAGCCTGATGTGCTCATAGTGACCGGGGATCATTCCACTCCGGCTAAGATGAAAGGACATAGTTGGCACCCGGTGCCATTCCTCATTCATTCTCAATGGGTGCGGACTGAAGAGGTCGAAGGATTCGGCGAGTCAATGTGCGCCAAGGGTAATCTCGGTGTGTTCCCGGCGCTGGGCGCCTTGCCTCTGGCTCTTGCCAATGCATTGAAGCTGGGCAAATTTGGGGCTTAGAAGCTTGCCTCAAAGATGGCGTTTGTCTCCGTAATAATGATTTATCAGCCTTGCATCGGATCCCATTAATGTATAGTATATATTTGTGATAGAGGCTGCGTTCGGATGGATCCAAGGGGGAGGTATATGCTGTTTAATTTCAGCATGGAGAGGCTTACCGAGAGCCTGGCAAAAGTAAATGCGTTGAATGCAATTCGCTCCGGAGTCGATATTCTCATTGTTGCCTATGTTATCTATAAGCTCTTGGTTATTATCAGGGGAACAAGAGCCGTGTCGCTTCTCAAAGGCATTGCTGTCATTTTTATCGTTACCATGCTCAGTGATTTGCTTGAACTACGCACAGTGAATTGGCTTTTGCAAAAGACAATTACCATGCTTTTTGTCGCTCTGCCCATTGTGTTTTTGCCTGAACTCAGAAGAGCTTTGGAGCAAATCGGCCGCGGCGGTATATTTACGGGCCCGTTAGGACTTCTGGAGAAAGAGGACACAATGATACTGATTTCTGACATTACCAAGGCAGCGACAGTCATGGCCAGAGACAAAATAGGCGCCCTTATTGTGGTTGAACGGGACACCGGTATCGCAGAGCTAATGGAGACAGGCACTAAGATTGACGCTGTGGTTTCAGCAGAGCTCCTTATCAACATATTCATTCCCAACTCGCCATTGCATGACGGCGCCGCGATAATTCGAGGCAGCAGAATAATGGCTGCAGGCTGCTATTTGCCTCTGTCGGAGAATCCTAATATAAGCAAGAGACTTGGTACCAGGCATCGTGCTGCCCTAGGCTTGTCAGAGCAGTCTGATGCCGTGTCTATAGTTGTTTCCGAAGAAACCGGGGTTATTTCAATAGCATACAGCGGGAAGCTAATGCGTTATCTTGATGAAAGCGCGTTGCAAGAGAGACTCATAGAGTTGCTTCACGGAAGCAAACTTCGTCAAGGGATTCCTGCCTGGCTAAGGGGGCATGTGATGTGAAGCTGCAAGTGCCTCGGGAAACCTACCTTAGAATAGCAGCTGTCCTCTTGGCAATCGTCATATGGTTTGTGGCAGGCGCAGACATGAATAAGACCAAGGCTGATATTGCGGAGCGGTTTATTACCACAGGTCTGGAGGTGGAGGGTGCACCTCCTGAATGCATTGTCGAGACCAGGCCAAGGGACGTGGAGGTTCGAGTGCGGGGGCCGAAGTATCTTGTAGAACCGTTAGATGGCGGAAGAGTGAAGGCATTGGTATCTGTAGCCGGTCGCGGTGAAGGTGAATACGCTGCAAGGGTTCACGCATCAGCCCCCGAGGGCGTCCAGGTAATTGAGGTTATTCCGGCTTCAGTAGGTGTGAAGATGGACGCTATTGTCAGCGAAGAGTTTCCGGTTCGGGCAGGGATAATAGGATATCCGGGGGAGATGTGCGTTCCTCTGGAGCCGGAGTTATCGCCTAGGTTCGTCACGATTATCGGCCCTAAGAGCCAGGTGGAATCTGTAGCGGAAGTCGTGGCTCAAATTGATGTGTCAGGTATCACCTCTGCCATCTCCAGGAACGTGAAGGCGAATCCGATAGATGCAGGAGGCAATCTTGTAGCGGACTTGAATACTCAGCCGCAAACCGTTCGCGTATTTGTGCCTGTTGGCAAGATACCTACCGCCCCGCCGGATGACGAAGAGACGGATGAGGCGCCAGAGGAGCAAGATGAAGATGCTAACGGATTGGGGCCTTTGCTTGAGTAGCCCCGCGGTTTGCTGAGGCGGTCATAGATTGTCATATTGATCAGGAGGAACCGGATATGGCGAGATTGTTTGGGACTGACGGGGTACGAGAGATTGCCAACACACGCCTCTCGCCGGAGCTGGCGTTTGTTTTGGGTAGAGTCGGAACCGGAATTATCGCAAGGAGACTGGGGACGAGACCTACGGTTATTGTGGGACGCGATACGAGACTCTCCGGGGATATGCTGGAGGCTGCGGTGGTTGCAGGGATAGCGTCAGTTGGGGGATATGCAGTGAATACCGGTATAATCCCCACTCCCGGAGTGGCGTTCCTGGTGAGGGATCTTCAAGCTGATGCAGGCATCATCATTTCAGCTTCTCATAATCCCATGGAGTATAATGGAATTAAGTTCATATCAGGTGACGGATTTAAGCTGTCAGATAAAGAAGAGCTGGAAATAGAGAAACATGTGATCTCTCATGAAAAAGGCAGGTTGTGTTTTGATACTTCTGATGTCTTCCCCAGGCCGTCAGGGAATGACGTAGGAAGGGTGTTTCAGCTTGAAGACGCCGGAGAGAGATATATACGGCATGCCAAAAGCACTGTCAGTGTTACTATGGAGGGTTTGAAAGTAGTCGTGGATTGCGCAAACGGCGCTGCGTCATCATATACGCCACGACTACTTCAAGATCTCGGCGCTGATGTCATAGCGATAAACGACAAGCCTGACGGAACTAATATTAATGTTAATTGTGGATCAACCTATCCCGGGATTGTATCGGAAGTTGTAGTTGAAACAGGGGCTGATGTCGGGCTTGCGCATGACGGTGACGCTGACAGGTTGATTGCTGTTGATGAGAGGGGCTGTGTGGTTGACGGCGATCACATCATGGCTATTTGCGGTTTGGATCTTCTGCGAAAGGGAATGCTGCCGCATAATACCATAGTTGCCACCGTATACAGCAATTTGGGGTTATCCAGGACCTTCGCGCGTGAAGGCGGTAAGGTTGTAATTACGCAAAACGGTGACAGATATGTCCTGGAACAAATGAGAAAACTAGGTGTTATTCTAGGCGGAGAACAATCAGGGCACATAATCTTCCTGGACCGCAATACCACAGGGGATGGGATTATTACTGCACTTGCCCTTCTATCAGTTCTTCGTACAACAGGCGGGAGATTATCGGAGTTGGCTTCATGGATGGAAGTATACCCGCAAGTTCTTATGAATGTCAGAGTCAGCAACAAACAAAAATTGTCTTCCAATTCTGCAATAGACCGGGCTATTGAGCGCGCTGAGGCATTGATAAGCAAAGAGGGACGAATATTTGTGCGTCCTTCGGGAACAGAGCCCTTGGTTCGCATCTTGGGCGAGGGTCCGGAGGAGTCTGTGGTAAGAACTGCTGTATCTGAGGTAGCAAGAGTAATACAGGAAGAGTTAGGTTAGGTGTTATTGACTTGATGGCTCCTATGTCGCATGTAATCGGTATCGGAGTAGACATTATCGAAATTAGCAGAATTCGCGAATTGATGGAGCGTAAAGGCGACAGGCTCCACGGGCGTGTGTTCACTGATATTGAGATGGATGCTTTTAAGGGAGGACACTATGAGAAACTAGCCGGCAGGTTTGCGGCTAAGGAGGCTGTATCTAAAGCGCTGGGCCGGGGAATGTCCGGAATCGGATGGAATGAAATCGAGATCGGGAACGAACCTTCCGGAAAGCCTTATGTGCGCTTATTAGGCCGGGCCGAAGAACTTGCCAAGGCGCGGGGCGCGAAAGATATTCTTATCAGCATATCCCACACGGACACTCTTGCCATGGCTTTTGCCGTTGCAGTCGGAGGTGGAAATCTTGAAGGTCGTAACCGCTGACGAGATGCGCGAGATAGACAGACGCGCTATTGAAGTAATAGGTATTCCCGGTGTCGTCCTGATGGAGAATGCAGGGCGAGCTGTGGCTGATACTGTAAAGACGATTCTCCGGGATGTGACAAACCCGCGTGTATGCATATTTGCCGGCAGGGGTAACAATGGAGGGGATGGATTCGTAGTCGCCAGGCACCTGGCAAACTCCGGAGTGAGAGTAAAAACCTTCCTCCTGGGAGATATCAGCCAAGTTCAAGGTGATGCCAGAATTAACTTGGATATTCTTCGAGGCATGGGCATGACAGTGGATGAGCTATATGCAGATGGGCTTCCCACTGCCAGGGTAGCAATGTCCATGTCGGATTTGGTAATAGACGCCATATTCGGGACGGGGTTTAAGGGAGAAACAGAGGGATACATCAGTCATGTCATTGATACTGTCAATGAGTCAGGGAGGCCTGTTGTTGCGGTTGACGTTCCTTCAGGACTGGATTCCACAACCGGCAGGGCAAGTTCCAGCTGTATCAGGGCGAATCATACAGTGACTTTCGGCCTTCCCAAGGTGGGGCTGGTTCTTTACCCGGGCGCAGCTTATGCCGGTGAGTTGGTTATCGCTGATATCGGCCTTCCCGAATCCCTTTTGGTCGATGAAAATCTTAAGTTGAACCTTTCCATGGGTGATAGCATTAGGCATTGGCTCCCCCGGCGGGACAAAGACTCTCACAAGGGGACGTTCGGGAGAGCGATAGTGATTGCCGGCTCGCCTAATATGGCCGGCGCTGCCGCGCTTACAAGCACTGCAGCCTTAAGAGCAGGCGCAGGCCTTGTAACCCTTGCTGTTCCCACCGGTTTACAGGGAGTCATGAACTCAAAGCTAACTGAGGTCATGACTCGGGGGCTTCCGGAGACTGAATCAGGTAGCATAAGCCTACAAGCTCAACCTCTTTTGGACGGCGTCAGTCGCGGCGCTGCTGCACTGGCTATCGGGCCCGGCTTATCAACTCATAGTGAAACTGCTCAACTAGTAAGGAATATGGTGATGACGACCTCTGTTCCAACGGTTGTAGACGCTGATGGGATAAACGCGATTGCTCAGGATCCCGGTACTTTGAAAGCAGCGAAGGCGCCGATTATACTTACTCCTCATCCCGGAGAAATGGCGAGATTAACAGGTCTCTCTATACTAGAGGTCAAGCGTGACAGACTCAACGTGGCACTTCGGGCAGTGTCCCAGTGGGGAAAGATTGTAGTTCTAAAAGGCGCTCGCACAATAATTGCTGACCCATCGGGGACAGCTTATATTAATCCAACAGGCAATCCGGGAATGGCGACTGCAGGTAGCGGGGATGTGCTTACCGGCATTATCGTAGGGCTCTTGGCCCAAGGTATGAGAGCTTTGGAAGCAGCTGTGTTAGGCGTTTATGTACATGGACTCGCCGGTGATATCGCGTGTTTGAGACTGGGTGAGATGGGTGTTACCGCCACGGACATTCTGGAGAGTGTGCCTGAGGCCTTACGTAGATTGGTAGAGGAGAGAGGCGAGAAACATGTGGGATGGCCGTCGGGATAGGCCTACCATAGCTGAAATCGATCTTACGTGTATAGCCCGCAACATACAGGGCATTCGTAAGATAGTGGGATCCGATTGTGAAATCCTCGCAGTTGTAAAAGCCGACGCGTATGGCCATGGAGCGATACCTGCAGCGCGTACAGCCTTGAATAACGGAGCAAATTGGCTGGGAGTTGCGTTGGTTGAAGAAGGCATAGCTCTCAGGAGATCCGGAATTATCGCTCCAATACTAGTTCTTGCCCAGCTATTCCCCACTCAAGCACAGGCAGCCTTGCGTTATAACCTATCATGCGCGGTGGCTACGTATGAGTTTGCTGAGGCTTTGTCCAATGCTGCCGTCAAGGAGGGAAAAAAGGCTAAGTGCCACGTGAAGATCGATACCGGTATGGGGCGTATCGGCTTATATCCGAACCAGGCAGTGAGTTTCGTGAAGCGCATTGCCATGCTGCCAAATATTGAAATTGAAGGCGTTTTTACGCACCTGGCCACTGCTGAGGCCGAGGACAGGTCCTTTCTTTATCGTCAACTCTCCTTGTTTAATGATGCGACTGAGGCTCTCAAGAGCAACGGTATTCAAGCGCAATACTACCATGCAGCCAACAGTGTAGCTGCAGTGACTGTCCCTGAGGCCAGGTTTGATATTGTAAGGCCGGGGATTTTCATATATGGGGTGACTCCGCTCTCAGGCGAGGAAGCCAGAGGGATTAGGTCAGAATTGGACATTACGCCTGCTCTGTCTCTCAAGACCAGAGTGGGTTTTGTGAAGAGGTGTCCTAAAGGCGCTTCCATAGGTTACGGGGCTACGTACACTACAGATAGGGATTGCACCATTGTAACTCTGCCAATCGGATATGCGGACGGTTTCCCCAGAGCCCTTTCCAACCGCGGACAAGTGCTTATCAGGGGGAATAGGCTTCCGGTAGTAGGCAGAGTATGTATGGATGAGTTCATGGTATGCGCAGGCGACTTAGAAGTCGATATGGAAGATGAGGTTATTATCATAGGCAGGCAAGGAAAGGAAGAGATCACTGCAGAGGAAGTGGCAGAGAAAGCCCACACAATAAGCCACGAAGTCCTTTGCGGAATAAGCAGGAGGGTTCCGCGAGTCTACCAAAACAGGCCGTGAAGTCTCAGCTTCAGCTTGGTGATGTAAGGCCCATTTGTAGGTTGACTGTCCGGAGCAAAACGGTAATAAATGCGAGAAGGAGCGTGTCTTTGTGTTTGAATATGACGTTGCAGTACTTGGAGGAGGCCCCGGAGGATACGTTGCAGCTATCAGAGCCGCTCAGTTGGGACAGAGCGTGTGCCTTGTTGAGAAGGATCAGGTTGGCGGAACATGCTTGAATAGAGGCTGTATCCCAACCAAATCTCTGATTGCAGGCATGGAAGCATTTCAGATGGCCAAGCGGCTGGGAGAGTATGGCGTCGAGGCCAAGGATGTGTCTGTGGATTTCGGCAAGATGATCACCAGAAAAAACAAGATAGTCGCCCGTCTCAGAGCAGGTGTGGGTTTTCTCCTTAAGAGGGGCAAGGTCAAGGTTATGAAGGGGACAGGCAGGCTTGTGGCGCCCGGAAGAATTGCCGTGGATTCAGATGACGGTTCCCAGGAGATAAAGGCCGGGAGCATAATAATTGCCACGGGTTCAAGGCCACTGGTATTTCCGTCTTTCGGTTACAACGGAAGAAGTGTTATTACCAGTGATGAGGCTTTGGATTTTTCGGAAGTGCCTGAAAGCCTCCTTGTTGTCGGCGGCGGTGTCATTGGATGTGAGCTGGCTTTCATATTCGCCGGTCTCGGTAGTAAGGTGACTGTTGTTGATATTATGCCTACTGTGCTTCCTATGGAAGATCCTGATGTTTCCCGCGTGATTCAGATGTCTTTGAAGAAGCATGGAGTTGACGTGATGTGTGGCGTGAAGATTGAGAATATTACAGAAGGTGACAAAGGGGTTAAAGCGCTTCTTGACTCAGGCCGGCAACTTGACGCTGAGAAGGCCCTACTGTCAGTAGGACGGAGACCAAACTCTGAAGGAATCGGCTTGGAGGAGTTGGGGGTTGAAGTCAATAAGCGCGGCGAGATAACGGTGAACGAGGAAATGGCGACAAATGTCCCGGGAATATACGCTATCGGTGACGTAGTAGGGAATATTATGCTTGCGCATGTGGCGTCTCATGAAGGGATAGTAGCTGCTCATAATATTGCAGGTGACAAGAAGTGTATGGCTTATAATGCCGTGCCTGGCGCTATCTTCACCAGGCCCGAGGTAGCGAGTGTCGGGCTGAATGAGAGTCAGGCGAAAGAGCAGGGCCTTGATGTGAAGGTAGGTAAGTTCCCCTTCATGGCAAGTGGCAAGGCCTTGGCTATGGGTGAGACTGACGGGTTTGTCAAGGTCATGGCTGACGCAGGCACTGATGTGATACTTGGGGTCCATATTGTGGGGCCGGGCGCGACTGACCTTATCCCTGAACCGACACTGGCAGTACGAACTCAGATGACTGTACATGAGTTCACAGACACAATACATGCCCATCCTACGCTTGCCGAAGCGTTGGTTGAAGCAGCCCAAGCTGTCCATGGCATGGCAATACATATATGAGAAGAGCCATATCTTCTATGTTTGAGAACTCATATGGCATATGACAATTAGTTTTATGTTACTGCGAATTAGGGCTGTGAGGCATATACCTTAATCGGGTATATGTCTCACAGCAATGACGGATCTCTTAAACCACACTGTCTTCATGAAATCAGGCAATGTTCGTCAGATTGTAAGAAATTCTAACTCATATCATCACTTCCTCGGAACTACAAGGGTCAAAGACTGCTGAACCCCACTCTTTGCCTGAAAAAACCATTAATTGTGACGATTATCTACTTTGAAATGGCATATTTTGTGTAATATTACGAAGGTTATTCTTGGTAGGTTAGAGAAATCGGAAGTATAAAGTAGGCCCACTATGACGTTTGCTTGAAGCATGAAGCTGCAAAAGCAGAGACGCGTGGAAGGGAGGGCGACCGGTGCTGTTACCTTTTGATTATGTACGTGCGCAAAGCAAGGAGGATGCGGTGAGCTTCGCTATTGAGGCAGGCCCCAATGGCAGGTTTCTCGCAGGCGGAACGGATCTATTTGTGCGTATGTATGACAGACAGCAGAGACCTAAGACATTAATAGATGTGAAGGAAATTGAAGGAATCGAAGGAGTAGAGTGTCGGAACGGACAAGGTTTATCCATAGGCGCAGCATCACCTTTAAACATGCTCGTAGGGAATACGACTATTCGCTCAGAATACGGGTTGTTGGCGCAGGCAGCCCATTCCGTAGGATCTCTTCAAGTCAGAAATCGGGCGTCAATCGGCGGAAACATATGCAATGCTTCTCCGGCAGCTGATACTGCACCTGCTCTATTAGTATATGAAGCTGAGATTGAGACTTGGGGGCCGAGAAAACCCCGGCTGATTCCTATTAGTGAGTTTTTTACGGGGCCCGGCAGCACCATCCTGGAGCACGGGGAATTTGTCTATAAGATTAGAATTCCTCAGCCGGATACGAAATCATACGGGGTATATCTGAAATTGGGAAGGACCAACTCAGTCGATTTGTCTATTGTCAGTGTGGCTTGCTTGGCGTTGGCCGGCGGAGAGGTCCGGATTGCCCTGGGTGCAGTGGCGCCAACTCCAATAAGAGTAAGAGAAGCTGAGTCTATCTTGTTAAGCAGGAAGGATGAAGAAGCAATAGCCCTTGCTGCGGCGGCAGCAAAGGAGACGGCTGTTCCTATCAGTGATGTCAGAGCCAGTGACAGGTATCGTCTTGATATGGTCGAGGTATTGACTAAGAACGCGATTGAGCAAGCTCTTGCAGGCCTTGCAGCAACCGGGGAGGTGTAGTGAGCCGTGCTTCATAACATAGAGATAACAGTTAACGGTAAGTTGGTCAAGGCGAGAGTATCCTCTCATATGAGGCTTTTAGACTTTCTCCGCGAGGAACTGGACTTAATTGGCGCCAAAGAGGGTTGCGGCAAAGGAGAATGCGGAGCATGCACAGTCCTGGTAGACAGCAAGCCGGTTAACTCCTGCCTCATGCTGGCAGTGGAAGCGAATGGCCGGGAAGTGCTTACTGTAGAAGGTCTTAGCGAAGGAGACTCGCTTGACCCGATACAGCAAAGCATAGTGGATAACAGTGCGCTTCAATGTGGATACTGTACCCCTGGCATCGTAATGTCAGCCAAGGGGTTGCTTCTTAGAAACCCAAGTCCTACTCGGGATGAGGTTGTTGAAGCTATAAGCGGGAACCTCTGCAGATGCACAGGATATGCTCGTGTCATTGATGCGATAATGCAGGTTTCAGTGAGCTCCGAGTCCCAAGACAAGGGGAGTGAGCGATAGTGGCACGGAAAGACTATATAGGTGTAGGTGTTATACGGAATGATGCTCTGGAGAAGGTGACCGGGGCAGCACGTTATGCAGGAGACCTGAAGTTCTCAGGGATGCTGTACGCGAAACTGCTGCGAAGCGAGCATGCGCATGCTCGCATTGTGCGCATTGATACAAGGAAAGCGCAGGATATGCCTGGAGTGAAGGCTGTTGTCACAGGTAAGGATTTCCCGCATAGGATGGGACTCTATCTAAAAGATCGCACTCCTTATGCAATAGATAAAGTACGCTATTTCGGTGAGCCGGTAGCGGGTGTAGCAGCTGAATCCCCTGAAATTGCTGAAGAAGCCTTGAAGTTGATAGGTGTGGAATATGAAGAGCTTCCTCCTGTGCTTGATCTTCGTGAAGCAATAAAGCCCGGCGCTGAACTGGTGCATCCTGATCTCCATGAATATGAGATTGGACCTGCTTTCTTCCCCATGCCTCATACGAATATCAGCAACCACTTCAGAATACGCAAAGGAGATGTGGAAAAGGGTTTTGCCGAGGCTGACTTGATATTTGAAGACGAGTATTATGTGCCTCATATTCAACATTCGCCCATAGAGCCTCACGCTGCGATTGCTCTATATGATCGTCAAGGCAGACTGACCATATGGGCAAGTTCGCAGTCGCCCTTTGCAATGCGTAACATTCTGGCTAACAGTCTCAACTGGCCTATGAATAGGGTGCGGGTCATCGGGCCGTATGTGGGCGGAGGTTTTGGCGGCAAGGCCGGGCTCAATGTTGAGGCGACTCTGGTACCTCTTGCGCTGAAGTGCAGGAATTCCCCGATTAAGCTGGTCTGTACGAGAGAAGAAGAGTTCAGAGATACTTTTGTCAGACAGGGTATGTTATGCCGCCTTAAGACCGGAGTCAGAGAGGACGGCAGGATTATTGCCCAGGAATTTGAAATGTACTGGGATGGCGGCGCATTTACCGAGTATGGCGTGAACGTGACAAGAGCCGCAGGATACAGCTCATCCGGTGTGTATGACATTCCTAATATGAAGACAGATTCATATTGTGTGTATACTAACAAACCTGTTGGAGGACCGCTGCGTGGTTTCGGTCACAGCGAGAATCACTGGGCGATGGAGCAACAGATAGACCAAATTGCCCACAAAATGGGCATCGATCCTCTGGAATTCCGCAGGATTAATCTGCAGAGGGATGGCTCTACAAACGCTACAGGGCAGGTGCTTCGTAACCCTGGCATAGGCCAGTGCCTTGAAAAGACTGCGGAACTCATCGGTTGGGAAGGGGTAAGCGGACCCGGAGTCATTGAACCCGGTACGAAGAAAATGCGGGCAAAGGGAATCGCGTGTATGACCAAGGCCCCTGCCATGCCTAATGATGCAGCGTCGTCAGCTATTGTGAAGCTGAACGACGACGGGACTGCCGAGCTGAGCATTGGCGCTCAAGAACTGGGACAAGGCTCATTTACCGTTCTGGCTCAGATACTTGCGCATGAGCTTGGAATTCGTTACGAAGATGTCAGAATACGACCTATTGACACTGATTATAGCGCATATGAGTGGCAGACTGTAGCCAGCAGAATCACTTATTCATGTGGCAGAGCGGTTAAGGCCGCTGCCAAGGATGCCAGGCGTCAGGTTTTGGCCCATGCGTCCCGGTATTTCCGCGTTCCTGTTGAGGATATAGAAATCTCTGATAGTCAGGTCTTTGTGAAGAATGATCCGAAACGATCAGTTCCCATAGGTACGTTTTCACTGGGAGTCACTCTTCCGGATTTCAGTGGTTACGGAGGCCCTGTAATAGGAAGAGGGACGTTTATCCCGGAAGGAATTACCGCTATGAATGAAGAAACCGGTCAGAGTGAAAAGCCGGTAGCGAACTGGACTTACGGAGCTCAAGCTGTGGAAATCGAGCTTGACGTCGAGACAGGGAAAATACGTGTCTTGAAAGTAGCTGCAGTGTATGACGCAGGGCGAGTCCTGAACCCCGTTACTGC
>JAAYRV010000255.1 GCA_012518595.1 Bacillota bacterium
AATCGGGCTAATCAATCGGGCTATGGCAGGCATGTTGTGGGGATGGTATAATATTAAGGCACAAGGCGTTCCAAAAGGACGCGAGGCATCCGTGCGAATTCTTCTAAGACTGGTGGGATTGTTCTGTGCAAAGAGTCGATATCTCCCATGTAGCTGAACATGTAGGTGAAGAAGTCGAGCTTCGGGGGTGGGTATACAACAAAAGATCCAGCGGGTCTCTTATTTTTCTTATTGTGAGAGACGGAACAGGATTCATTCAAGCAGTCGCTGCCAAAGGCGAGATCCCCGATGAGGATTTTGAAGCATGTGATGGATTGACTCAAGAATCGTCACTTGTGGTTCGCGGGACAATCAAGGCTGACAAAAGGGCGCCGGGAGGTTATGAAGTTGCCGTGACAGGTGTCCGGCCATTGCATATTGCAGAGGAATATCCAATATCCCTTAAGAAACACGGGACAGATTTCCTTATGGACTGGAGGCACCTATGGCTGCGCACACCCAGGCAGGCAGCTATCTTAAGGATAAGACATGAAATCATAGGCGCAATCCGGGACTTCCTTGATGAGCAGGAGTTTATCTTAGTTGATGCGCCGATTCTGACACCGTCCGCATGTGAAGGCACGACTACCTTGTTTTCCACTGATTACTTTGATTCTACTGCATATCTCAGTCAGAGCGGCCAACTCTACATGGAGGCCGCAGCCATGGCTTTAGGGAAAGTATATTGTTTCGGCCCTACTTTTCGCGCTGAGAAATCTAAGACCAGGAGACACCTGACAGAGTTTTGGATGGTAGAGCCGGAGATGGCTTGGGTTGACCTTGACGGAAATCTAAAGCTTCAAGAGGACATGGTCAGTTATGTGATTCAAAGAGTGCTGGAAGAAAGAAAGAGCGAGCTTGCGACTGTGGAAAGGGATACAGGTAGACTGAGAAACATAAAACCCCCGTTCCCACGGATTTCCTATGACGAGGCTGTTGAAATCCTTAACAAGAACGGCGTAGAGTTTGAGTGGGGCAACGACTTTGGAGGCGGGGACGAGACTGTTTTGGCGGAGCAATTTGACTCGCCGGTATTTGTTCACAGATATCCCACAGCTATTAAGGCTTTCTATATGAAACCCGACCCACAAAGACCTGAGGTTTGCCTATCCGCTGACCTTTTGGCGCCTGAAGGTTATGGCGAAATCATCGGAGGAGGTCAGAGGATTGATGACCCCGAACTTCTCCGTCTCCGCATCCGGGAGCATGATCTCCCTGAAGAGGCGTACGCATGGTATATGGACCTTCGCAAGTTCGGTTCTGTGCCTCACTCCGGGTTCGGCCTGGGAATCGAGCGTGCTGTCGCTTGGATATGTGGGCTTGACCACATCAGAGAGACAATACCCTTCCCAAGGCTGCTAAATAGAATTTACCCATGAAGGAGGGGTTCATGTGCCACGTCTTGTCAGGACTCGGATAATGACTGTAGCCAAAGCGAGTTTTACGGTTTTGGTTTTGATTGCGCTTGCCTCATCTTCAGGGATCCGGGCTGCCGGTATCCCTGCCACCGGTACCCCTGAAGCCGGCTCTCCTTACGACATTCAGGTAAGTAACGACCTGGAAGTAGGGATTGACTATTTTCAGTCAGGTAAGTTTGAAGAGGCAATAAGGACTTTCTCTCGTCTGGTTGAAAGCGAACCTGAAGGGCCTGAAGCCGGCGAAGCGTATGCCTGGCTCGGTTATGCTTACCTCTGCAGGGGATGGAATTCCGAGGCACAGAAGGCGTATTCCGAGAGCCTTAGCAGAGCAAGGAATTCCGCTGAAACGACCAGGGCGTTGCTGGCTCTTGGTCAACTACATCTGGACAACGGCGAATATGACAAGGCTGTTTCCATGTTTGAAGACGCTCTTAGGGTCTGTCATGGGAAGAAAAAGGTCATAGTCCGTACTTTGATTGGGATTGCAAACTATGAGGCAGGCAAGGTTACAGCCGCGAAAGAGATTTTTCAACAAGCGCTTGATGAATCTCCCCATGATCCTATGCCTGACTATTACATTCAGCTGATAGAATATGCGGATAAGAAAAAGAGTGTGATGTTTCCCACAAAACCCAAGTTGGGCAGGCAGGGAGCGGCTGCTAAGAAAGCAGTCGCCGGAGAGCCGGATCTAAAGGGTGTGATTTCTGTTAACTCCGGCGCTAAGCATACGATTACACCCCATGTTAAGCTGACTTTGGGTACAGAGGCTGACATGTCATTAGAAGGATTCTTCCTTTCTGCCGGAGATGACAGTTTCAGGTGGCATGAGTGGCAGTCAGCGAATATTGAGTGGAGGCTCCGCGGAGAGGAAGATGGGGTAAAGCAGGTCAACGTAGTCTACTATGCACACGGCTTTGACCAAGCGCGAGTGGCAGAAGCGTCCATTGCCTTGGATAGGAGGCCTCCGTGGGGTTCGTTTGTGATAAATGAAGGCGAGAAGTACACGAATAACACCTTGGTCAGATTGAATTTCAGCGTCTATGATAAGTTAAGCGGTGTTGCAGGCATTTGCCTGAGTAACGACGGCATGGCATGGACTGACTGGATGACTTACCGAAGTTCCCTTCGCAACTGGCAATTGCCTCCCGGAGACGGCACGAAAAAGGTGTATGCCCGTGTCCATGATGGGGCAGGGAACATATCAAATGTTATCACTGCAGCAATCGAATTGGATACAACTCCTCCGATGCTTTGGTTGGTCAATGTAAAGCATCTAAGTCCCACATCAGTCCAGATTTCGTGGATGACTGACGAAGACTGTGATTCGGCCGTGGAGTTTAGGTTAGATCGAGACAGGAGACAGACTGTCACTGTCAGAGGAGACAAAGTTACTACGTTTCATGTAATTCGCATCGAAGACCTTGAACCATCCACTAAGTACCGATTCAGGGCTCTTTCCCGTGACCTTGCCGGGAACCTCACTGTTTCAGGCGAGTATTCCTTTGTCACGAAGGCTCGGAATGAAACCTGATATCAATTGGTGCTTTACGGCTATGAACGTAAGGGAGCGGTAGGTAAATGACCACACAGAGAACGGGCGAATCGTATGACGTGATTATTATCGGCGCAGGTCCTGCCGGCATATTCTCCGGGCTTGAACTGGCTCGAGGCAGGAACGGGCAAATCAGCGTTGCTATCATTGAGAAAGGTCCTGACATTGACGCCAGGATATGTCCTTCCACTGAGCGTAGCTCCGCATGCAGGAGATGCAACCCTTGCAGCGTAGTGTCAGGCTGGGGCGGAGCAGGAGCATTCAGCGACGGAAAGCTGACTCTTTCAACTCAGGTAGGCGGGATGCTGGACATATACACAGGCGAGGCCAAGTTAAGAGAGCTCATCAGTTATGTGGACAGGATTTATCTTGATTTCGGAGCTCCCGAAAAGGTATGGGGTGAGGACGAAGAAGCCATACACGAGCTGGATCGCAAGGCTATTCTTGCTGAATTAAAATTGATTCCCGCGCCTATCAGACATCTCGGCACAGGCAAGACAAAAGCGATCCTACAAGGAATGAAGGAAGAGCTCAGGCGGTCCGCGGACATTATCCTAGGTGAGAGTGTAGAGCGAATCCTGGTCGAAGATAACAAGGTGGTAGGTGTTGAGACGTCAAAAGGCCGCCTAATAAGGGGGTCTTACGTGATTGCTGCGCCTGGCAGGGACGGGGCGGAATGGTTATCAGAGGAGGCTCACAGACTGGGCTTGTCCATGGCTATTAACCCTGTGGATATCGGTGTCAGGGTTGAGCTTCCGGCTGTGGTGGCAGAGCCGTTAACTGACGTGTCATATGAGTCGAAGCTCATATATCACTCTCGATCATTCGATGATAAAGTCAGAACGTTTTGCATGTGTCCGTACGGTGAAGTCGTCACTGAGAGTTCAGACGGTCTCATCACAGTCAACGGGCATACACACTCAGAGAGAAAGACTGAAAACACCAACTTTGCCCTCTTGGTGAGCAAGACCTTTACTGAGCCGTTCAATGACCCTATCGCATACGGTAAGTACGTAGCCGGCTTGGCAAACCTTCTGGGGAACGGCGTAATTGTGCAAAGGCTTGGGGATTTGATAAACGGGAGAAGGTCCATCAGGGAGAGAATCGTCAAGGGGACTGTCGTCCCTACGTTAAAAGACGCGACACCAGGAGATCTCAGTCTGGTCTTCCCATACAGGCACCTTGTGAGTATCATTGAAATGCTGAAAGCCTTAGATGCTGTGGCGCCCGGAGTTTATGGTCGGAATACTCTGCTTTATGGGGTAGAGGTGAAGTTTTACTCATCGAGACTGTCGGTTACCCGTAGCCTGGAAACCCAAGTTTCGAATCTATTTGCCATTGGAGACGGTGCAGGGGTTACCCGTGGGCTTATGCAGGCATCAGCTTCCGGTGTGGTGGCTGCTCATGAAATACTGAGTAGACTTGATGTGGGCAGGTAAGTCCGGGCACGTAAGTTCTCCTTGACTTGAGCTTTTGCATATTCTATACTCAAAACACAAGCTCTGAAGGAAAGTTCTTCAACAAAAGGTATTACAATGTATTAGGAAGGGGGGTCGCCAAATGATAAGAACTATGCTGAAAGTTGCTATGGAAACACGACCCCGCCTTGACTATTGACTGGAAAATAATGTCATGGTCGTGGGTCGGATACGCCCACGACCTTTTGATTATGATAGGCTGTTAGTTGCTTTTGTCATTTCAGAGAGCCGTGGGAAACCCTGCGGCTCTTTTTTGATTTGCTAATCCTTTGGATTCATTCGGGTTTGACATGAGAAAGCGAGGCTTGGTTGAGATGGAATCCGCGTTGGAGTGTTGTGACGCCAGAAAGGTTTTCTATGTAAAAAGGGAGAGAAAGAACGGTACTCTATTGAGTCGTCTTTTTGCCAGAGTCATCCCTAAGTACAAGGCGGTAGAAGCGGTGGATAGGCTTACTTTCCATGTGGAGCCGGCTGAGATATTCGGTATTTTGGGCCCTAACGGCTCAGGGAAATCGACTCTGATACGACTGATCTCAACACTTCTTCTGCCTGATGAAGGTTGCATCACGGTTTTCGGTCATGATGTGGTCAAGGAGAGATTTCAGGTAAGGAAGCTGATTAACAGGGTTTCTGTGGACGCTGCCTTCTTTAAGGGGCTATCCGCTATGGAGAATCTGAGCTATGCTGCAAGACTATACGGCCTTGACAGAGGCACTTGGCAAAGTGAGGCAAGTGACATCCTTGAACGTTTAGGCCTGAAAAGCGACAAGCTTTATGAGCCTTTGGAGGATCTGTCCAGAGGGATGCAGCAGAAAATCGCCGTGGCCAGGGCTCTCCTTACCCGTCCCTTGTTGCTCCTTCTCGATGAGCCTACGACAGGGTTAGATCCTGTATCCAAGAGAGAAGTTCAGGATTTTGTCTTGGAAGAAAGGGAGCGTCGCGGGACGACCATAGTTTTGACTACCCATGACATGCAAGAGGCTGATAGGCTTTGTGACAGGATTGCCGTTATTGACCACGGCAGGTTTGTCGCATTGGATACTCCCGGAGGCCTCAAGTCCCAGGTATCAACTAACGGTGAAGACGTAACTCTGGAAGAAGTCTTTTTTGCGCTGACAGGGAAAACACTGAAGGGCGCTGCGAAATCTGAAAACGGAGACGTAAGTTAATTTGCGTTTATGCAAATCGGCGGGGAGAGATGGTACTCGTGTTAGAGATTAATAGAGAGTTTCGCCGGAGCTATGCTTTGGTTGAGAGGAATTTCAACCTCATAAAGAGGTACCTCGGCTGGGAAGTTGTGTTTATGGTCTACACCGTCGTGAACACTCTGACAATAGCATTTATCGGCCTGTCTCCTGACGGTTCAGGAGAAGATAAAGTCCTTTATCTTGTAGTAGGGGCTTTGCTGTGGGGATTCTTGTCTGTTTTGTTCCACGAAGTCGCTGAGTCCGTCCAGTGGGAGCGGTGGGAAGGAACAATAGAGTACTCTTTCATGGCGCCTATGAGAAGATTCACATATCTCGGCGGAGTATGCTTGTTTGCCGCGGCTTACGGGGCAATAAGGACGGTAATAGTCATGTTTGCCGTGGTTGGCATCTTTGACCTGGATCTTAGCTCTGCTAACCTTGTCGCCGGGCTTATTGTGCTTCTTCTGTCGAGCTTATCATTTATCGGGG
>JAAYRV010000256.1 GCA_012518595.1 Bacillota bacterium
CTCTGAATGGTCTCGTACGGAATAAACCACGTGTTTCCACGGCACCGCAAGTCTTCTTTTGCAGCTTTCCAGCGCTTGACATTAGACTTATCTTGATACGGCACACCGATGGCAAGCCTATCCAGGGCCACGCTCCCGGACTTAGTGAAGTGAAAAATATACTCGTGGCAATCATTGACAAAGCGACGGCTGTTTATCGGCTTATAGTGACCGATTGCCACATCAGACGCGATAGCGCCGTAGTCACCGACATCTTCTTTGGCTACCGCAATGGATTTGACCCAATGGATGACATTCTGCAGCTTGAAAATGGGTCTTAAGACTTCTGTTACCTCGAAAGGAACCCATGGGTCCGTAGGTTTGGAACCGATGTTCAAGAATAACGAGCCCCCGTCAGACATAGCGTCTTTCACAACCTCAGCCCACTCGACTGTCCATGCCAAGTAATCATCGCGGGACACAGTATCATCATACGCCCCGTACTCCACGCCAAGGTTATAAGGAGGTGAAGTTACAACCACATCGACACTTCCGGGCTTAACATGCCTTTGCATTCCCGGGATGCAATCTTCCAAGAAAAGATCCAATACTACATCTGCCTTAGATCCATCGGCCTCAGGAGATGTTACAACTGACGGATCCGATATTCTTATGGATCTGTGCAAGAAGCTATCGAGCATCATCTCTTCATCTCTCCATGGAATCCTGATTGATCACGACATTCCAATCCCAAGAGCTTCACGCCCCAACGTCATCCTGCCCTTCGGGCTTCACGCCTGCGGATTGAGAAAGTCATCCCAACGAACTTCAACACCTCTGCGGTAACCAGAGGAATGAAACCGGCTGTAATGACCATTTTCCATTCTGCAGCTCCAAGTGATACTGTATCAAAAAACTGAGCAAGCCAAGGCACCTCTATGCTCACAATCAATAGCAGAGAAGACACGGCCACTGCAGCCAAAAGCTGCGGATTCTCCCTGGGTTTCGCATGCCATATAGGCTGCCTTTCTGACCGCGAGCTCAAAGCCCTTAAAAGCTCAGATAATCCCAACACGGCAAAAGCCGAAGTCCGAGCCATTTCCAGTGAAGCACCGGATTTGAGAAGCGTCACATAAGGCCAAAGCGTGGCAGCGACTATAGATATGCCAATTATGAGCATCCTGATTGCTACGGGTTTCGACAGAATGCCTTCTTTCGTATCCCTCGGCGGGACATCCATTATACCTTCCTCTGACGGATCCATGCCGAGGGCAAGCGCAGGAAGCCCGTCAGTAACCAGATTTATCATGAGGATTTGCACAGGCACCAGAGGATTCCCGAGCTTGGCCAAAATTGCCACAAGGAATATCATGAGTTCGCCGATATTGCACGACAGGAGATAAATGATGGATTTTCTTATGTTTTCAAAAATGATCCTACCCTGTTCTATGGCTGCGACTATGCTTGCGAAATTATCGTCAGTCAATACCATGTCAGATGCGCCTTTTGCAACCTCAGTCCCGGATAGGCCCATAGCCACTCCGATATCAGCCGCACCCAAAGCCGGAGCATCATTGACCCCGTCTCCAAGCATTGCGACAATTTCATCATGCTTCTTCAAAGCATGCACAAGTCTGAGTTTGTGCTCCGGGGACACTCTTGCGTAGACCCTGATATCCTTTGCAATTTCCTCAAGTTCAGCCTGATCCATCTTATCAAGCTCAGCACCGGTAACAATCCTCGCTCCTTCTTTAAAGATCCCCAGTTCCTCAGCGATGGCGCGGGCAGTCCGAGGATAATCACCTGTGACCATGACAGGAGTGACGCCTGCTTTCTTCGATACCTTTATCGCCTCTACAACCTCAGGACGGACAGGGTCAATCATGCCCACGAGCCCCACGAAAACCAACTCGTTTTCTATGTCGTCCGAACACAGCTTTGAAGGGAGACTGTCCAGCCTCCTTGAGGCAAAACCCAGGATCCGAAGGCCTCTCCTGCCCATTTCGTCCACGAGTCTAAGCATGGATTCGACCTTTTCGTCTGAGAGCGGACATATGTCATTACCGTCAAAATAGAACGAACTTAAGGAAAGCAGGATGTCAGGGGCGCCTTTGACAAATGCAGCGATGTCCCCGCGGGTCCATGGGCCCCAATCCACATTGAGGCGGTGAAGCGTGGTCATGCGCTTCCTCTCTGAGTCGAAGGGAAGCTCCCCTATGCGCGGGAACAGCGACTCAACGGTAGCCTTATCCCTATTTCCCTTGGCAGCCAAGGTCACAAGCGCGCCTTCAGTAGGGTCTCCCACGACAGACCAGATGGTCGTGGTTCCGCCTGCCGTGGCTCCCTCCTCCTCGATAATGGAAGCGTCGTTACAGCCTGCAGCGACATCCAGCAGCTTCAGGAGCTCAGGGTCATTTACTGACTCGTCGTCTTCTATGAAATCCCCCTGGGGGGCATAGCCTGTCCCAGTCACCTGGATAAGTCGCCCGGATGCCAGGAGCACTTCTTTTACAGTCATCTTATTCTCTGTCAATGTCCCGGTCTTGTCAGAGCAGATATAAGTAACACACCCGAGAGTCTCAACAGCAGGCAGCCTCCGAACAATTGCATTGCATGCTATCATCCGCTGCACGCCAAGGGCAAGTACGATAGTGACGACAGCCGGCAATCCCTCAGGTATGGCAGCTACTGCCAGGCTCACTGCTGTCATGAACATATTGAATGCAGGTTCTCCGCCTATTAAGCCCAGTACGAAAACCAGAGCGCAAATGGCGAGCGCTCCAAAACCTAAGAGCTTTCCGAATTCAGCTAACTTCTTCTGGAGAGGAGTATCCTCTTCAATCTGTGCAGAGACCATCTTTGCAATTTTACCTATCTCAGTTGCCATTCCTGTGGATGTGACAACGCCCGCTCCACGTCCATAGGTAACTACCGTCCCGAAATAGGCTGAGTTCACCCGATCGCCCAGGGAAGCTTCGCCGTTAAAGACAACTTGCGCGTCCTTCTCAACAGGCACAGATTCCCCTGTCAGCGCAGACTCATCTATCTGTGTATTCACAGTCTCAATAAGCCTTAAGTCAGCAGGAACGAGGTCGCCGGCTTGAAGCAGCACAACGTCGCCTGGGACAAGCTCTTCCGATGAAATCTTCTGAACTCGCCTGTCCCGGATCACAGTAGCAACGGGAACTGCCATCTTCCTTAGAGCGGCAAGGGCCTTGCCGGCCCGTCCCTCCTGCACTACTCCCATAATCGCATTAAGGATCAGAATCGCCATGATTACTGACGCGTCGACCCACTCTCCCATTATTGCCGCGATAACCGTTGAAGCAACAAGTATGAGGACGAGGAAATCTTTAAACTGATCAGCAAACATCTGAAGCAGAGTCTTTTCCTCTTCTTTTTCGAGAGCATTAGGACCATAGCGTTCCAGTCGGGATGTGGCCTCAGCGCCTGAAAGGCCCTGCTTACTGTCGGTCTCCAGGACCCTAAGCGCCTCATCTACCCCTATTCTGTGCCACTCGTGATTCAAATCCCCATCTGAATTATGATCTAAAGGCGTCACCGCCTGCATGCCAATAACCTCCTCAATACTCGTTGACGTACAAACATCAAGGTAGATATCTATTCTACTGCTTGTCTAAACTACCATAGCACCCTTTTCGTTTCGTCGCAAGATGTGCCGGGTCCTTCACATAATAAATGAAAATGGGCTACATAGCAGCC
>JAAYRV010000257.1 GCA_012518595.1 Bacillota bacterium
CCGCAAGCGAAACTTTGATTCCTTCGTTTATGGCTCGTTTTGCCATATTTACGGCAATGGGCGATCCTGTCAGGATAGTCTTTGCAAGATTCACACAAGTATTTCGCAGCTCTTCATAGGGTACCACCTGATTCACTAAGCCTATTCTTAATGCCTCCTCAGCATCAATAATACGGCCTGTGAATATCAGCTCCCGGGCAAGACCTGTGCCTACAAGCCTGGGCAACCTCTGAGTCCCACCCCATCCCGGGATTATACCGAGGTTTACTTCGGGCTGTCCGAATCTCCCGTTATGTGCTGCAATCCTAATATCGCAGGCAAGAGCAAGTTCCATCCCGCCTCCAAGACAGGCTCCGAAAATCCCTGCAATAACAGGCCAGGGAAAAGCTGAGATCTGATCATAGACTTCATGTCCTTTCCTAGAGAGATTCCTGCCTGTTTCCGATGTAAGTTGGTGGATTTCGCCAATATCAGCTCCGGCCACAAAGGCTTTCTCGCCCTTCCCTGTAATCACCGCGACCATAGGTTCAGCACGTTTTTTCAAGTCCTGCAGCGCCTCTGAGAGTTCGCTCAAGACCTCAAGGTTCAAAGCATTTACAGGAGGCCTGTCTATTGTGATGAAAGCCACACCGTCATGATAACTCAACTTCACACTCTCTGACTCCACTTGTCGCACCTCCCCGGTTATTTCCTTATCCCCTCAACACATAGGCCTGCTATTCCCACTTCCTCAACAAGCGAACCATGGTGAACCGTGCTGCCTTCGGCATAGACATACTTCAGTATGCCCGTCTTACCTCGCTGATAGCTTTCAGTTTAATCAGTCCGTTCCCGGTATCCACAGCGAACATCAGCCCGAAAACACTGTCCGGCACGGAAAAAGCATACTTCCCCTTAATCTTCTGGCCGGGGTTAATCTGCCTCATCCAGAGGGACTCGTCGCGGTTTACATAGTAGACACTGGTGCTACTGGGCATGTAAACCTGTCCTCCCCTGTCCACTAGACGCAGGTCTTTGCAAAGGATCACGAAACGCGAGTTGTTTTCGATGCTGATATTCACAATCAGGAGGTTGCGCCCCCAAAACGCGGCATCCTCCACATTGATTTTCACAGTCAGCGGAAGAGTCGCCAAATCCCAATATACCCGCGCTTGATCCATATATTCTGTTGCACCCGGTATAATCCATGGATAGCGCATGATAATTGCAAGAACACATATCCCTGCCACAACAGAGCAGACAATTAATTGGGTTATGATTTGCCTCCGCCGCCTCACTCGGCGCGGAACATATGCTTTCAAATGAAGACCCCCAAACGTTCAGAAGTCCGTCTGAAGGTTACTTTTCGAGGCGCTCCGGCGGATCTCCTTCCGGATCCTCTTCACTTCAGCCCAAGGGGTTTGTCACCATGTTGACGCTGATTTGATTTCTTCTTCAAACACCGTATGCCTCAAAACGGCTGATGCTGACGGCAAAACCCTTAGGCGCTTCCGTGCTATAGTCGATACATTCGCTCACTTATGGGAAAACAACAAAAAACCGGCCGCATACTCCGAGAATAGAAATGCGCCCGGTATTTCGGGTAAACCTGGAAGAGCAAATGTCTTCTTACTATATGAACTATGGGAGACAATAAAACTATCTCAAATTTATCTCTTAGAGTACTGTGGCGCTCTACGAGCTTTCTTAAGTCCGTACTTGTGGCGCTCCTTCATGCGGGGGTCACGCGTGAGGAGCCCGGCCTTTTTTAGAGGCGAACGCAAGTCCGGGTCGTACTCTTGCAAGGCCCTGGCAATGCCATGTCTCAAAGCACCTGCTTGACCTGACATTCCACCGCCTTCAACCTTTGCGGTAATATCGAACTTATCACCGGTACCGGTTATGACAAGTGGTTGGCGCACGATGATGTCAAGAATCTTGCGTCCAAAATACGCGGACACCGTTTTCCCGTTGACAATGATCTCGCCACGCCCCGGCCTCAATTGAACCCTGGCAACTGAATGCTTGCGTCTGCCGGTAGCTTGCACCGGTCCCTGCCGTGTCTCTGCTAAATCCATGCCTTACCCTCCTTCACTCGGAATAACGCTGCTTGGGCCTGTCAACCCTCAATCTCAAGAGGCTTCGGCTCTTGCGCAGCATGGGGATGATTCGGGCCGCTATAGACCTTGAGCTTCCTTCTAAGCCTGCGCCCGAGTCGGTTATGAGGCAGCATTCCCTTGACTGCATTCTCAATCACAGCCTCAGGCTTTCTCTTAAGCATGTCTCCAAGAGAGACAGCTCTGAAGCCACCTGGGTATCCACTGTGTCTGTAGTACATCTTCTGCCTCAACTTATCGCCGGTAACTCTTACTTTTTCAGCATTAACCACAATCACATAGTCACCCGTATCCAAGTGCGGGCTGTAATAGGGTTTATGTTTGCCCCGAAGCACACTTGCGACCTGGCTTGCCAGCCTGCCAAGGGTCTTTCCCTCAGCGTCAACAATATACCAATCGCCCTCTATGCCTTGAGGCTTAAGTCCACCACGAGCCATCATGATATCCTCCTCGTGAAATCTTCGCATATCCACATCAATAAAGTAAAGACGGGCATCAAGCCCCACGAGCTATTCTAATATAGCACTATCTGAGTGTCAAGATGATTAATCACCTAAGCACTTGGTATTTCCGATTCTGATTAGTCCTGCTGCTTGATATTACTTTCATCACCATAGTCAACCCTAATGAGGCAAAGACCACATCCAGGCGCTGTAGGTCCTGCAAGTCTTCTGTCTCCGGCATCTCTTATATACTTTACATATTCAGCAGAAATCTTTCCAAGTCCGACTTCAAGAAGCGTCCCCACTATTGTCCTTACCATGTTGTACAAGAATCCGTCAGCCTCAATCAATATTCTCAGGATGGGGTCGTCCCGTGTTGTAATCTCCAATCTCCTGACATTACGCGTGAACGTCTGTGCGCTTCCACCTGAGGACGCGAATGAGCGGAAGTTGTGCACCCCTACCAGGTACTCGGCAGCCATTTTCATTTCTTCTAAGTTTAGCGGA
>JAAYRV010000258.1 GCA_012518595.1 Bacillota bacterium
GAAAAGGCATGTCCTTCACTTTCAGTTTACACTGTACCCTGTACCTGTGAAACAGCTGCCTGATTGCAAGACGCGTAACTTCCCTGAGTCCTGTAAAAAACTTGTCCAGGTCGCCTCCGGACTTAATGGCTATTCTGGGCAAGTTGACAGATGTAAAAGAGAGATTCCCCCGGCCTGTTGTCACTTGTGGCCCTCGCCTGTTCCCTATGACTCTTGTTCTGCATCCCATGTAAGCTACTTCATCTCCATACGGCTTGTTATATGACGCGTCCATAAACGAGAATGTCGGGTTCATTCTGCGACTTGCCACCCTGATAGCCAAACGGAACAGGTCGTAATTGGGATCGCCCGGGTTGAAGTTGACACCTTCTTTGACTCTGAAGATTATGTTGGGGAATATGGGATTTTCTCCTTTGCCGAGCCCTCTTTCAAAGGCCAAAAGTAAACACTTGGTGACCATTCTTCCTGCTTCGCTCGTATCGCATCCTAAATTCACTGAAGAAAACGGGACTTGTGAACCTGCCCTACTGTGCATGGAGTTAAGATTATACACAAAAGCCTCCATAGCCTGGAAAACATCATCTTCAGGGTATCCCTCCACAAACGGCGCCAGGTCCCGGTCGAAGAATCCATAGGACTGGCCTCCGTGCATATCGTTTTGAGAACTCTGAAGTATTATTGCGGCGAGCGCAGTTGCAGAAGCAGGTCTTTTAGGAGACCTTATGAACCCGTGGCCTGTGCTGAACCCGGAAGACAGCAAATCGCATAATGGAATTTGAATGCAGGTTAAGGTCTTTCCGTAGAACTCTAAATCGTGGATATGAATGTCCCCGTCAATGTGGGCATATGCGATATCCTCAGGAATCAACCTGTGAAGATAGTAGTGGCGACTGGCTGCAGATGCTATCTGCAGCATCTTGGCAGAGGGTGAGTTGCCTACATTAGCATTCTCACGACTTGTTTCAACGAGGATATCCGCCACGATGTCCATTAACTCGGCTTTGGCTTCGCGGATTCTTGTGCGCTTATCACGGTAGAGTATGTACGATTTAGCCACTTTTGCATGCCCGGCCTCAATAAGGACCCGCTCGACGATATCTTGTATCCCTTCAACAGTAGGTATGGCCCCTCTTATTTCTTTCCTAAGATAAACCAGCACTATTTCGGTGAGATCTTTCGCCTGGTTCATACTGTCCTGCCCCACTGACAACTGGGCTTTGTAAATGGCGTTGGTTATTTTTGTTTTGTCAAACCTGACTATCCTCCCGTCCCTCTTCTGAATACTTGCAAATGCTCTGGGCAAACCTTCATCTTCTGTCCACGGGTCTTCCGGGGCAGCCAGTCTTAGGGATCCTTCCATCAATTACTCCTCCCCTACTTATCTGTTATGCAATTCTTCTATTTCTCTTACAAAAGTCTCGATATCCTGAAACTCTTTGTACACTGACGCAAACCTGACATATGCTACCTTATCAAGGTCTTTTAAGTGACGGAGCACTGCTTCCCCAATTGCGCTGCTTTCTACTTCTCGGTCAAGCCCGCTGCGAAGCTCTCTCTCTACGTCACTTGCAAGCTCTTCAATAGCGCTTGCAGATATCGGACGTTTTTGACAGGCTTTCATAAGGCCTGACAAAAGCTTGTTCCGATCGAAAGGTTCTCTGCGACCGTCTTTCTTGATGACCATCATAGGCGCTTTTTCTACTGTCTCATACGTGGTGAACCGCATTTGACACTTGAGGCATTCTCGCCTTCGCCTGATTGCCGAGGCGGAAATGGTAGCACGAGAGTCTACTACCTTACTGTCTTCGTATCCACAAAACGGACACTTCATTGTTGTCCCTCCGAACATATGATTGATAATGCACTATTTACCATATGTTGTGTATGATACCATTTTACCATTCAATATATTGGGGATCAATAGAAAATCACGCAATCCGACGGGTTTTTTTATGTGTTTCATCCCGGGGCAAGCCAGGGTATCTTCGGAATAAAACTTCATTTAGAAGGCAATAATCTTATTAAGGCTGAGATATTTTGGAAACGTGAGGGACCTCTCATGATAATAAACAAAGTGGAGATCTGCGGGGTAAACACATCAAAGCTGCCGGTTCTCTCGAACCAAAAAATGCGCGAGTTCCTGCAGCGTGTAAGACAAGGTGACAAAGAGGCACGCGATAAACTGATACATGGGAATCTCCGTTTGGTCCTAAGCGTGATACAACGATTCAATAACCGTGGTGAGTGTGTAGATGATCTTTTTCAGGTAGGATGTATCGGTCTCATGAAAGCCATTGATAACTTTGATTTGTCACAGAACGTGAAGTTTTCCACGTACGCCGTTCCTATGATAATCGGCGAGATCAGAAGGTACCTGCGGGACAATAACCCTATTCGCGTATCTCGCTCATTGAGGGATGTAGCATATAAAGCCCTTCAGGTTCGAGATACTCTGATAAACAAAAACTCAAGAGAACCTTCAATAAGCGAAATTGCTGACGAGTTGAAACTGCCTCGTGAAGAGATTGTATATGCGTTAGATGCTATTCAGGAGCCGGTTTCATTATTTGAACCCATCTATCACGACAACGGGGATCCCATCTTCATTATGGATCAGGTAGGCGACGAGAAGAACCAGGATTCCACTTGGCTTGAAGGAATTTCCATCAGAGAGGCAATGGGAAAACTGAATGAAAGGGAAAGACTAATCCTAAGACTAAGGTTCTTTGAAGGCAGGACTCAAATGGAAGTAGCTGACGAAATCGGAATATCTCAGGCGCAAGTATCGCGACTTGAGAAAGCTGCGCTAAAACATATGAGACGTTTTGTCTGAGTGTCTTAAGTACGATTCGAAGCTTTGGAGGTGGTATTATTGCGAGCAAAGACAGTAAAATTCTGTCTCATAGTCTTATTCGTACTTGCCATTATGATACTGGAAGTGTCGTCCGGGGAAAGCTTCGCTCAACTGTTGCACGATGCAAAGACAGCTTTTAATACCACAAACCTGATAAGATTGCACATTATGGCAAACAGTGACAGTCCGGATGATCAGGCTCTGAAAATGGTAATTCGAGACACTATCTTAAGGGAAGTAAGAGGACTGCTTATCGAAGCTACCACAAAGCCTGAGGTATGGCAGGTACTGTCTGAAAGCATTAGCAGGATTGAAAATGCAGCTCGAGACGAATTGGACAAAGAAGGCAAGTGTTATGATGTCACAGTGGAACTCGGAACATTCTCGTTTCCGCCGTGTACCTATGGAGATTTCCAAGTACCGCAGGGAGATTACGATGCTATTCGGGTTATTCTCGGCAGAGGAGCGGGGCAAAACTGGTGGTGTGTGCTCTTTCCTCCGTTGTGTTTCATTGAAATTGCAGACGGTGGGAGAATACAAGGATTAGATTCAAATATTTCTCCTGATGAAGCCCTCCTCAGACTCAATATGAACTTCAAGGCATCGCTTAATGAACCATGGATTCATGACTTTCTCATAGCAATTCCGATTCTTGAGATGTCCGGATTGTCTGCCTACCTACCCCTATCACTGAAAGACCTCCTGTGAGGTATCTGTCTCTGCACACAATACTAGAGTGTCGAATATAATAGATTTGTGGAAACGCGGGGGGTGATAGGTATGCTGGTCCGTGTCTCAGACCTGAGAACCCGTGAAGTCGTAAATGTTGTTGACGGACGGAGATTAGGGCCTATCTGCGATATGGAGATAGATCTTACTACAGGGCAGGTAACATCAATTATGGTGCCAGGCCCTACAAAGTTTATGGGGATTCTCGGACGGTACAATGATTACGTAATTCCCTGGTCAAGGATTAAGAGAATCGGAATGGACGTTATTCTTGTTGAGGCGAACGAGTATGCTGAGCCTGCCCAGTAATATATTCGTTTTCCCAGGCTGATTTCGCCAGTTCTCCATATTCTTCAGCGTATTCATCCAGATCATCGGCAAGAACGGTAATGACTGCGTCAGCGTTTATGTGGGTAGGTTTTGCGCCATGCTTGCACACGACATCCCTCAGTATATGCGGGTTATCTACTATCATACACGGTCTTAAGTGGTTTTCGTTAAGTGGCATTCGTGCTTTGATATCCATGAAGTACGGAGATGTTAAAGCCTTCTTCAAGGTAGTATTCTTTATGTTGTCGACAGCAAAGTGAATGAACACACATGGTTCAATATCTCCGTTGGCGTTAATATGCAGGTAACTTCTGCCTCCTGCCATACAACCGGATACCATTGGGCCGTCATTCCAGAAGTCAATGGCAAAGATGGGCTTTGTTTTTCGAAGGTTGATTACGTGTCTTCTCATAGTATCACGCTGAGCAGGGGTACACATGAGGTCCATATCATCATCTTTTCCCACTGGGATTAACATGAAAAACCAACCATACATAGCGCCTTTGTCAATCAACATATCGATAAAGGCTTCATCGGTAAGAGCGTCGATATTACCCCTGGTATACGTAGCTGAAAATCCAAACACCGCGCCTGCTTCCCTTAAGCAATCCATTGCTTTCATAACTGCCTGAAACATCCCCGGGCCACGCCTTGCATCTGTTTGCGCTTCCATTCCTTCTAAGCTGATTGCAGGTGAGATGTTTCCCAACTCCGCCAGGCTGCGGGCCAAATTCTGATCTATGAGAGTACCGTTGGTATATACCATAAAGACGGCGTCATCATGTTTGTCTGCAATATTCAGCAGGTCTTCCCTGAGAAACGGCTCTCCTCCTGAAATCACATAGAAATAAATGCCAAGCTCTTTCCCTTCCGTAATAATCCTGTCCAAGGTTGATTCGTCAATTTCCCCTTCTTTCGAATAGCGTCCTGCGTAACACCCTGTACAGCTTAGATTACACCGCATTGTTGGGCTTATTACAAGCAAGGACGGAATAGGTGTTCCTAACTCCTCAGCATGCAGCTTTCGTTCCTGTTGACCCATGTATGCCTCATTGATGAAGAGATTGACCAGTCCTCGTGTTCGATAACTTGCGTGAAGCTCGGAGAATCCTCGTTCTGCCAGTTTGGTCCATACATGGTCTGGGTCTTCAAATGCCTTTCTTGCCATCTGAATTTGCTTTCTCTCGTTGGGTCCGCCTGCAAACAACTCCAGAATCCTGGTTAATGTTACCAAGTTTCGCTGAGGATCCTTGGCTAAAAGAGATAAGGCATAGTCTATAGCTTGAGAAGCTACGTATTTCTTCATCAGGTCGTATGTGTTCAATATGGGCCCTCCTTTCAAGTCCCTATAGTTTACTCTACTTTTCTGATTTCGCGCCTCAATTTTCTTATAATCCTCTTTTCCAGCCTGGATATATAAGATTGAGAGATTCCCAGTAAGTCTGCAACCTCTTTTTGCGTTTTTTCTTTTCCGTCGCCAAGTCCGAACCGGAGCTCCACTATTCTCTTTTCCCTCGTGGACAACCTCTGCATAGCATCATCCAATAATGATTTATCTACCTGCTCCTCTATGCATCTGTACACAATATCGCTGTCAGTGCCCATGACATCAGACAGGAGTAGTTCATTACCGTCCCAATCTACATTGAGGGGCTCGTCAAAGGATACTTCAGATCTAACCTTGTTGCTTCTGCGCAGGTACATGAGGATTTCATTTTCTATGCAGCGGGATGCATATGTAGCCAGCTTTATTCTTTTTGACGGATCAAACGTATTGACAGCCTTGATCAGGCCGATAGTTCCAATGGATATAAGGTCTTCCACGCCTATCCCAGTATTCTCAAATTTCCTTGCAATATACACTACAAGTCTCAGATTTCTCTCGATCAGCTCACCTTTTACTTGTGTATCTCCCATTTCCAAGCGGGTTAAGAGCTCGCTTTCCTCACTGGTTGAAAGGGGTGGAGGCAAGACCTCTCCCCCATTACCCACATAATGAATGTGACGGCTACGAACGAGGCCGGAATTAATTGCCCATAGCACACTCTTTAGCCTTAGAGAGAGGAGTCGATTCATAAAAGGGAGACCTATTTCCATCCCAGTCTCCTCCTAGGCAGTATTGAGAGATCATGTGTACCTGTGATTAGGAAGCCTCCGCCAAAACATCGGGATGAAGGAGCGCAGCAAATGCGCGTCCTTTGGAAAACTTGCTTACGTGTATTCCAACGACTACATTCTTCGCACGGAAGTTTCGAGTTCCGTCTGAGATAAGGATTTCATCGGCTCTGAATCCCGGGAGGAGACCCTTCCCCTCGCCTATTGAGACAAAGGGGATTATTCGGAACCTGGCAAGCCACGTCGAATTTGCCAGAAGTTCTGAGATGAGCCCCAGGTCACCTGCGTCGAAAGCCATGAACGCCCGCCTGACTTCCTCGGGAAGAAACTTTACTGCTGTGTTGTATTCCAGGAGAATCACAGGGGATCCTGTAAGGGGATCCTTGAGTCTGTTTCCTGTATCAATCAAAGCGTTCACTTGAAACCAAATATCACCAAAGTGAATTTCTATCGGCACATATAAAAGCCATTCTCGAAATCTCCGACGGACGTAGCCCCATCCGATTTCCGTAGTTATTAGGACAGTTCCCAAGAGGCCGAAAAGTGTAGGTATGAGCCTGCGCCCTGTGAGGTAAGCGGTAGATGAGGCGCCTCCGAATGCCAAGATACTAATCCCCAGAACATGACCGGAGACCAAGATAAACTTGGATAAGGGCAAAGGCCCGAAGGATATTCTGACTGCAGGCAGTATTGAAAGGATTGCCAGTGGGATTGCAGCATATGCACGAAGATATCCAAAGAGCAGCGATATTATGATGACTGCGTCTATGAGTCCGGCTGTAATTGATGCAACAAGTAGCTTGGCATGTTTTACTCTACAGCCGAGAATCTCTCCGGTTGCCCACAGGGTGAGCCAATGCATAGCAAGAGTCATCACAGAGGCACTCATGACAGTCTTATAAGGCATGGGATTCACCCCCGAACGCTGCCGATCATAGACAAGACGATACGCTTTCATCTCCTTATTAAGTATACAATCTTCTTGCCGTGAATTATGTCAGAATTAAAGGCAAAATGACGAAGGCGTCGTACAATTTAACGTTTCTGCCCTCGTCCTCGTCTAAGGAAGGCAGGTATGTCCAGATCTTCACTGCCTGCAAAATCGCTGATTTCTACAGCTTCCAGCCCCACTCTTTCCCTGGCCTTTGCTTCAAAACCCGTGGCAATAACGGTTATCTTGATTTCATCGGTAAGGTTCTCGTCGATCATCGCGCCGAATATGATATTTGCGTCAGCGTCGGCGGCTTTTGCGATAAGCTCTGCAGCTTCATTCACCTCAAAGAGGCCTAAATTGCTGCTTCCTGTAATATTCATGAGCACACCTTTGGCGCCGTTAATAGTTGTCTCAAGAAGCGGGCTTTCTATTGCAGCTTTTGCTGCTTTCTGAGCACGGCCTTCACCTGAGGCTGTACCGATACCCATTAGAGCGGAACCCGCGTCGCACATGATCGTTCTTACGTCTGCAAAATCAACATTTATCAAGCCGGGCACTGTAATTAGGTCGGAGATGCCTTGGACTCCATGACGCAGCACATCATCTGCCAACTGGAAAGCATCAAGAATTGAGGTGGCAGGCTCACTGACTTGCAGGAGTCTGTCATTGGGTATGACAATAAGCGCGTCTACCTTGCTTTTTAAGTTCTCGACGCCTGCGACTGCCTGAGCCATGCGTTTTTTGCCTTCAAAGGTAAATGGTTTCGTCACTACGCCTACAGTAAGAGAGCCCAGTTCTTTTGCGATAGAAGCCACGACAGGTGCTCCTCCTGTACCTGTTCCGCCGCCCATCCCTGCGGTGATAAACACCATGTCCGCTCCTTCTAAGGCGCGCCGAATGATATCATAACTCTCTTGTGCCGCCTGTTCTCCAATCTGCGGGTTTGAACCTGCGCCAAGGCCTTTTGTGAGTTTTTCACCAACCTGGATTTTTACACTGGCGTCGGATATCGCCAGTGCCTGCGCGTCAGTATTAACTGCCAGAAACTCAACACCTGATAACCCTGACGTTATCATCCGGTTTATTGCATTGGAACCTCCTCCTCCGACCCCTATCACCTTAATGCTTGTGAACTGCTCCATTTCAAGTTCCAGGTTGAACACGTATGATCCCTCCTGCGGTAACCGCCAAATTCAGTTTAGAAGAAGTCTTTTAAGAACTCATCGAACCATCCTCGAACATTGAAAAGAACCCTCTTGAACGCAGAGGGCTCAGCTTCCCTTGCGACCAGGAATCGGAAATCCCCTGCCACATGCCGTGTAATTCCTAAAGCCACTTGCGATAGGTTACGAGGCTCAATTCCTTTTGGCACACTAACCGGCTGGGATTTGCCAATTTGCGCCGGTAAATCAAGAATCTCACCGGCCAGTTCGAGAGTGCCAGGGGCATGCGAGCCTGCCCCCGCAAAAACTACACCACACGATACGAGCCCGCTCGTCCGGACTTCACGGGTTTCTGTTTCGATAAGCTCAATAATTTCCCGCAATCTTGCGTCTATTATGTCTTTTATGAATTCATCTGCGTCTTCATCGTTCTCGCCGACGGAGGCGCTTCTATGCTTTATTTTCTCCGCTTCCTCAAACGGGACCTTCATGCCTATGGCTATATCATTTGTGAGGTGCATACCTCCTATTGGTATACATAGGAATTGGATTGGAGTTCCCTCATAGAATGTTACGACTTGGGTTATCTGTCCACCGATGTCAATCAGCATTACTCCCCTATGAGTTTGCTCATCTGTGAGAATTGCATCTGCAACGGCTACAGGCTCGAGAATGCGTCCTTCAATAGATAATCCTGCTCGTTCCACACTTTCTGTAATGTTTTCAAGGATTGCCACGTGTCCCGTAATAACCCTGGCAGCGACCTCCAATCTGATACCGGTCATCCCTCGAGGGTCTTGTATACCGCCTAATCCGTCAACTATGTATTCATGGGGCAAGACTGATATAACCTCGCGATCAGGCGGAATAGCAAGAACTTTCGCTGCGTCAAGCGCTTGTTTCACGTCAAGGGCAGTTACTCGCCAGTCGTCTCCTGTGGTCGCTGTCATACCACGACTTGCAGCGCATGATACGCGAATAACCGGAACTCCCACAAATACACTGTGTATGTTAACACCTGCCATGCGTGTTGCACGTTTATTTGCAACTTCGATCGCAGAGGCGACTGAATCAATATCAACAATTAATCCACGGCGAAGCCCCTGACACGGTTCTTCGCCGACGCCTAGAATATCAATTCCGCCATCTGCGTTTACTCTGGCTATGATTTCTACTATTCGGGTAGTGCCGATATCCAAGCCGGTAATAATACTGTTGTCAGACATAGATTACCTCCTGCATCTACTACACAGAGAATTCAACGCATTTTGGATGACTCCTCTTCACTTGAGAGTCTTCCTGAACCACTTATCAAGAATATATCTTCGGATGATGCCTACATTTGTAAAAATCCTGATACTAAACGCCACAGTTGCGCCTAGGACGAGGTCAACACCGAGTTTATCCCCTACCATAGTCAGGACTGTGGCCAGCGCTGTGTTTACCAGAAATCCGGATATGAAAACAGTCTTATCAAACGTTCCCTGCAACCCTGCTCGAATACCGCCGAATACGCAATCCAGCGCTGCCAGAATACCGATAGCAATATACTGTGAGTATTCTATAGGAAAACGTAAAGGTGTAAGTAGGGCTATTATAATACCAACAACGAGTCCGATAGCAGGCAGCATCATTTCTGTGCTCCCTCCAAAGCCGGCTTGGCGTATTGAAAATACAAACCACCTTTATAACCCGGAACGTGAACGGCAGCTGATTTCTGAACTTTTGCCTCGATCCCCCATGCTCTAAGAGTATCCAGTATTCCGTCTCTCATATGCAACGCGCTGTCCAGAGCGTCAATGTTGCCAATTGCATGTATCTCGTAGGGTGGTCCAATACGGACATTGTTGACGGAAATCACAGGGCCGGAACACCTGATTTCAGAAGTTGCAACCATCCTCTGGCCGTTTACGGATACAGCTTCTGCCCCTGCTGCAAACAATTCATTGACTACTTGAAGGATATCATTATCATGAACAAGGAAAAGTTCCGGGCTTTCTCCTGGCCCGGCTTGGCGTTTGCTGTCATTTAGTGTGACAATTACGCCTGGGCCTTCAACAGCTGCCAGTCCCGCCACCATTCTTGTTCTTGCAAGTTCAACCCGAACGGTTTCAGCGGCCTTTTCCCCTTCTACAACTTTGGATACTTGCTCTCTGAGGACTTCAACTTCCTTTTCCAGGATCAATCTTTCTGCGTCAGATCTTCTTAGCATGTCGCTCAAGTCTTCCAAGCGTCTTGACGGTATCTGACTTTTCCCGATGTATTCCTGTGTTCTGACTTGTCCTACCAGCAATATGCCAAGGATAACGCACACTCCTGCGACATATAGCTCAAAGGCCCGAGCTCTTTTCACCTCTTACCCCCCAAGCTGGAACCTCAACTCCCCTGTAAATTATACTATAGCTTGGGAATTTGTCACTAGTGGCGGTCTTTTACTACGGGCGTTTTTGGAAACCTGACGTCAATGTAAGCTGCATGCCGGTTTTCCTTATCCAGCTTGTGTAAGAGTGAATTCAAGACATCGAGGCGTGTAAGGTACTCATTTCGGGTTCCTAAACCCAGCGCTACCCAGGTGCCGGATTGTAGGTAGATTGAAATGCCGGTGGTGTCAGAGAAGTTGATCTCTGAGACTTCTCTTACGACATCCAGCGGAAGGACACTTGTGACCAGGAGCGCATAATCAAGTTCATTGTGATCAATTCGCTTTCCGACCAGTACTTGTTGTGGCCTGATACCGGTGATCAGAGGAGGGTCTTCTTCTTTATAGGATTCAGCAATTCCAATGGCAAAGCCGGATGCATCCACAAGGACATAGTAGCCGGAATATGGCATGATCGCAATTGCGGCTCTCTCTGTCACATCTAATACCAGTGTAGAAGGAAGCCTGCGTTTTATGAGAACCTTGTCCACCCTTGGATTGGTCTCAATCCTTTTGGCTAGCGCAACCAGATCTACATCGAAAATGTTTGTATTTTTGACGTAATTCGCAACAGTCCTTAGTTCTTCAGGCGCAAGGGTTGTACATCCTAAGATATCTATGTGATCTACGAGAAAGAATGAGGATTTGAGAAATCCAAAACATGCGCCGGCCAAAAACAGCAGAATTAGGGCAATGGGAATCAGTTTGGATGGAGATCTTTCCTCTTCTTCAGACAAGTAGTCTTCGTTCACGGCTTTACTCCTATTATCCTGCCTGGCGCTTTTTTGCTCCGTTTATTCGTTCAATTGAAGCGCCTAAGAGGCTTAATTTTCCCGGAAGATCCTCATATCCCCGATCAATGTGTTCTATGCCGCCGAGTTCAGTTGTGCCTTCAGCAGCCAACGCTGCAAGGATTAGCGCAGCGCCTCCCCGAAGATCCGGTGCTTCCAACGTAGTGCCGTGCAAAGCAGGTACCCCGGTTATCACAGCCAATTTCCCGTCCACCGTTACCTTGGCGCCCATCTTTGTCAGTTCTTCAGTATACTTAAACCGTAATGGGAAAACACCTTCAATTATTTCAGATGTGCCTTCCGCTAAACTCATGGCAGCAACGAACTGGGGCTGCACATCTGTGGGAAACCCCGGGTACGGTAAGGTGCGAATATTAGTGGCCTGCAACCGTTTTTGCCAGGGCCTCTTGGCAATCACATAATTATCCCCTTCTATGATTTCAACCCCTGTTTCCCGGAGCTTGGCAATGAGAGCTTGTTGGTGTTCGGGAATGGTATTCTCAATGCAGGCTTCGCCTCCTACTACTGCTATTGCAGTCATGAATGTCGCTGCTTCTATACGATCAGGAATTACTGTATAGTCAGTTGCGTGGAGCTCTCTTACGCCTTCTATTTTAATCGTGTCTGTGCCTGCTCCCTTTATGTTCGCGCCTAAACGATTGAGGAAGTTCTGTTCATCTATTATTTCAGGTTCTCGCGCTGCGTTTCGAAGAATAGTTGTACCTTCAGCCAGACAGGCTGCGGTCATTATGTTTTCCGTTGCGCCTACGCTAGGGATATCCAGGAGGATTTCCGCACCTCTCAATGTAGATGCCTGGGCTGATACATAACCATATTCTTCTCTAATCTCAGCGCCCAGCGCTGAAAATCCCTTCAGATGCAAGTCGATTGGGCGAGGCCCTATGTTGCACCCTCCGGGTTGCCTTGTCTTCACATAGCCGAACCGCGCCAAAAGCGGTCCCATGACTTGTATCGATGCACGCATTCTTATTACCAGTTCCTCAGAGGGTTCCAGCTTGCTTACGCCTGATGGATCAATGACAATACTGCCGTCCTTGTGAAAATCCACTGTTGCTCCCAGGCCTTTTAAGACACCTGCCATGGTATTCACATCTGCGATCTGTGGAATACCCATGAGTTTGCACGGTCCGCCGGCCAAGAGTGACGCAGCCATTATTTTTAAGGCCGCATTTTTCGCGCCTCCGACTTTGACCAATCCATAGAGAGGTCTCGGGCCGGTAATCTTTAATTTCACAGCGGAGTCACCCCCACATATTTACCCTCCAAGGATTCTTACCTCGGGTTCTAGCATCACTTGGAACTTGGAGTAGACTACCTCTTGCACGTGTTTCATGAGAGAAATCACATCTTCAGCGGTGGCGCCTCCCTTGTTCACTATGAAATTCGCATGAAGGCGAGAGACCTCAGCGCCGCCTACACAGGTTCCCTTGAGTCCGGCTGCATCTATGAACCTGCCTGCTCCTTCACCGGTAGGATTCTTAAACGCGCACCCGGCGCTGGGTAAGTTCAAAGGTTGACCATGAGCGCGTTTTTGAAAATATTCTTCCATGCGATTACGGACTCTTTCAGGGTCATCTTGTTTCAAGGCGAAATCCACTTCCACAAGGATTAAAGGTTCCGTAAGGATGCGGGTGGTTTTTGTTCCCGGTTCAAGGTTTTCACGGTCCAAGCTTATTTGGCGTCCGTCGTAGGTAATGGCTCTTACTGTGTCAACAAATTCAGCCATGAACCCGCCAAAGGCTGCTGCGTTCATTGCTACCGCCCCGCCTACGGTCCCCGGTATGCCACTTGCAAATTCCAGGCCTGAAAGTCCTCTGAGTGCAGCATTCTTACACACTGACGGTAATAGCGCGCCTGCTCCACACCGTAGGATACCGTCATCTCCACGACTGATATGGGAGAGGGTATTGGCGATTTTTATTACGACTCCCCGTATTCCTTCATCTTTCACCAGAAGGTTGGTGCCCGCGCCTATAATATGGAAAGGCGCTTGCATGTCAGATAGGACCTTAATGAGAGCCAAAAGGTCTTTGATGTCCTGAGGCACAACTAAGACATCGGCAGGACCTCCAATTCGAAACGAAGTATGGCGGGACATAGGTTCATCAGCATATACCGGTCCGCGCACCTTGTCTTTCAGCTGCAATGCCAGGGTCATTCCGTCCACTCATCCCTCATCCTTTGCACAAGTTCTCTTGCTACAGAGTCTATGTTGCCTGCGCCCATAGTCACGACTATGTCACCGCGTTCCACAAGGCCGATTAACTCCCGGGCAATCTCATCTATGTTTCTGATGAAGATTGTCCGAGGGTTACTATGTTTCTTGATTTCCTCTGCAAGTCCTTCCGCGGTTACGCCAGGTATTGGCTGTTCACCTGTGCCCCGGTGATATATGTCAGTTATTACCACAAGATCAGCGCAAGAAAAGGCTTTTACAAATCTATCAAAAAGCAACTGGGTCCTGGTAAATCTCTGGGGCTGAAATACTACCACGAGTCGTCTGTTACGGGTTTCCTTAAGAGCGGATATTGTCGCCTCAATTTCCGCCGGGTGGTGAGCATAGTCGTCCAACACCAGGATGTCTTGGACTTCACCTATGAATTCCAGACGCCTTCTCGCTCCTGTAAATCTTCCTAAACTGTCCTTGATTGTATGGAACGGAATACCAAGTTCAAGCCCTACTGCAATAGAGGCTAAGGCATTGCATATATTATGCTTCCCGGGCACTACAAGTTCCACGCTTCCCAAAGGAGTTTCTTTGAAAGTTACTTGGAATTTACAACCTGCATTTTTTACCACAGGGTCATGGGCCAATAGATCACCGTTTTCCACGCCAAACAGAAGCCGTCTGCATCGCAAGTGTCTTTCAAGTGCCATGACTCTTGGATCATCAGCAAACAGGACTGCCAGATCACGGTCATCTATACCACTTAGAAACGTCGCAAAGGCACGATCAATGGATTCCGAGGTCTTGTAATAATCAAGGTGATCATCGTCAATATTGGTTACCACTGCGATCCTGGGTTTAATCTTGAGGAAAGATCCGTAGGCTTCGTCTGCTTCAACCACTATGACTTCGCCTTGGCCGCATCTACCCCCCATAGGCACTTCTTGCGCTTCTTCACCAAGGATAATCGTGGGATCCAAGCCTGCCTCGATCATTACAAGTCCTATCATAGATGACGTAGTGGTCTTGCCGTGAGTGCCTGTGACTGCAATTCCGAATTTGGCCTCTACGAGTTCTCCCAGTATTTCAGCGCGGGTCAGCACCGGTATTCCTCTTAGGTTGGCTGTCGCAACTTCTATGTTGTCCGGAGGGACTGCGGCACTGACTACTGCAATACTTGCGCCTGATACATTAGATGCGTCATGCCCTACGTGAACGCCGGCTCCGAGTTGCCGAAGGTATTGAAGTCGCGGGGATGGCAGGATATCGCTCCCGCTTACGGAGCAACCCATTTCCAGGAGGACTTTAGCTATCGAACTCATTCCGTGTCCTCCAATGCCGATGAAGTGTATTTTGCCTTTCAACTTTGTAAAATCAATTTCTCCCAAACTGCACCCTACTTTCCGAGGACCTAGACAAGGCAGCGTAGATCCGTGCATATTAATCCTATGCTGCTTTAGGCTTTCGTGCTACTTTCGTAAATCCGAGACCGTCAGGCATGTCCCTTTGCCAAGGAAACGACAATATCCACTAAGTCATCAGTAGCCCCAGGCCGACCCAGCTTGAGGGATTCTCTTGCCATCTGTTTGCGTCGATTTTCGTCATCCATGATTTGACGGATGGCTTGGAGTAGGCATTCCGGGGTTAGATCCTTCTCGTGAATCACCAGGGCTGCGCCGGCCTTCTCAAGCGCTGCTGCGTTCATCTCCTGATGCCCCTCAGCTGAACCTGGAAAGGGAATAAGGATTGACGGCAAACCGCGCCCGGTTATTTCTGCAATTGATATAGCGCCCGCCCTGCCTACTACAAGGTCAGAGCAAGCCATGGCATGGTCCATACGATAAATATAGTCTTTTACTGTGAGACGTCGTGTTCTCAGTGCCTCAGCGCAATTGGTTTCCAATTCCTTTGTGACCCAATGGTGATCATGCCTGCCTGTTTGATATATTACCTGAATATCTTTGGATTTCATTATTTTCGGCAGTACCTTGACCATTACCTTATTGATGGCTCTGGCGCCTTGACTGCCGCCGAATACCAAAAGGGTAAGCAGTCCAGGGTCAAGTTGAAACGCAGCTAACCCTTGAGCCTTCGTTGTTTCCAGTATTTGACGTCTTATCGGGTTTCCGGTCAGGCGTGTTTTTTCGCGTTTAGGAAAATACTTGACAGACTCCGGGTATGTTAATGCCACCACATCGGCAATACGTGAAAGAATTCGCGTGGTGTATCCGGGCAGGGCATTCTGTTCATGGATTAGAGTTGGTATGCCCAAGAGCCAAGCTGCGAGCACAACAGGCCCTGACACATAGCCTCCTGTTCCTACCACGACCTCAGGTTGGAGTTTCTTCATTATTGCCCTGGCTTGAAAGATTCCTTTGGCTGCACGATAAAAGGTTGTGAGCGTATCTGGGGACAACTTACGCTGAAATCCCACAACGTCTATAAGGAGCAGCTCGAAACCTTCTTTCGGCACAACATCAACTTCCAATCCCTTTTTTGTGCCGACAAATGTGACCTTGGCATCGGGTATCCTCTCGATGAGGGCTTTTGCTATTGTTATTCCGGGATATATATGTCCTCCGGTGCCTCCTCCGGCAATTACGACGTTCACTTATCTCACCTCAAAGTTGAGTGCTTGGAGATATTGAGAAGCACTCCTATGGCAGCCAATGTCGTTACAAGGGACGACCCGCCGGAACTGATAAGGGGCAATGTTATGCCTGTGATGGGGAGAGCTCCGGAAACGACCCCGATATTGACTACTGCTTGAAACACTATCATTGTCGTTATACCAACTGCAAGCAGCTTTCCAAAGGCATCAGGCGTGGCTATGGATATACGTAGGCCACGCCAGGCAAAAAGGAAGTACAATATAAGTACTAAGGCAGCCCCCACAAAACCCAGTTCCTCTCCGATAATAGCAAAAATAAAGTCTGTGTGCTGCATGGGGAGATAAAGAAATTTCTGCCTGCTCCTTCCCAGCCCAACGCCGAATAACCCACCGGAACCCAATGCGAGAAGGGACTGAATTATGTGAAAACCCGATCCTAACGGATCTTCCCACGGATCAAGAAACGCCAAGAAACGTCTGGCTCTATAAGGAGCTGCAATAGCCATGGCGCAAAGCCCTGGAATTCCTAAGGCAGCTAAAGACAAAAGGTGGATAATACTGGCCCCGGCAGCAAATAACATAATAAGTGAAACCGCCACAATGGTGCCGGCAGTGCCGAAATCCGGTTCCAACACTATCAGGCCGAACACTATCGCCAGGATAATCAAAGGCGCCAGTAGCCCACGGGAGAACTGATGCATCCTTCCGATCCGGTCTGACAGAAAACTCGCCATGAAGAGAACTATCGATATCTTTGCGATCTCAGAAGGTTGAAATGGAATAGGACCTATGTCAATCCATCTCCTTGAGCCCCGGATTGCGACACCAAGCCCGGGAACGAGAACAGCAACGAGCAAGAGGATTGTTATGATGAGAGCAGGCCAGGCCAATTTCTTCCAGACAGTGTAGTCAATTTGCATCGTGATTGTCATTGCCAGAATGCCCAGTCCTGCCCATGCCAATTGACGCTTGAGGAAGTAGTAGGTGTCGTTAAAGATTGATCGTGCACTTACGGAGCTGGCGCTGAAAACCATGACTACTCCTATGCTCAACAAGGCAAGGGTAATCAAGAAGATTACTATGTCCGGTGAATAATCCGCACGTGGCTTTCTTTTACGGCTCATCATATCTACCCTCCCTCTTGACTCCCGCCTCCGGTTTTCAGTCTTATTTATGCCGTATAGTGCTCTGTTAATTCACAAGAGCCAGGAATCCAAGCACCGAAAAAACCAGTCCGAGGATCCAAAATCGCGTCACTATTTTCGGCTCTTTCCATCCTGACAACTCAAAATGATGGTGAATAGGGCTCATCTTAAAAACCCTCTTGCCACCGGTAAGCTTGAAATAGGTGACCTGGATGACCACAGACAATGCCTCAAGGACAAAAACCCCGCCTATGATAATCAGAAGGAATTCTGTCTTTGTGAGAATCGCTAAACCACCCAAGGCTGCTCCAAGAGCAAGAGAGCCGGTATCTCCCATTATCACCTCTGCAGGATGGCAATTAAACCAGGAGAAGCCTACACAAGCGCCTGCAAGAGCGGAAGCGAAAACAGCGAGGTCATGTCTTTCCAGAAAGGCGGCAATTATGCTGTATGTGACACAGGCTAAAGCTGTTGTTCCTGCAGCAAGTCCGTCGAGACCGTCAGCTAGGTTCACTGCATTGGATATGGCTAACATAATGAAAATCACAAACAACGGATACCCAACTATTCCAAAATCCAATCGAAGAGAGGTAAACGGAACAGCGACAACGGTTCCGAGTTCCGGCGCAGTGGCTACATAGATCCCTAGAAGCGCTGCTAACAGGGCCTGTAAGGCAAGTTTGTGCCTTGCGCGTAACCCAAGGGGCCTGCGGAGAGCAACTATGATAAAGTCGTCAGCGAGTCCTATTGCTCCAAATCCCAGGGTGAGAAATAGTGCCCATGACACGTCCAAGGTTCGAGGCGCCAAGATAAGAGTGGACAAGGCGGCGCCAAGGAGGATCATTACCCCGCCCATTGTTGGCGTGCCGGCCTTTTTAAGGTGGGTGGAAGGCCCATCCTGCCGTATAGACTGTCCAAACTTCAGAGCCTTGAGGAGTTTGATAGATGTAGGTCCGATTACCATTACTATTGCGAAAGCCAGTAGAGCTGAGTATGCTTCATGAGACATGGGGTCCGCCTCCAATGCTTTCCAAGAGAGTCTTGGAAATCTCCTCCATCTCCATTGATCTGGAACCTTTGACAAGGATTACGTCACCCGGGCTCACAAGCTTCCTTAGGGTGTCTATTGCCTGACTCTTTTCATTAAACGCAAAGACCGTATCCCGATTCATGCCTAGGCGAACAGCCTCCTGCCCTGTAAGACGAGCCAAATCTCCTACGGTGATGAGAACATCTACAGAACGTTCTATGACCGCTTTACCTATGTTTCGATGGGCAGTCTCAGCGATGTGGCCCAGTTCCAGCATGTCTCCTAAGACTGCGATTGCCCTCCTTTTTGTGCCTCGAATATCCTCAAGGACGTGTAAGGCTGCATTCACAGATGAAGGACTTGCATTGTAAGTGTCATCAATCAGAGTAAATCCGGAGGGAGCTTCTTGAATGTCCATGCGCTGAAAAGTCAATTCGAGATTGGCAAGCCCTTCGGTGATAGCACGTGTATCAAGGCCTGATACAAGCGCAACAGCAGCTGCCGCCAATGCGTTGTAGACATTGTGGATGCCTGGGACAGGAACATGCACCGGGAAAGAGCGTCTTCCATACTCGACAGTGAATTGAGTCCCGTCCTTCCCGAGATTCACCATGTCTTTTCCCCTGGCTTCATTTGAGTCTTCGAGCCCGAAAAGAACTGCGCGGCCTTGTACCATATCTTTCATTTTGGCGGTATGGGGACAATCACCGTTTAGCACGGCAACGCCGTCTTCTCCGAGAACCTCAATGAGTTCAGACTTGGCCTTTGCTATGTTATCCAAAGAGCCCAGAAGCTCTATATGGCTTTCTCCGACGTTTGTGATGACCCCCATGTCCGGCCGGACAATCTCAGAAAGTTCGCGGATCTCTCCCGGAGCTCTCATGGCAAGTTCGACGATACATGCTTCGTGGTATTTTTCGAGCCCGAGCAAAGTAAGGGCAACCCCGATTTCATTGTTAAAGTTTTGATAAGTCCTGGTGGTCTCCATGCGCCGGGCAAAGATAGAGTAGATCATATCTTTTGTTGAGGTCTTGCCTGTACTCCCTGTTACGGCAACAACAAGAGCTCCGAAGCGGCTCCTGTTGTAGTGGGCAAGCCTTTGTAAGGCTTTCAGGGTATCATCCACTCGAATCACCCACACTCCGCAAGGGAGATCTGAGGTTCTGATTGCGCGGGAGGCCACTATGCCGCGGGCTCCTTTCAGAGCTGCCGCATGCGCGAAATCGTGTCCGTCAAAGTTGGGCCCTGTCAGGGCAAAGAAAATCTCTCCGTCCTTGACTTCCCGTGAGTCAATGGAAACTCCCAGGAATGTTTCGTGTTTTCCTGAGATCTCCGCGTCCCCTAAAGTTGCGCGAAGAAGTTCATCCAGTGTAAATTCAGGCATTCTGCATACGCTCCCTCAAAAGAGTCCTTGCCATCTCTCTGTCGTCAAAATGGATGGTTCTATCACGGAATATCTGGTATGTCTCATGTCCTTTGCCTGCGATGACCAGGACATCACCTTCTTGCGCCGAGAAGATTGCTCTTTCTATGGCACAAGTCCTGTCCGGAATAATGTCATATCCCAAGCTTGGCAATCCTCCATAAAGGATGCCTTCTTCGATTTCTTTGCAGATATCATAGGGTTCTTCAGTCCTAGGATTGTCTGACGTGACTATCACGCGGTCCGCTAAGGTTGCCGCAATCTTTCCCATCACAGGCCTTTTGGATTTGTCCCTGTCTCCTCCGCAACCGAACACCACGGTCAGAGAGCCTGATCCTAGGCGTCTGGCTTCTCTTAGGACGTTTTCGAGGCTATCAGGCGTATGCGCATAATCAATCACAACAGTAAAAGGTTGGCCTTCATCTATTGATTCAAATCTGCCTGGCACTCCTTTAAGGGATCGAAGACCCCTGCATATTGTATCAGGATCCAGTCCTTGCGCAAGCCCACACGCTATTGCAGCAAGGGCGTTGTAAACATTGAAGATGCCCTTGAGATTGAAGGAAACAGGAAAACTTCCTTGGGGGGTGCAGGCCACGAAAGAAGTATCCCTCCCATAAAGCCTGAGTTCTCTCGCGGTTATGCGCGCCAGATTGTCAGAGATTCCGTAAGTTGCGACTTGTGTACGGGTTTTCGATAAGATGAAGTCAGAGTTGGGATCATCCACATTGATAATGGATAGTCTGGTTTTCCCACTGTTCCCATTGTTGTCTCTACCTGCCCCAAGGGTCTCAAAGAAAGATGCCTTTGTAGCAAGATAACTACTGAATGAACCGTGAAAATCCAGGTGATCATGGCCGATATTGGTGAACACTCCTACATCGAAGTCAATTCCCCTTGTTCTGTGAAGAGCGATGGCGTGGGATGAAACCTCCATCGCTATCGCCTTTTCTCCGGATGCCAGCATTTTTGCAAGGAATTCTTGGATGTCCAAGGATTCAGGTGTAGTGTGTCTGGTGGGAATTGACAGGTTTTCTGAAACGCAGCCCAGAGTCCCTATGATTCCGCAGGACATTCCTGCTTCATCCAGCACGCTCTTGATTAAGTGAGTGGTGGTGGTCTTGCCCTTGGTGCCTGTTACTCCCACACAAAACATTGATTCTGACGGGTTATTGTAGAACGCTTTGGCAAGGTCACCTAAAGCCTTTCGCGAATCCCTGACTCTCACGACGCTGAGGGTATCCGGAATGTTTTCTAAGTCTCTGTCTACAACAACAGCTACTGCGCCTTTTGAAGCCGCGTCAAGAACATAATCATGACCGTCATGGTGTTCTCCGCGTATGCATACAAACAAATACCCGGGGTTGGTTTTGCGGGAATCATAAGTGATTCCCTGAATCTCCACGTCAGTGTTTCCACTGCAACTCAATGGACTCATTCCGGAATTCAAAAGAAGGCTTTCAAGATTTCTCACTCACGTGCCCCACCTATCTCATGTTCGCTGGAGCATCTCGGCTCCGCTACCGATCAATGTAGTTATTACCATTATTTCGCCTGTGATTGTCTAATATGACAAATATTAGACAATTTATCTGTAACCCGCACTACTGGTTATGTGAAAGAGGCTCAAACCTGACTTGGATGATTGCTCCGCGCTTAACAGACGTCCCATGTTGAGGCTGGGAGCTCTTGGCCACCCCGGTGCCTTCAGCTTCCATACGAAGGCCTAAATCCGATAGGATAACTGCAACATCTTTCATGGTCTTACCTATGACATTGGGGACTATAACATCACCCTCTACATTATAGGATTCAGGTTGATCCAAGTAAAGGATGACAGTAGTGCCTCTTTTGACCTTAGCCTCAGGGGCAGGTGTTTGATGAACGACTCTGATCCCTTGACCTTTTGTTGAGACGTCAAGGCCGAATTGAGCTACAAGGAGTCTTCCTGCATCATCAGGGTTGTGGCCGATAAGGTTCGGTACAATCACTTGTTGACTTTCCTGGCTCGGTTCCTCTGTCTGTGGGGGCATACTCGGCGGAATCTCCATGTACCTGAGAACATCCTTTAGTATTGCTTGGAATGTAGGCGCTGCCACAACTCCACCGTAACTTATACCCACATCCGGCTCATCCCAGATTACGATGATTGCTATCTTCGGGTCTTCAACCGGAGCAAATCCTAAGAAAGAAGCTATTCGCTTATCAGAGTATCTACCCGCTTCAGGCTTCTCTGCGGTTCCTGTTTTGCCTGCCACACGGTAGCCGGGCACCTTAGCTCTGAATCCGGATCCGTTGACAACTACCGACTCGAGTATCAGAGAAAGCTCTTTTGATGTCTCCTTGCTAATAACCTGTCTTATGGGGTCTTTTTGGAATTCCTTTACGACAAACCCGTCAGGATCAACTATCTTCGAAACAAGCTGTGGACGCATGAGAGTGCCGCCGTTTGCAATTGTGCAAAGGGCGGATAATAACTGAATGGGAGTTACCGAAATGCCTTGCCCGAATGAGATATTAGCCAGCTCTACGGGACCGACATTTTTGGGGCGTTGGAGAAGGCCTGTGGCTTCACCGGGATAGTCAATTCCCAGAGAGCTTCCAAATCCGAATGCCTGAATATACTCATAGAAGCGTTCCTGCCCAAGCCTATTGCCTAAGGTTGCGAATACTACGTTACATGAATTCTCCGTGGCCTCCACAAATGTTTGGCTGCCGTGCCCTCCTGCAAGCCAACATCTTACTTGCCTGTCACCCACTTTTATGAATCCTGGATCGAAGAAGGTGTCATCCGGCCTTACAACACGTTCTTCCAGGGAGGCAGAGGCTGTAACGATTTTGAAGGTCGATCCCGGCTCATACGTATCTGAAACTATCGGGTTTCTGCGCAAGGAGTCAGGTTCCTCGAAATAGCGGTTAGGATTGTAGGCAGGTCTTGAAGCCATAGCTAACACAGCCCCGGTTTTGGGGTCCATGGCAAGAATCATTCCGCGCTTCGCTTTAAGCTCTGCCATCCCTTTATCCAGCTCACGCTCGACGATGTACTGGATTACCTCGTCTATGGTAAGATATAGGTCATTGCCGTCTACAGGTGGTATGAACTCGGTGACTCCACCTGGGATCTCTTTCCCTGTGGCATCTCGTTCCGACCTCACTTGCCCCCTGGTTCCTCGAAGAAAGGAGTCATACCAGACTTCGATTCCCTCAAGCCCCTGATTGTCGATTCCGACTATGCCCAGGACATGGGCGGCAAGTGTATCTTTTGGATAGAATCTCTGGCCACGCTCTGCAAACCCAATCCCTTTCAGGTTGAGTTTTCGAAGAACTGCTGCTTTTTCAGGATCCACCCTGCGGTCTATCCATACCGTGGCTTGGGGTTCCGAGAGCTTCTTTCTTACGGACCCTACATCAAGCCCCAGTATTTTAGAAACCTGCTTCGCAGTTTCCAGGGGATCATCTACATCTCTGGGAATTGCATACACTGCATCGGCGCTGACACTTACCGCAAGTTCCCTGCCTTTGGCATCTCGGATAGTCCCTCTGCGGGCGTCCACAGGAACCGGATAAAGTCGTTGATCAAGTGCCAGCTTACGATAGTGCTCATTTTTTGCCACTTGCACCCAGAAAAGTCTTCCCATGAGAAAAAGAGTGGCGACTGCCCACATAAGAAAAAGCGAGCCTACCCGCTTTTTCATGGTAATGCTCGAGTGGTTAGACACAGGCTGTTCCCTACCTTAAGAATCTATTTCGGTCTGACTCTTGGATGGTCGTTTCTGGGAATATCGTAGAACCATCTGGCCACAAAGGGTGAAATAAGACCTATGAGGATATCTTCAGTTCGAGCTGAGATGTGTGCTACCAGGCCTTGTGACTTCTTAGGTACCGGTCTGTCTGAGTAATTGGCTAAATCCGGGCGATTGCTCACAGATGCTACCATAATAAATTCAGTTTTCTTAGGTTTTGTCATACTAAGACATGCCACGGCCTCCTTCTCAATCCTGGCAAGGGAGCTCAACTGTGCTATGGACAGATTAAGCCGATCATATTCTGTCTGAGTGGCTGCAAGCATGCGTTCAAGCGTTTGCAATTGATAGCCTGCATCAATTACTTGAGCTCGCAGCACCAGACTACCAATGAGAAGTCCGGTCATGAGCATAGCCAAAAGCATTCGCTTACCGAGGCCGGCGCCTTTTCTTTGTGTTTTCCCGGCCTCTCTGGGTTTTGCCGGGGTCTTTTTGATTCTTTCTTTTGGTTTTGGTAAAGACCTAGCCGTCGCTGGTACCATCTGTATTCCCCCCCCGATTCCCTTAGAACTTTTCTGCTGCTCTAAGCTTTGCACTCCGGGACCTGGGATTTGCAATAACTTCTTCCCTACACGGGACAATAGGCTTCCTAGTCAAAATTCGAAGACTTCCATGGTTCCTTGGGTCGGACATTTCCAGGAACGTCGTTTTTACAATCCGGTCTTCCAAGGAGTGGTAGGAGATGACTATCAGTCTCCCCCCGGCGCTGAGGATTTTCATAGCTTGCTCCAAACCTTCATGCAAGTTGTCCAGCTCATGATTGACTGCAATCCTGAGAGCTTGAAACGTTCGACGTGCAGGATGGGGGCCGGACCTTCTGGCTCTTGCCGGTATGGCCGCTTTGATAATTTCCACAAGTTCACCGGTTGTGGTAATTGGCGCCTTATCTCGTTTCTCTACTATGAAGTTGGCTATGCGTGCTGCCCAGCGCTCTTCGCCATAAGTTCTAAGTATATCGGTGATTTCTTTGACTGATAAAGTGTTTACAAGGTCTTCGGCAGACAGTCCGGCCCCTTGGTTCATCCTCATATCAAGAGGTCCGTCTTCCATGTAGGAGAAACCTCTTTCAGCCTCGTCCAATTGGTAGCTGGAAACCCCGAGATCGAATAAGATTCCGTCAACTTGTGGAATCCTGAGATTTTCCACAATATCCTGTAAATCGCTGAAGTTTCCATGAACGAAAGTGACTGTATCACGGAAGCATTTCAACCTTTGCTTCGCAGCTGATATTGCGTCCTGGTCTCTGTCTATCCCTATGACTTGGGCGTCATCGCAGACGAATTCCAGTAGTCGATGAGCATGTCCTCCGCTTCCCAACGTGCAGTCAATGTAGACTCCACCGGGCTTCGGGTGCATTAACCAGACTACTTCGTCTGTCATCACCGCTGTATGATAGTCTGTCTGAGGATTTGCTTTCATGTCCCGCATCAGTCTGTCCTTTTGACTCATGAGTCTACACCGCCATGGGTCAATTTCTCCGCTATCTCCTCATAGGATTCCTCTGCTTCGCCCGAGTAACCCATCCATACATCCCGACTCCATATCTCGACTCTCGTCATTACGCCAATGACTATTGCATCTTTGGCAAGGTCGGCATACTCTCTGAGATAAGCCGGAATATTGATTCGCCCTTGTCTATCCAGTTCGCATTCGCATGCTCCGGAGAAAAATAATCTGCTATACGCTCTTGCGTCTCGCATCGTAAGGGGGAGTTTCGAGAACTCAGCAAGCTGTCTCTCCCATTCATTCCTTGGAAAGATGAACAGGCACTTGTCTAATCCTCTGGTAGCGAAAAATCGGTCGCCCAGATCATCCCTGAATCTTGCAGGGATTGCCAGTCTACCCTTATCATCAATACTATGTTCATAGGTTCCGATGAACATGGGAGCTTGCAAATTCACCACTTCTCCCCACTTCACCCCACATTGGTAACAATTTTCTTCTATACTTATGTCCAAACTCCTTCTTTTGTATGGAAAATTTTTCGAAGTATTTAAGCGTTGAGGCTTAAGAGGCAATTTGCGCCCAAGATGTGGGAAAAGAC
>JAAYRV010000322.1 GCA_012518595.1 Bacillota bacterium
CAGAACTTGCGATTTGGGAACCGCGTCACGTACAGTATCAATGTGGATCCTAATTTGCTAGCAACCAGAATTCCCTTTTTTACTCTGCAGCCGCTAGTGGAAAATGCCATCGTTCACGGTCTTGAGCCCAAGGAGTCAGGCGGCATAATCTGGATTTCCGGCTATGTTGAACAGGATAAAGCTATTATCACAATTAGCGATAATGGTCTAGGAATACCCGAAGAGAAAGTTGAACTGATCAAGGATCTTACTTCCAATAGACTCAGATCGAATATAGACTACCCCACAGGTATTGGTATTAACAACGTACATAAGAGACTAACTCTGTTTTTTGGCAATCTATATACTTTTGAGATATCCAGTCAAGTTAATATGGGAACAACGGTCAAGTTAGCTTTACCCAGGTCTTACCCAGAGAATGCATACAAGTATTGTGGTTCCTTAAGCTCGACATCCTTTCTTCCTCCACGGTGAAGTAAGGTGCTTGCAGGGACTTATCTTTGTCGTGCCCTTCGAAATTGGCTTCTCGTCCCCACTGGAATACGTTCCATCTTTCTAAGGTAGCTTCATTAATCTCATGCAATCATCTTCTTTGCGCACCTTTACCCGTCTCAGTCCCAATCCCCTCTGAAAGAAGCTGTAATTCCACAACGCTTTTGCCGAATTGCTCTTTCTGCCAATCGTCGCTACCCACGGATTCAATATGCATCCAAAAGCAAACTTCCGGAAGTGACAGGACGCAGAAACGGAATAAGTGTCGAGAGCCACAAAACGGAGCTGAATCACATAATACGTGGCAGGGTCAATTACTTCAAACTGGCGGATATGAGGAAACTCATGGGACAATTGGCTAATGCCTGAGACGTCGCCTGAGATAAGTCTTGTTTTGGCAGGAAATGCTGTTTTATGTTAAGGGGAAATCAAATCTTATCAAAGGCATCTTGGCAAGCCGTGGTGAAACCAATCAGCGACGAAGAAGCGATGACGGAGCAAGAGCCCTTGTTGTAATGAGTATTGTAATAAGACGCGTGACGTGCAATGAAAAGCCAGTAACAAAATAGCGTATTGAACTTTGATAACCGAAGATGGAGTCCAGTCAACTGAGCCTAGAGGGATCCACTTATGATTCGGAGCATACAGCTGCTGTCGGGTCCAAACCGAGTGAATTAGGTGAACCAAGCATCGCAACACGGCTGCTGTTGCAACCTTTGGGTGTTTGCCCTGCTATTTCTCAGCTTCGTAGGAAACATCGGAGTCTGGATTGAACCGCTGGGCAGATGCAGCTGCAAGCCATGGTGGCATGCGAAGCTTCGGGGAACCACGCTTGGACATTCGGTTGCGGGCGTCCGTGAATTCACCGGATTGTGTGGTGGTAGCATCAATCCCTGCATACGCAACTAATTTGCGTGCGTTGGAGAAACGGTGTATGTCACCGACTTCCGCAATGATCGCCGCAGCTGGAATAGAACTAATGCCCGGAACGGTATGGATCATGTGGCAGTACTCCCATCCTAGGCAGCCTGGAATATCCTGTGACTGCAACTTCTCTATACCCAGCTGGATAGCCCTCTTCAACGTCAAATATCTGGCACCCTATGGATTCGATTTGTTTGAGGGGCAGTTACAGTTGCAAAGCGAATGCATCTAGTACAAGGCAGATGACGAATGTGCGTCTTGCAGACGCTTGGATACGCTTCGTATGGCTTTGGCCAAGGCGTCCTTTGGATTGTAGCTTAAGAAATTCAGCCAACTCGGAGAGATCAAGTTCTGCAATTTCGTCGGGTGTATATTGGTTCTTCAGCGATTCTCGAGGTGTTTTCATGAATACGCTTGAGAAATCGTCACTGTATTAGTGGAAGACACGATCCAAAATGCCAGTGACGTGTTGTCTAAGTGTTGATGCCTGATCCATGAAAGCAAAATGAGTTCACGAAAGGATTTGAAGCTTGAGCACTGCCTCTGAGACCATAAAGGTCTCCTCGGTTTGATTCATCTGCAGTAAGTCAGCGAGAATGGAGGTATCCTCACAATTGGTTCTATTCTCGTAAATGTAGAGGTTGCGTACTGCATCATACTGAATTGGGTTGATTACATGTACCAGATATCCTTGATTTGACAGGAAATAGTACATGGAGAGCCGGTAGTGCCCTGTAGCGCCGGGGCAAAAGACATATGGGTCACCACCAAACAAGTAGTAGGCTGGATTTCGCAAACCTCTACAAGTTTCAACCTACGCGAAATCTTATAGAGGGGGGGTAACGTTTGAAGTCCCCCAACCCCCCCAAGAAAGGTCGGCTCTCCTTGACAGAACTCCTCTTCGGTTTTCAAAGACTATGCAAGACTAACTCCAATGTGCTAGGAGGGATCGCCCTCACTGGATTGACGGATTAACCAAACCGAACAGGCCTGAAATACTGGAGAAACTAAAATTGGAGGAATGAGAAATGAGCAAAGTTGTTTATCCGTACATTCCCAACTCGGAACCGGCGGTCAAAGAGCAAATGCTGAAAGAAATTGGTATCGAAAGCGTTGAAGATATTTTCAAAGAAATTCCGAAACGCCTTAGATTCAAAGGCAAGCTGAATATTCCAGAGCCCTTTCTCTCCGAATACGAACTGAGAAGACACGTGGAAGGTCTGCTTAAGAAAAACGTCTCCTGCAAGGACTACTTAAACTTCCTAGGAGCAGGGACCTGGCAGCATTACGTCCCCGCAGTCTGCGACACCATCATATCCAGGGACGAATTCCTGACAGCTTACGTGGGAGACGCCTATGGTGACCACGGCAAATTTCAAGCCCTTTTCGAAACAGCCAGTATGATCGGTGAACTTGTAGGCATGGATATGGTCAACACCCCCACGTACGACTGGGCCAACGCCATCGCCATCTCGTGCCGTATGGCCGCGAGAATGAACGGACGCAAAGAGGTGCTGGTGGTTGGCACGATCAGCCCAGGTAGGCTCTCTGTAGTGCAAAACTACTGCAAGCCCGATATAAGAGTAGAACTGATCGATTTTCACGTGGATACAGGGTTGATGGATCTGGAAGACCTGGAAGCTAGAATCAGCGATAAGACCTCTGCCGTCTACATAGAAAACCCCTCTTATCTTGGTTTCATCGAATTGCAGGGAGAAGAAATTGCAAGAATCACCCATAACGCAGGAGCGGAACTGATAGTAGGCGTAGATCCCTCTTCCCTGGGTATAATTGCCCCACCCAGTGATTATGGTGCAGATATCGTCTGTGGTGAACTCCAACCCTTTGGCATTCACATGCAGTGGGGTGGCGGCCTGGCCGGTTTCATTGCCACCAGAGACGAAGAAAGATACGTTGCCGAATACCCCTCCCTTCTCTTCGGCTTGACCACCACCGTCGCAGAGGGAGAGTACGGATTTGGCGAAGTCTTCTATGAGAGGACTTCCTATGCCTCCCGAGAAAAAGGGAAAGACTTCATCGGCACGTGCGCTGCCCTTTACGGCATTGCTGCCGGAGTGTACATGGCCTTGATCGGTCCACAAGGTTTAAAGGAACTGAGTGAAGGAATCATGCAACGGGTTCAGTATGCCATCGAGCTATTATCGCAAATCAAAGGTATTTACGTGCCGGTGATCAAATCACCTTGTTTCAAAGAATTTGTTGTTGACTTTGAAGGGACGGGAAAAACCGTACGAGAGATCAACAGAGAACTGTTGAGCCGGCAGATCTTCGGCGGCAAAGATATCAGTCAGGAATTCCCCGTTTACGGCAACAGCGCTCTGTACTGCATTACCGAGGTTCATACCAAAGAAGACATCAAGAAGCTGGCCTTGGCACTGGAAGAGATCTTGAAATAACAGTAAAAAATTAATTGATAATAAATGCTTGGGGGGAAAGCAAATGGGTAAAGTGAAAATTCGTCAAGATTTCCAGCAAGCGCGTTGGAATGAACCCATTATTTACGAAATGTCCACACCCGGCGTGAGAGGTATTCTCATTCCGGCTGCGGAAGAAGAAATCAAGTCCAAAGCGGGGGACGTCTGGCAACTACTACCGGCTAATATGCGTAGGAAAACACCTGCCAACCTGCCGGAATTATCCCAGAAACATGTGTTAATGCACTACCTGCATCTGGCTCAAGAAACCATGGGATCAAACATCGGCAACGATATCAGTGAAGGCACCTGTACTATGAAGTATAACCCCAGAGTGAACGAAGAACTGGTTGCCCACGAAAAATTCGCCGAGCTTCATCCTTGTCAGGATCTGGATACAGTCCAGGGTATCTTGGAGATCTACTACAGATTTGAACAGATCATGAAAGAAGTTTCAGGTATGGACAGAGTCACATTCCAGCCAGGGGGCGGCAACCATGCGGTCTACACAGCGGCCAGCGTAGTCAGGGCCTATTGGGAAGAAAAAGGTCAGCTAGACCAGCGTAATGAAGTCATTACTACCATTTTCTCCCACCCATGTGACGCGGCGACCCCGGCTACAGCAGGTTTCAAAATCATTACCCTTTATCCCGACAAAGATGGTTTCCCCGACATCGAAGCATTGAAAGCCGCTGTCTCCGAAAGAACGGCAGCCATTTTCATGACGAACCCGGAAGACATCGGCCTCTATAACCCGAGAGTGGACGAATTCGTCAAAATAGTGCACGATGCAGGGGCCCTCTGCTTCTATGACCAGGCCAACGCCAACGCCTTTTTGGGTGTTGCCCGGGCAAGGGAAGCCGGCTTTGACATGTGTCATTTCAACGTCCACAAAACCTTTGGTGCCCCGCATGGATGTTCCGGTCCGGCCAATGGAGCCTTCTGCTGTACGGCAGACCTGGCTAAATATCTTCCCGTTCCCACTGTGGAATATGATGGGGCCAAATACTACCTGGATTACGACCGGCCTCACAGTATCGGCAAAGTCCGGGACTTCATGGGTACCGCAGGGGTGGTCCTGAGAGCTTACGCTTGGACCATGATGCTGGGCGCCGACGGCTTGAGAGAGTGTGCGGACGTTTCCGTAATCAATAACAACTATCTGGAGAAGAAGTTGCTAACCATCAAGGGGCTGTCGGAGGCCTTTGCCGGTAACGGTTATCGCCGTCAGGAACAGGTACGTTATACCTGGGAGGAACTTACTGAAGAAACGGGAGTAACTACCGACGATATCAACTCCCGTATTGTGGACTATGGTATTCCCCACTACTGGACCAGCCACCACCCGTGGGAAATCCCCGAGCCCATGACTTTGGAGCCCTGTGAGACATACTCTAAAGATGATCTGGATGAGTACTACGAAGTATTAAGTCAAATCGCCAAAGAAGCCTATGAGAATCCGGAACTGGTAAAAACAGCACCTCACCGGGCTGCCTCTCACCGGAGAAACGATGAGGCTTCACTGGACGATCCGGAGAAGTGGGCCACTACGTGGAGGGCATATTTAAGAAAGACAGGCAAGAAGTAAAAACCGTATCTTTTAGTTAAATCTGTATCCCGTACCGCTTAGCGGTACGGGATACAGGCTAGTTAACTCTGATGGGAGGTGACAAAGCACGAAATGAAGAAAAAACTCGGTTTTATTGTTAACCCCGTTGCCGGGATGGGAGGCAGAGTTGGACTGAAAGGAAGCGACGGTATCGAGATCCTGCAGAAAGCCAAGGAACTGGGGGCTGTTCCCGAAGCGCCCCGGCGAGCCATGGACGCCTTGGAAAGACTCGTGGAAATCAAAGATGAAGTGGAAGTAATCACCTTCCCCTTTGACATGGGAGAAG
>JAAYRV010000259.1 GCA_012518595.1 Bacillota bacterium
ACCATATAGAGAGTCTCACCCAGACTGTTGGCGACAATTTGAACCAGACGAGAATCAAACACCTTGTGCTCTACCCCCCATTAACCTTTGTCACAAAATCACTCATGTCGTCAATAACATCAACTGTTACTCCAAGTCCACGCAAGAAGTCTATGGACTTCTCAACTTCGTCTCCATTGCCTGAGAGCTCCACCAACATAACACCAAACGGAACTGACTTGATATGGTCAATCTGAGCAGTCAGGATGTTTATGTCTACCCCGAAATCACGCACAATCGATGATATCACAGGTCGTCCCGTAGACTCACCCACAAAAGACAGCCTCACCACCCGCCTGTCAGCTGACTTTGCTGACGATTCAAGGATCTCGACAGCCCAATCAGGCGCGTCTATTTGGCTTGACCCTCTGATCATGGCTTTCGTCGTTTCATGGCCAGGAGATGTAAATACATCTATGACTCCTTTGCACTCGACTACTCTTCCATCTGCGATTACCGCCACTTTGTCACATATTTGCCTAATTGCGTCCATTTCGTGAGTAATAACGATAATAGTCAATCCGAGGGACTTGTTGATTGCATCAAGCAGCCTCAGGATCGATCGTGTGGTTTGAGGATCCAAGGATGATGTCGGCTCATCGCAAAGCAGCACTTTCGGATCATTTGCCAATGCACGCGCAATTCCTACCCTCTGCTTTTGCCCGCCGCTTAGTTGGGAAGGATAAGCGTCTTGCTTGTCTTCAAGGCCCACTAACTCCAAGAGCTGCTTCCCTTTCTTCTCTCTTTCCGATCTTTCCAGTTTCGCGATTTCCAAAGGGAAAACTACATTTTCCAAGACAGTGCGGGATGAGAGCAGATTAAAATGCTGAAATATCATACCGATTTTCTTTCGCGCCTCACGAAGCTCTCGACTTCCAAGCGCAGTAATTTCTAACCCGTCTACGTAGACCTTGCCTACATCAGGCACCTCCAACATGTTAATGCACCTGACAAGCGTGCTCTTCCCCGCCCCGGAGAGCCCGATTATCCCGAAAATCTCGCCCGGCGCCACATGGAGGCTTACGTCTTGAAGTGCAACTACCTTGGACGAGCCTGTCTCGAATGTCTTTGAGATCGACTCCAGTCTCACCAATCCTCTCCACATCCCCTCTAAGATACAAAAAACCCCTCCCCGCAGCGGGAAAGGGCCTGAAATTTTAGAAATGCCTTGCTTCCCTCATCTGCCGGATTAATCCTTTGGATTCATCCGCTGGAATTGGCACCTCTCCGTAATGCGGTCTGAAATCGACTAAACCGCAGTAACAGAAGGTTGCCGGGTTTCATTGGGCCAGTCCCTCCACCTCTCTGGATGAGCAAATGATTTTGATTCTCTGCCAAATTACTTGGCACAAATGCCATATTCTATTTTAGAATGCATCTTATCACAGCGTACACAGCTTGTCAACAAATTCAGCAGAAATTCAGCGACGCATGTTCTGTCCTGGCAATGATCTCATCTTGAAGGGCCTTCCCAAGATCGCAGAAATAGTCACTGTATCCTGCCACTCTCACAATGAGGTTCCGGAACTTTTCAGGATCATCCTGGGCTGCGCGAAGGGTTTCCGCGCATACCACGTTGAACTGCACATGGTGGCCGCCGAGCTTGAAATATGATCTCACAAGATAGGCAAGGTTCCGGATGCCTTCTTCTCCTTCGAGTATCTTCGGCGTGAACTTCATATTGAGAAGCGTGCCCCCTGTAAGCGCGTGATCCATCTTTGCAGCTGACTTCATGACAGAAGTAGGCCCTCTTCTGTCTCTGCCTTGCACAGGGGAGATCCCTTCTGACAGCGGCGCCTTGGCGTACCTGCCGTCAGGCGTCGCGGCACATACTTTGCCGAAATACACATGGCATGTAGTGGGAAGCATGTTTATCCTATGGATTCCGCCTTTCGTGTTGGGTTTGCCTTCCACTGAATTGAAAAATTCTCGAAAAACCCAAGTCATTAAGTCATCTGCATAATCGTCGTCATTACCGTATTTGGGCGATGAATTTATGAGGCGCATCCTAATGGCATCGTAACCTCTGAAATCGTATTTGAGAGCTTGGATTAGCTCTTTCATAGTCAGGGTCTTTTCTTCAAAAACGTGGTGCTTGACTGCAGCCAGGCTGTCAGTTGTAGTCCCGATCCCCACCCCTTGAATATATGAGGTATTATACCTTGCCCCACCTTCGTGGTAATCCATGCCTTTTGCTATGCAATCGTCGATAAGGAGAGACAAGAAAGGCGTAGGCATGTACTTGGCGTACATCCGCTCAATGACATTATTGCCTCTGATCTTTATGTCAACGAAGTAGTCAAGTTGATTCTTGAACGCCTGTAACAGATGATCAAAGCTTCTAAAGTCCACAGGACATCCTGTAGCCGGCCCGAGTCTCATCCCGGAACAAGGATCAATCCCGTCATTTAAGGCAAGCTCCAAGATTTTCGGAATATTAAAGTATCCGGTAAGAATGTAACTTTCCTTGCCGAACGCGCCTGTCTCCACACACCCGCTGGTCCCACCGCGCCTTGCGTCCGCAAGTGACTTGCCTTGCCGGAGGAGCTCCTGAACCACCATATCAGCGTTGAATATGGAAGGCTGGCCCCATCCCTTCCTCACGATTCTTAAAGCACGCCTCAGGAACCGGTCCGGATTTTTCGCGCTTAGTTGAATATTGGAGCTGGGCTGCAAGAGCCTCATCTCATCAATCACGTCAAGGAGCAGATACGTGAGGTCATTCACACCGTCTGAGCCATCTGCCTTGAGTCCGCCTAGGTTAATATTGGCAAAATCGGTATAGGTAGCGCTTTCCTCCGCAGTGACACCAACTTTAGGTGGCGCAGGTTGGTTGTTGAACTTGATCCAGAAGCACTGGAGCAGCTCTCTTGCCTCTTCCTCAGTGAGCCTTCCTTCCTCAATGTCCTTCTTGTAGAAGGGATACAGATGCTGATCAAGGCGTCCAGGGTTAAAAGAGTCCCAAGTGTTGTATTCGGTAATGACACCTATATGCACAAACCAGTAGGCCTGAAGCGCTTCCCAAAACGTCCTGGGAGCATATGCAGGAACGCGCAAGCAAATCTCAGCTATCTTCGCAAGCTCCGTCTTTCTTCTCTCATCTTTCTCTTCCCTGGCAAGTTCCAAGGCCTTATCAGCGTGCCTCCGGGCAAAGTGAATTAGCGCATCAGCGCACATATCCATAGCCACAAGTTGCTCACGCTTGTCATAGGCGCGGCTGTCGCCGATGTAATCAAGACCTGCTAAGCTTTCTCGAATGTCTTTTTTGAAATCGAGAAGCCCTTTCTTGTAAATCTTGTCATCGAGAACTGTATGCCCCGGTGAGCGTTGCTCCATGAATTCTGTGAATATGCCTGCGTCATACGCAGCCTTCCATTCAGCTGTCATCCGGGCAAAGATCATGTCCCGCATGGATCT
>JAAYRV010000260.1 GCA_012518595.1 Bacillota bacterium
GTTTCCAGAATCTCACATATATCTATGTTATTATCTATGGCCATTACTTTGACTTTCTCAGTCATTTCTCTCTCCCCCTGGGCCATTACCACAGCTATTGCTACAACGGGGCGTGCCTATTGGCTTTATTCGACATATGTCTTAAGTATCCTGTTAAGCAACATATTTCCATGAGATGTTTTGGATAAAGAGAAAAATCTACCGAACAAACGGGGAAATGTTTTGGGTAAAGAGAGAAATCCCCTGGCCGGAGAGAGAAGCCTCGGGCAAACGGAGAAAAATAAGGGGATACAGACTTGACATACAAAAAAGTCACATAAACATGGTGCGCCTAGCAGGACTTGAACCTGCGCACCCGGCTCCGGAGGCCGGTGCTCTATCCCCTGAGCTATAGGCGCACTACTTGTGTACATCATAGCAAGTTCGGTCATGTGTGTCAAACAGAATTGCCCAAAGGCAGGTGATGTCACATGGCACAAAATCCGAGGCGATTACTTAGTATAGACATGTAGGGAGAAAAGGGTTCTCCCTTTGAAATGGGGGTGAATGGCATGAAGTGGTTGAAGGTTCTGTGGAACGTGATAACCAGTGAGTCAGTGATGGAACCTTTGATTATAATTGTTATAGGTTATGCGTTACAGGTATATCAAAAAAACCGTAAGTACCAGATTATTGCAGATACTACCGTGGATATAGTGGACTACATTGAAGAGCACTATAAGGAATGGGGGATCAAAGGCGATCAAAAAATGGAGAAATTCATTGAGCTTTTTATTGAGGAATACAAGAAAGCTACAGGCAGAGTTCCCAAAGGAGAGGAGCTCCAGACAGCAAGGCTGAGGGCTGAAGCCCATGTTCAACGGGCCAGGAGAGGGGATGCGACCCACCCGCGAAATCGCAGAGTTGCATGAGAGTCTGAAACAGTAGCAGATCAGACTCGCGAACTAGGTTTTCGGGATTGGAAATACAAGGTTTACGACAGCAAGTCTATGGTATAATTTCGTCATCGTACTTTAGAATTACTAGACTACTTGTAAATGTCCGGAGGGGTTAGATTGGCTACTGAGGCCCAAGAGGCAAGGTTAGGGAACGGGCGGGGGTTCCTAAGAAGGTTCAATAGATTAAGTCCGCAGCAAGTTCTCGTGATAGGCTTTGCTGCTCTCATAGTTGTAGGAGGCTTACTCCTTAGCCTTCCGGTGGCCTCTCGTAGAGGGGACAGGCTCCCTTTTGCAGACGCGCTTTTTACTTCCACATCCGCTGTCTGCGTAACCGGACTTGTAGTTGTGGATACTCATGACCAATTCTCCCTTTTCGGCCAACTGGTGATAATTTGCCTTATTCAAATCGGCGGTCTCGGTATCATGACCATATCCACCTTGGTTTTCCTTATCCTTGGCAAGCGGGTGACACTTCGCGGGAGAATACTAATCCAGGAAGCCATGAATCAGTTGACTCTTGAAGGCATGGTCAGGCTAATTAAGAAAGTCATAGTGGTAACAGTCGTTGTAGAGGGTATAGGGGCAATCCTCCTGGCTCTGAGATGGTCAGGGGAGATGAGCTTTCCAAAGGCTGCGTATTATGGGCTGTTTCATGCTGTTTCCGCGTTTTGCAACGCCGGATTCGACTTATTCGGAGGATTCAAGAGCCTTAGCATGTACAGAAATGACATAGGGATAAATCTCATAATAACCGGTCTTATAATCATTGGCGGTCTGGGATTTACCGTTGTGACTGAGCTCCTGGAAAACCCATTTAGCCCCAAGCGTAGCCTCCACACAAAGTTGGTCATCCGAGCTACTCTATCGTTGATAGCTGTGGGAACAGTAATTGTCTTCCTGCTCGAAGCGAAGAACCCAAACACCCTTGGCTCTCTTGGCGTAGGTGAGAAAGTCATAGGTTCTTACTTCCAGGCTGTAACCGCTCGCACTGCAGGATTCAGCACTATTCCTTCAGGGAATCTCAGGCCTGCCACTCTCTTTTTCCTTGTAATTCTGATGTTTATCGGCGCATCTCCCGGCTCGACAGGTGGGGGGATCAAGACGACTACATTCATTACTTTGTTCCTTGCCGTTCTTAGTGTAATCAAAGGCAGAGACGATGTGGAGATCTATGAAAGGAGGATTCCCAAGAGACTGGTTGACAGAGCGCTCGCAGTCTCAATGATTTCTCTGACTATGGTAGTTGCAATAACCATGGTCTTGTCTTCGGTGCAGAAGTTTGAGTTCCTGGAAGTATTATTTGAGACAGTCTCTGCCTTTGGAACTGTTGGCCTTTCCACAGGGATTACGCCTCACTTGGCTTTACCTGGTAAGATTCTTATCATGTTGACTATGTTCAGTGGCCGTTTAGGCCCGCTTACGGTAGCCGCTGCAATTGCCCAGAAACAACATATTGTACAGGTGCGCTATCCTGAAGAAAAAATTATGGTCGGATAGAAAATACGTATTGCAGTCTAAGGTGAGCAAACATAGTATATATACGATTTAGAATCCAGCGAGTGGGAGGGGGCACGAGAATGCTGCCGACACCACAGAGATTCACGTTAGTTGCAGGAAGCGCAGAGGGGGATACGCAACTTACAGCATTTGATAAGGCGTTGCTTGTGGCGGGGGTTGGGAATTTAAACCTTATGAGGGTTTCCAGTATTCTTCCTCCGGGCATTGAGTATTCGCAGCAAGTTGACATGCTGCCCGGATCTCTTACACCTATCGCATACGGAACAATTAGCAGTGATGTTCCCGGTCGGCTTGTCTCTGCTGCCATCGGCGTAGGCATTATACCGGGGAGTTTCGGCGTAATCATGGAGTTTACCGGGATGTGCACGAAAGCCGAGGCAGAGGCCGAGGTTGAGCAGATGGTGCGGGAAGCCTTGGCTATTCGTAATGCGCTTCCCGAGAGAATCATGATAAAGGCCACGGAACACGTGGTAGAGAAAGTAGGGTGTTCCTTTGCAGGGGCCGTCCTATGGTATTAGATGAGAGTCCGGAGGTGTCAGATAAGGGAGTCTTGGTAGTTGTCATTTGTCATCCGGCACAGGTATAATGTAACATAGCGGCTCAGGGGTCCCTCGTGCCACTGGGCAGTGACTGTTTGTTTGGAGTTGCAAATCATGAAGCAAAGATTTAAGGTGCTGGATGACTTCTTTGTGCGGTATCGGTATAGGTATGTCATAGGGATTCTGTTTTTTCTCGTTGTTGACATTCTTCAATTGATAGTTCCACGGCTCCTCGGCAATATGACTGATGAGTTCCGTGAAGGCGTCCTGACAACACAAGGGCTCCTTCGTTACGTATTACTTATTGTCGGTATTGCTATTCTTGTAGCAGTGGGAAGGTATTTCTGGCGTATGTACTTATTCGGAACGGCAAGGCTTCTCGACTATTCTCTGAGGAACAAGTTCTTTGCCCACCTTGAGACGTTGTCCGCGGATTTCTTTAACAAACACAAGACAGGCGAACTGATGGCCCATGCCACCAATGATATCCATGCGGTCCGCCATGCATTCGGACAGGGCATAATGTTGACTATAGACGCAGTATTCCTCACTATCGCTACTGTCTCCATTATGTTGACTACTATTGACACTCGCCTTGTGCTCCTTGGCCTTTTGCCGCTGCCTTTCGTCGCTCTGGTCGTCACCGGGTTTTCCAGAGTCATACATTCGAGGTTTCTTAGAGTCCAAGAAGCTTTTGCAGGGCTTACTGACTTTGTACAGGAGAATCTCAGCGGTATTCGGGTGGTTAAAGCCTTTGTTCAGGAAGAAGCTGAATTAGCCAAGTTTAGAAATTCCAACGAGACGCTTGTTGCTGCTAACATGCACTTAGTGAAGATGTGGGGCCTTTTCTGGCCGCTTGTACAGTATCTGGCCGGACTCAGCTTTGTGGTGGTCTTAGGCTACGGTGGAAAACTGGTTGTCTTAGGCGACATAAGCCTCGGCGATTTCGTGGCATTCACCGGGTATCTAGGAATGGCGGTATGGCCTATGATGGCAATAGGTTGGGTAGTTAATACTCTTCAGCGAGGCGTCGCGTCCATGGACAGGCTCAATATGATATTCCAAGTGAAGCCTAAAATCACTGACCACGAGGATAGTGTAGACATACCGGGGATTGAAGGGCAAATTGAATTTCGAAATCTGACATTCAAGTATCCTGATGCAGCTTCGCCGGTGCTTCGCGACATCACCCTCTGTGTCCCTTGCGGCATGACTCTTGGAATTCTTGGCCGTACAGGCAGTGGAAAGAGCACTCTTACAGATCTCCTCCTCAGAGTCTACGATCCTTCCCCGGGTGAGCTTTTGATTGATGGGATTGATATCACAAAAATCCCCTTGGCGGTACTGAGAAGGGATATAGGCTACGTGCCGCAGGACAACTTTCTGTTCTCTACATCCATCGGACAAAACATCGGATTCGCAAGTTGTGAATTCACCGGTGAGGAAGTGGAACATGCTGCAGAACTTGCAGGCGTCAAAGGGGATATCCTAGGATTTCCTGAAGGGTTTGATACGCTCATAGGTGAGCGGGGAGTGACTCTTTCCGGCGGGCAAAAACAGAGGGTCACAATAGCGAGAGCGCTTATTAAGGATCCCAGAATACTAATCCTCGATGACTGCTTTTCCGCAGTGGACACCAGAACTGAGGAGAGGATCCTAAGGTCGCTTCGGGATGTTAGGCGAGGTAGAACAACTATCCTAATCTCCCATAGAATTTCCACTTTGAAGGAAGCGGATGAAATAATAGTCCTGGACGAGGGACAAGTAGTTGAGATGGGAGATCATGAGTCCCTTGTGGCTGCCGGAGGACTGTATGCAGAAATTCATGAGCGACAATTGCTAGAAGCAGAGCTCGGCTCTGATGAGGAGATATAAACCATGGCGATCCATCATGAAGATGAAGTACTGGGAAAAGCATATGACCGGAAGCTTATGAAACGACTGCTCAAGTACGCCAGACCGTACCGATGGTTTCTTGTAGCTTGTATAGCGCTTTTGTTGCTCATTACAGGATTGGATCTATTGCAGCCTTATCTCATAAAAGTCGCAATAGACAATCATATGAATGCCATTACCGAACCTATGCTGGGATTTTCTCCGGGGCAAGAACCTCGTCCTGGTATCGCATTTGACGAGTATATATTCGTTCGGGAGAAGGAACTTACAGGCGATTCTCAATCGGAGCAAAGGAGTGCGGGAGAGCCTGTGAAAGCCAGGATTGAACAAGAGGGGGACAAGTATTGTCTGCTAATGGAGTCTCCGGGTGATGACGTTCTAAGGCGCGAACTGACAGGCGCGGACTTGCGCGTATTCAAAGAGTATGACATTAGCGCTGTGATAAGGTTAAGCCTTATTCTGTTTGCGGCTTTGACTTTTGCGTTTCTCCTCAATTACATACAGGTTTATATTCTCCAGTATACAGGTTTGAAAATTGTCTCAAGCATGAGGCTTGAGCTTTTCCGACATCTGGAAAGCCTGTCATTATCCTTCTTCGATAAGAACCCTATTGGGCGACTTGTGACGAGAGTAACCAATGACATGGACGCATTACATGAGATGTATACCGCGGTGCTGGTAAACTTGTTCAAAGATGTTTTTCTCCTCGTGGGAATCATGATTGTGATGCTGAAAATGAACGTTGAGCTTGCGCTGGTCAGTTTCGCTATGTTGCCTGTGATTTTTGTAGTTACTGCCATATTCCGTAAGAAGGCCAGGGAGGCATATAGAGCGACCAGAGTAAGATTGGCGAGGATCAACGCTACGATGGCTGAGAATATCTCGGGAATGCGTATAATTCAGATTTTCGGTAGAGAGAGAAAGAAATTTGAAGAGTTTGATAAGGTCAATCACGATTACTACCGTGCCGGCATGCAAGAGCTCAGAGTATATGCTATTTTCAGACCTGTAATGGATCTTGTCTCGTCTCTTGCTCTTGCGCTTCTCATATGGTTTGGCGGGAGGCGTGTAATGTGGGGTACTGTGGAATTCGGCATGCTTTTCGCTTTCACCAATTACTTGCAGCAATTCTTCCGTCCTATTAATGACCTTACTGAGAAATACAATATTATGCAGGCTGCCATGGCTTCCGCAGAACGAATTTTCATGCTCCTTGATAACGACGAAGTTGAGCCGGATCCTTCGGAGTCTGTGGTTCTTGCAAGGCCGGAAGGAGAGATTGAATTCCAGAATGTATGGTTTGCGTACAATGAAGACGACTGGGTCCTGAAGGATGTCAGCTTTCGTATTGAGCCGGGTGAAACATGCGCTTTCGTAGGTGCCACAGGCGCAGGAAAGACCTCTATCATCAGTTTGATAGGACGGATGTATGAAATATCCTGTGGGCGAATACTCATCGACGGGGTGGATATTCGTAGCATACCCAGGCACGAACTGCGCAGCCACATAGGCGTTGTGCAGCAGGATGTATTCTTGTTCACAGGAAACATCAAAAGCAACATAAGGTTGGGCGACTCAGGTATCACTGATGACCGGGTGCGGGAAGCTGCCGGCTTTGTAAATGCTGACAGGTTCATAGACAAGCTTCCCGGGGGATACAGCGCACATGTGAGAGAAAGAGGCGCTACATTATCAGCCGGTGAGAGGCAGCTCTTAGCATTTGCACGCGCATTGGCGCGAGACCCGGCCATACTTGTTTTGGATGAAGCCACCGCGAGCATTGATACTGAAACTGAAGCCCTTATCCAGGATGCCCTGGCGAAACTGGTTCGTGGAAGGACAACGCTTGTCGTAGCCCACAGACTATCAACGATTCAGAATGCAGACAAGATTATCGTAATCCACAAAGGAAGGGTAAGAGAAATCGGAACCCATCA
>JAAYRV010000261.1 GCA_012518595.1 Bacillota bacterium
TGGTAATGGGGGGAATTGCCGCAGACATTCTGGTATCTCCAAAGACTGGGCTAAAACTTGGCACTGATGTTCCGGCAGTCATCCAAGTGTGTCCCGGCGGAACAGCTGCCAACTTCGGGTTCTGGTGTTCACTTCTTGGCCAGGAATCCGGACTCATAGGCGCAATCGGCCAGGACTCTCTTGCAGACATTGCGCTCTCAGATCTTAATGAAGCAGGGGTTCGTGTGTTCGTAGAATCTCATCAAAACCTTATGACTGCATGTATCATAAATCTTGTGAGCCCGTCAGGCGAGAAATCTTTCATTACTCAGCGTGGGGCTGATGAGGCCATTCCCCCGGAGATCATCACCGAAGAACTAATGGCAAAGGCCAAGTGGCTACATATTTCGGGTTATGCTCTCTACAGTGAAATTTCACGTCCGGCTGCAGAGAAAGCCATCAGGCTTGCACTGGCCGGCGGGGTTCCGGTATCAATGGATCCGTCATCGTGGTATCCGTTAGAGGAGTATGGAGTTTCGCGGTTTCTGAACCACGCGCGAAAGTCCGCTCTCCTTCTGCCAAACTATGAAGAAGGGGTGGTTCTCGTAGGGAGAAAGTCTCCGGAAGAGATGGCAGCGAAGCTTCTGGATCATGCTTCCTATGTTGTAGTGAAACTAGGACCGGCAGGTTGCGTTATTGCAAAGGAAGGCTACGTTCAGGTTTGCCCTACGGAAGCAGTGGAGGATCCTGTTGATACTACCGGTGCAGGAGACTGTTTTAACGCTGCCTTTCTGTGTGAGTTTCTCCGTGAAGGAGATATGTGGTCTGCAGCATGTTTCGCCAACTCCCTGGCAGGCAAGGTTGTGACTACTGTAGGGGCCAGACCTAATGTGAATATTGCCAGAGGATGGATTGAGAGTTTGGATAAAGACAGGGGAAAGAAGGGGCGCCGGATATGAATGAATACATGTTAGTCAGTGACGAGGTTAAAGATGCGGTAGAAAGCGGTCAACCGGTGGTCGCGTTTGAGACGGCTATTTTGACCCATGGCTTGCCACAACCTCATAATGTGGAGCTATCCAAGGAAGTCCAGGCAATTGCCGGGTCTATGGGAGTTGTTCCTGCGGCCACCGCAGTCATAGACGGCAAGCTGAGAGTCGGGTTGACTGATGAAGAGATAGAATTCCTTGGCACGACGCCCGGTGTGGCAAAGGCAGGTTACAGAGACCTTGGTATGCTCATAGCCACTAAAGGTTCGGGCGGAACAACTGTGGCGGCCAGTATAACCTTAGCTGTAATGGCAGGCATCCGCGTTTTTGTCACCGGAGGAATCGGAGGCGTGCATCGCGGCGCTGAGACTACCTTTGATATATCAGCTGACTTGATTATAATGTCCAAGGTGAATGTAGCCACGGTATGTGCAGGCATGAAGTCCATATTGGACATAGGACTTACCATGGAAGTTTTAGAGACTCTCGGCATTCCCGTCATTGGATACGGCACTTGCATTCTACCCGGGTTTCACACGAGAGAAACCGCGTACAAGGTGCCATACACAGTAAAAGACTCGGGAGATGTCGCAAGGCTTATGATATCAAAGTGGGGCGCAGGCCTAAAAGGAAGTCTTCTTGTTACTGTGCCTGTGCCAGGGGAAGATGAGGCAGACCCGGCTTTGCTCGAGGATGCCATAGGCCGGGCGGTCAATGAGGCAAATGAAAAAGGGATTACAGGCAAAGATGTAACTCCTTACATCTTGCACCGTGTCGGGGAGTTGACAGGTGGAGCGACGCTTAAAGCCAACCTGTCTCTTGTACGTAATAATACACGCGTAGGATGTGACATAGCAAAATGCTATAGCAGTTCGGTAAGGATTTAGCCAGGCTGTGGAGGCTCACGAATAACCGTGATCTTTGACTCCCGATTGAGATAGCCTGCGTACGACCGCAATTACCGACGAATAGTCATGATCACAGCCGTATGATCGTGATTGCCACCTTATGATAATATAGTAATGAGTGTAATCACCTGCGAGAACGGGCTGCCCGGAAAGGACGGACACCCGGTGACTGCCGGTGTTTGTTGTACTGGAGGTGTCGGGGATAGGCGTTGTTACTACGATTAAGGGTAAGTGCAGGGAATGCTACGCGTGCGTCAGGAATTGCCCTGTAAGGGCCATTAAAGTGGAAGACGGCCAGGCAACCGTAATAGACGAGCTATGTATATCGTGTGGTTATTGTGTAAGGGTCTGCGCTCAACACGCAAAACACATCAGGGAAGATCTGGTTTCAGTCAAGAATGTGCTTAAGACAGGTAGGGCTTTCGCTTTGCTGGCGCCTGCTTTTGCTGTGGAATTTCATGGCGAATTACGGCCCCTCCAGGTAGTGACAGCGCTAAAGCAAATTGGTTTTCAAGGTGTGTATGAAGTAGCGTGGGGCGCGGAACGTGTAACCCAAGAGTATATGAAGATCATCGGAGGCAAGCATAAGCGTGGTATTATCTCGACGCCTTGTCCTGCCATCGTCAACCTCGTGGAAGTCAAGTATCCCCAACTTGTTCCAAGGCTTGTTCCGGCAGTCTCACCTATGGTAGCTGCAGGACGAATGATAAAAAAGGAACATAAAGGCGCATATATCGTTTTTATCGGACCGTGTGTCGCGAAGAAAAGCGAAATGACAGACCCTGAAGTGGCTGACTCTGTTGATGCGGTTCTTACGTTCTTGGAATTGAGGGAGCTTTTAGGGGAGTTGCCCGGTGACTCAAGAGAGCTGGATGATACTGCTTTCGATAGGGAAGAGGCATACTTAGGCAGGCTATATCCGGTATCCGGCGGCCTCCTTAGAAGCGCAGCGCTATCCGCGGATATAGTTGATAACGAAATCTTTGTGATCGAAGGCAAGGACAATTGCATAGATTTTCTTGAGGCACTGAGTCTGGAGAAAGACTGTCCTGATTTTGTGGACATGTTGTTTTGTGAAGGCTGTATAAACGGTCCTATGATGACGACGGATCTTCCTAGCTATGCTCGGCGAGTGGTTGCCGTGGATTTTGCAAAACAGTCGGAACGGACGGGTTCCGGCATAAGTCCGCATGAGCCGCGATTTCCCCAAATCAAGGCGACTCGCGGGTTCTCGCCTAGAAGCATAGATATGCCGATTCCCACAGAGGACGACATAGAAAGAATACTAAGAGAGCTTGACAAGACGAAACCCGAAGACGAGCTGAACTGCGGTGCATGCGGATACACCACGTGCAGGGAGAAAGCTGTGGCGGTATTCCAAGGACTTGCTGAAAACAAGATGTGCTTGCCATACCTGATAACACAGCTTGAAGTGCACAATATGGAACTTGCGGAACTCAAAGCATACCACGAAGACACAATTGACAGCATTATGGAAGGTATTGTAGTTGTAGACTGCAACATGACTATAACCGGTTTGAATAAGTCCGCGGACAAGTATTCTACTACACAATCCATCGGCAGAAACGTCTTTGAAGTATTCCCGGATCTGGATATTCCCAGGTGCAGGCATGGCTTTGAGCGAGCCATATCGCTGGGTGAGCCGACAGATGTAGGGGAAATGGTGTTTCCTCTGGGTGGGGACAAGGTTACGCTGCACATCAAAATAAGCCCGCTGGAGAGCGAAAGAGGCGAAGTATACGGAGCAGTGCTCTTAAGTCAAGACACCACCGAGAAACGCAGACTTGAAAGCCAGCTCATCCAGTCTGATAGGTTAGCCGCTTTAGGACAACTGGCAGCCGGTGTCGCTCATGAGATTAACACACCGCTAACGTTGATTCTCGGGTATGCCGATATTCTTAAGGAGGCTGTCGGACCGGACAGCCTGGGCAATGCATACCTCAAGACGATAATAGAAGAATCAGAGAGGATTTCCGATATTGTCCGTAGTCTTTTGAATTTTGCAAGGCCGACCAATATGCCTGCCGGCAGGTGCAAGGTAAACGAGGCTTGCAGAAGAACTCTTAGGATATTCGGAGGGCAAATGGCGCGAAGGGGTATTCAAGTCAGTTTGGATCTTGATGAATCTGATCCGGAAGCCGCAATTGACACCGGGGAATTACAACAAGTAATCCTTAACATGCTCCTTAATGCTATGCAAGCGATGCCTGATGGCGGACATCTCCGAATTGAAACAGGCATATCCCGGGATATGGTCGGCATTACCATAACAGATACAGGCATCGGAATTGCCCCGGAGGATATTCGAAAAGTATTTGACCCGTTTTTTACTACAAAAGAGGTAGGCAAGGGAACAGGCCTTGGCCTTTCTGTAAGCTTTGATATTATAGAAAAACATGGCGGAACCATTAAAGTCGAGAGTCAACTGGATAAAGGTACAGCTTTCACCATTACGCTTCCTATGAATGGAGTAGAGTAGCATGGAGACAACCACAAGCAAGGTACTTGTCATCGATGATGAAGAGAAAATGTGCGAATTCCTCGAGCTTGTATTGTCTCAGGACAGACACAAGGTCGTGACTGCTACAAGTGGAGAACAAGCTCTGGAAATGATTCGATCCAAGAGTGACTTGGATGTTATTGTCACAGACCTCATGATGCCGGGGATGAGCGGTATGGAAGTCTTAGAAGAGGCAAAACGCTTGCTGCCGGATACCCCGGTAATTATGATAACCGGATACTCAACAGTGGAAAACGCTGTCCAAGCCATGAAAGCAGGGGCTTTCGACTATCTGCCGAAACCCTTTAAAGTTGATGAAGTGAAACTGGTAGTCAAGAAGGCGTTGGACAGGCGAGCCATTGCCCTGGAAAACAAGAGGCTTAGACGAGAACTCCAGGCAATTCGCGAGCGGTCAGGCGAGATAATCGGCACATCCGAAAACATGCAGGAAGTTTTCAGGCTTGTTGAGAAAATAGCAAAGACTGACGCAACAACGTTGATTCGAGGCGAAAGCGGGACCGGGAAAGACCTTATCGCCCGTGAGATCCACATGCAGAGCCTGAGAGCGACAAAGCCTTTTATTAGCATAAACTGCGCTGCGCTTCCTGAGACACTCCTCGAAAGTGAGCTGTTCGGTCATGCTCGCGGGGCTTTCACAGGAGCTGTCATGACTAAGCGAGGCTTATTCGAAGAAGCGGACGGAGGCACCATATTCTTAGATGAGATAGGAGATATCAGCCTTGCGCTCCAGGCCAAACTCTTGAGATTCCTCCAAAACAGGGAGTTCATCCGCGTCGGCGAGACTGTTGTAAGATGCGTTGATGTCCGAGTCATAGTCGCGACGAACAGAGATCTGGAAGCTGCAATTGAAAGAGGAGATTTTCGATCTGACCTGTACTACAGATTGAATGTGATAACCATCCACCTACCCCCACTCAGGGAGCGTAAGAGCGATATACCGCTTTTGGCTAAGCACTTCGCCAGGAAATTTGCGGCTAAGTGTCTTAAGGGTCCGATTTCTTTTTCTCCTGAAGCTATGGACGCATTAGTAAACTACGATTGGCCGGGTAATGTGCGGGAGCTGGAGAATGCCATCGAACGGGCCATAATATTAATGGAAGGCAATGATCTGGGTCTTGATGACCTTCCGGACGAGGTAATCACGGCATACAAGACGAAAAAATCTCCGAGACAAGACAGTCGGGACGATGAATCGTTCTATCAGGCTGTTGACGACTATAAGCGCGAATTGATCAGTTGCGCGCTGGAAGAATCTGACGGTGTTCAGGCCAGGGCTGCTGAGCTTCTCGGCCTCAAACGGACTACGCTCAATGAAATGATGAAACGGCTGGGGATCTAAATGGAAGCATTCAAGCGGCTACTGAAGATCTTCTTTTGATACCACCTAAGTAGATCACCACAAGTAATCACCGGTTCTAGATTAATGAACTGATACTTAGAGAAGTGACGAAAACTAAGGCGTCCACTCATACCGAGGACAGAAACGCCAATAATTTGGACAAGAAATCCAAAATATTGGATCTCATCCCCTCCTTGTATTACCTGAATAATGCGAGTAAAATGTATTAAAGACCAGCGCAAGGCATATTTAGAGAGTTCAATGGAGCTCTTGTTTTTTTGCTGTGAGCTTGGCACGATACTTGCACCTAATAAGAAGTGAAGCCGATATTGGGCAGTTGCGAGCAAAGGGACTGTCCATTTCTAATGAACTAGATTGTGAAATAAAGCACAAAGGGGGAA
>JAAYRV010000037.1 GCA_012518595.1 Bacillota bacterium
TCAATTACTGGAGGTGCTGTAGATGGATTCCTTTGGTAAGCAAAGAAAGACGACGAAAACCGGTACGGTATTGATGTTTCTCTTTCCCGTCCTTCTTTTTTTGCTGGCCATCTTCATTCCCTTTATAAATGGTATTTGGACGAGTATGACGGATGCTAAGTTATATCAATCAACAGTAAATTTCATAGGCTTGGGGAACTATATTGAGCTCTTTCGTGACCCATCTTTCTTGCAGTCCGTTCTTGTGACGTTCAAGTTTAGTGTGTTAGCCTTACTGATACAAGTACCATTAGGCCTTGCTGTGGCTTTTCTGCTTGACATACCTACTCGATTGCAGAGAGTGTGGCGTGTTATCCTTGTCATTCCATTATTAGTTCCACCGGTTGTAGCAGGTTTAATGTGGAAAACGATGATGCATCCAATCAGTGGTGTCTTAAACTGGTTGCTTGAATTAGTAGGAATAGAGGGACTGACTTGGCTATCGAGCACTAAGACCGCTTTGCTATCAGTGGTGCTGATAGATACCTGGATTTATATGCCGTTTGCCGCTCTTATTCTTTTATCAGGATTGCAGGCTGTTCCTGTAGAATTGCTTGAAGCAGCTAAAATGGACGGGGCCACCGGGTTTGATCTTTTCTTGTATTTGTACCTTCCATGGTTATCACCTTACTTATTATTAGTCTTAATGTTCCGTGTAGCGGACTCATTGAAGGTTTTCGATATTATTTATCAGACCAGTCGTGGGGGGCCGCTTAATGCCACACGTGTTTTGAACATTAAGGCCTATGAAGAAGCAATTCGGTGGTCAAATACCGGGAGAGCCATGGCTATTATTATGGTGTTATGGATAATTATTTTCCTAATCAGTAGTTGCCTGGTTCGGATGTGGAACAAGAGTATGGGGGAGGCGCGGGATATTGCGTAAAAGTACCAAGACAGCAAGAAGAGTAGTCATATTACGCTTGAAGAAGATTCTGCTAGGCTTTGCTTACTTGCTATTTGCTGTTTTTACTCTATTTCCGATTATTTGGATTTTCTCGCTTTCATTGAAGAACTTTCGTGATATCATTGCCTATCCACCGAGACTTCTTTTCACGCCGACTCTGCAAAACTACGCTGCCATTTTCGTCAAAGATGGCGCGGCAAATCTAGGATCGTCCTTAAACTATACTGAGTTTCTTGTTAATTCTCTGATTATTACCGGTTGTTCGGTAGGTCTTTCTGCATTGATTGGAATACCTGCCAGCTATGCTTTGGCTCGTTTTAACTTTAGACGCCGCGACGACCTGTCGTTTTCAATATTGTCTTTACGTTTTGCTCCTGAATTGCTGGTAATAATTCCACTCTATGCTGTGTTTCAAAGACTAAAACTATATGACACTTACCTTGGGATGGTACTGGTCAGTCAGTTTATCACACTACCACTTTTCATTTGGATTATGCGGAGCTTCTTTGCGGAGGTTCCAAAGGAAATTGAAGAAGCAGCTGCTGTGGATGGTTGCACCACGCTGCAGACAATGATGAAAATCACTCTTCCCATAACTAAGCCGGGGATTGCCGGAGCAATGATTGTTTCCTTCATTTTTTGCTGGAATAATCTTCTCTTCGGACTCGTTCTTTCCGGAGCAAATACACAACCTGTTACAGTAGCAATTCTGCAAACAATGCAGTTCGACCAGGTGAATTGGGGAGTTATGGCGGCAGCCGCTATGGTTACAATCATTCCAGGATTGCTAGTGGCTTCCTACTTTGAACGTTACTTAGTACGTGGTCTGACAATGGGGGCAATGAAACAATGAGAATTCCAAGTGAGGCTCGATGCTACGATTTGGTAGCGGTCGGAGGTTGGACTTTGTATGATCACATCTTTCAGATGCAACATTATCCACGCCCTGGAGAAACAGTAGAGTTGCTGCCTGATTCTGTTGTGAACAAAACCTATTGGGGTGATTGTGTTTTTAATGTTGCAGCAGTAGCAGCCGGTTTAGGCCTAAAAGTTGCAGTTCTTTCGGTTGTGGGAAATGACTTTCCTAGTTGTGGATACCCTGAAGCATTGGCTAAACTGGGGATAGAAAGCAAGTACCTCGCTATTGATCAGCGCCTACCTTCCGGACACAGCTTTCTTTTTTCGGATCCTGAAGGTGATGGCTTTTGTCTTTCTTGGCGTGGGGCAAGTCTTTTTCAGGATGAATATACTCCTTCTCAGGAGCCTCTGAAGCAAGCCAAAATAGTAGTGATTAATGAGGCATTTGATGGTTTTACGTTGGCGGGAGCACAAGGGGCTGCTGACGCCGGAGCTCTCATCATTAGTAATGGAATGCTTGGTACCGCTGATACAGAGCTTCTGGATGAGTATTTGACATGTATAGACTTGCTTTGCATAAGTGAAGCGGAAGGCAAAATGCTCTTGGAGAGATTAGGAATTGAGACTGAAAACGATATATTAAGTCATGGACCGCGAGCGGTGATTGTGACGCATGGCGCCAGAGGAAGCGAAGTAATAACCGCTGACGGGAAAACGCAGGTAACTCCGGTGCTTACGGACAGAGTGGTAGATGTTAACGGTGCCGGTGATTCATTTGTTGCAGGTGTAGCAACGGGTTTGCTACGTGAGTTGCCGCTCATAGATGCGGTACGTTTCGGAGCAGGAGTAGCAAGTTTTGTTATTGAAGCTGTAGGATGTCAAACCAATCTCCCAACCTGGGAGCAGGCGTTCGCTAGAGCCTTTCAAGATAAATAGACTCTTTGCTCCAGACTACAGAATATATAGGTTGACGGACGAATACGACACTATCGGAATTGTGAGATCTATGTGATATTTACTCTGAAAGAATGTCGTTGAGAGGGGAACAAGAATGGAAGATAATAAGCTAACGATAGTTGATACACATATGCATTATGGGACAGATCCTGCTGTCTCGAAATATACTTGTGTTCCGTACATGCATTTTGGTGATCCGGAAAGTGTTATTCGATGTCTGGATGAGCAAGGTGCAATGTATGGAGTGCTGTTTCCACATGATCGACCTATGAATCCGCCTGTGGACACAACATATGAAAAAGCGAATGAGAAGGTTGCTGAGGTGAAGATCAAGTACCCCAATAGAATAGTTGCAGTAGCCCGCATTAATCCACTTTTCGGGCGGAGAGCAACTGAATGTCACATAGAGCGATGCGCAGGAGAGTGGGGTTTCAAAGGAATCAAATTAGTAGCCAGTTACGACCAATATCATGCTTGCGATATTGATGTCCTTGCTCCGGTATTTGAAAAGGCAGAAGAACATGATCTTACCATTCTGTTCCATTCGGGTGATTCACATAAAGACATGCCGTCATTACAGGCCTTTACTGCCAGACATTTTCCTAATGTACGTATTGTTTTGGCACATATGGGAGGGCATACCGGTCTACGGGAAGCAATTATCGCTTGTCAGGAGAACCCGAATATATATTGCGATATGGCGCAAGCGTGGCCTTATGATATTAAGGCTTTTGTGCGCCAAGTCGGCACTGACCGACTGACCTATGGTTCAGATGTTCCGTATCAGTCACCCGCAGTCGAACAGTTAAAACTAAAGGTCATCGGCTTGACACCCGCAGAAGAAGAAAAGGTTTTTGCAAAGAATGCGCTGAGAATATGGAAAATTGACTAGAATTACTTTCGAAGTAGCGATGATCTTAACTGGGTGTGCATCCCTTGCGGATATAGGTCCACATGTGCTTGCGAGTTTTCGAGTCAATGAAATCTAAATGCGGATTACATGTATGTCTGGCGCAGGTTGGCAATAACCTGCATAAGTTCGTTCTGCTTGTTGCTGTCCCATCCGCTGTTTACATAGGTTATTACGTCATCACAAGTCAGGACAATTGTGGGAGTGTCCGAAAGCTGATACTCGAAATAGGTTTCAGAGTTCTCATCGCATAGCACTATGAAGGGAAGGGGCATGCGCTCAAGTTCCCTCATTATGAGTTTCTTCGGCCCAAAAGAGATTACCACTACTTCAGTGTCGTCCATATTATGAGCATTCTGTTTCAGAAACTTCAGCGCTTCCCTACACGGTTCACAATTCATTATTGTAAATACGTACAATATGCGGGAATGTGCATTCTTGGTCTTCTCATACAGCTTTCGGCTCCAAATCTTTCCTGATACGTCAGGCAGCATTATGTCCGGGGCAAAGTCCCCTATCTTGAGGCTTTTATCTATGTAGGCTTCAGGA
>JAAYRV010000262.1 GCA_012518595.1 Bacillota bacterium
CGGGAAGCTTCATAACAAGAGTAGTAGCTACCTGATTGGATGCAAGACCAGGTCCAAAGTCTAATTTGCACCACATTCCTACCAGGGCAACGAGCCAGGAGACCGCAAAGAGTACAAACCCACCCATTAGCTGGCCTATCTTAGCTTGTCTCTCATCGCGGGCCTGAGCGACTCGCATGAAAGTGCTCTGCATTCCAAAGTGACCTGCGCCGAAAGAGAGTATCCAGGTAATGAACTGTCGCGTGTCAAAACCTGCACTTAACGATAACATGCTTGGTGGTAGATCCGACAGCCTTACAACTGAATTACTCCCAAGGAATACCAAAGCGCCAATAAATGCACCTATTGACACAAATTGCTGAAGAACGTCTGAGACGGTGCAAGCGATGAGTCCTCCGAGCACGGTATAAATTAGGACAACAACTGCAGTAAGAATTGTACCCCAAAGCAAGGGTACTCCGAGAAGAGTCTGAAGGAATAATCCCCCTGCAACTACCTGTGCACAGTTGAGAAACACATAACCAATGGTTTGTGTTATGGCTGCCACAAGTGACACCCGATGATCGTATCTTGCGCTTAGCAATGCAGCAACCGTTGGAGCTTTTGATCTTCTAATAGGTCCCGCCAGGAGTAACCCGTTGATCACGTAGGGGATGACTATTGCCCACCACCACCAGAGGGCTGAAAGCCCCTTAGTGTACGCAGTACCAATCATGGCAGTACATGCAGCGCCCCCTGTCCAGGCAGCAGCAAAAGTCATGGCTATTGGAAACCAGCCGAACGCTCTGCCACCAACTAGGAAGTCGGAGAACCCCTTAATCTTCTTGCCGGAGACATTGCCGACCCAAAGGAGCATGATCATGTATCCGATAACGACCAAAAGACGTATGTCCATTTATCTGTTGCAACCTCCTTTAGCATTTAGTTTGGATACGATACATCTCGAGAGTCAGTCTGTGTTCCTAACACCACCTCCTCAATACAAGAAGTGGGGAAGGGAAACCTCAGCTTCTAAGCTATTAGCGTTCTGTTACAATCTCAGTGGCAAGGTCACGAATCACGTTTCGTTTTGGTGGCGGTTCTATCACCATTCCATCTTCGACAGGCGTACGACATGCCAGAACGAGTTTTCCGTTTACTCGATAAGTACATAGACTGCATACTAATCTGTAGCATGCATATCCTTGTATGGCCAAAGTGGAATCTACTTTGCCGTAGACTGTCTGAAGTGCTTCAAGCACAGACATTCCTGGATAGGATTCAATAGTGTATTGCTGATATGCGGGTTCTTGCCCTGATGAAGGATCCTGCCTTAGAACCTTAATCTGAATGGTTTTCGTTTTCACTATGATTCCACCTCCTCGCGGGTTCTGATGACCGGAGTAGAGGTGATTGTCCTGCCATCCTGTTTATCCAGGGTAATGCAGAAGTGCTTGAGGAATGTGTCATCAGGCTCCGAATAGTCTAAGCGGAAGTGAGCGCCACGGGATTCCTTGCGTTGCAGCGCGGATACGCATATGAGTTCAGCTATTTGAATCATGTTCTGTAGGTCGATGGCATCGATCCACGCAAGGTTATATTTCTCGCCGCCCCCTGCTTTAACATCGGAGGCTCTGGCTTTCAGGTCTACCAGTTGGTTTAAGGTATTAAGCAGGCTTTCTTCAGATCTGATGAGTCCCGCGTTCTTGTACATCAGTTCTTGTAGTTCGCAGATGAGTTCCTTGGGTGTTTCCTTGCTTTCTCCTGTTAGGAAGGATCTTACCCTTGCAATCTCCTTATCCACGTCTTCTTCGCAGAAATCGGTCTTGGCGTTATATCGAGCAAAGGCTGCTGCTTGCTCTCCGGCTATTCTGCCGAAAACCTGGGTTTCGGCAAGTGCGTTTCCACCACACCGATTTGCGCCATGCATTCCGGTAGCTACTTCGCCGCAAGCGTACAAGCCTGGGACGTTTGATTCACAGAAGGGGTTTATCTGGATTCCCCCGATACTGAAGTGAGCTCCCGGGGCTACTTCGATTCTGTCAAAGGACTCCATACCTATGGATTTAAATAGCCCAAATGATTTTGGATGTTTAGCGACTAAGTCCGGTACCTTTGAGCAGTCGATGAAGACTCCCCCGTGAGTACCACCTCTACCTGCAGCAATTTCCAGAGCCATGCCTCTGGACATCATGTCCCGTGTAGCCATTTCCTTACGGATAGGGTCATATTTGTGCATGAAAGGTTCGCCGAGGGAGTTAATCAGTCTTGCCCCTTGTGGATATACAATTGCGCCGGGAACCATAACTCCTCGTACCGAGGTCGGAAAAACGACACACGTCGGATAGAATTGCTGGAACTCCATGTCCATCATGGTCGCACCGGCACGGTAGGCAAGGGCGAACCCGTCACCCCGAGCATCTTCAGGCATGCTGGTAACCTTATAGAGTCTTCCTGCCCCCCCGGTTGCCAGAACGACAGAACCGGCATGAAAAGTAAGGAATCGGCCTGAAGCGATGTCTAAGGCAACTGCTCCGGCAGCTCTGCCTGCGTCCTCAAGTATCTTAGTGACCATCAGATTGTCGATGACTCTTATATTCTCATGTTTTCGGACCTGTTCGCAGAGGACTCTCTGCATCATCATTCCGGTAATAGCATCTCGATGATTCCCTCTGGGGTATGTCTGCCCCGGCAGGCGTGTTGCAGTAAATTTTCCATCAACTCGATCCCATTTCATGCCCCAGGAATCAAGTTCCAGTACAGTATCTCTGGCCCCGCGACAGAACACTTCGATAAGGTCCTGATTGCCTAGCCGGTGTCCTCCCCTAACTACGTCCCAAAACAGTACATCCGGCCCATCATCGGGACATATTCCTAGTTGCCCCATGGTGCCTGTATACGTAATCATTGCAGTTATTGTGGTACCTGAACGGCCGATGGGGAATTTATTAACCAATATGACACTGTTCCCGCACCTTGCGGCTTCAATTGCCGCTCTGCATCCGGCTCCTCCACCTCCGATGACTAGCACATCGCATGATAGAATTTCTGTAGGAGCTTTCACACACTTAACCTCCTTTAGGATCTCGCATGCCTAAGTTATTCGCTAGAATAGGAATCTCGCGGCCATCTTGGCATAGATTTGAGCTGCTTGCTTGATTTGCCAAATGTCGATATACTCATCAGGTTTGTGCGCCAAGAGGTTTCCAGGACCGAGATGAACGCTGACCACGCCTGCTGAGCGAATATACGCTTGGTCGGAAGTCATCTCATGTCCTCGTAGTACAGCGTCTTTTCCGGAGACTTCTTTAATACACTCTTGAGCAGCGACTAAAAAGGGATGGTCTAAAGGAACTTGTGTGGGTTCTCTTTTCTTAAGGATATTTATGTCATATTTGAATTCAGGGTCTTCCGCTTTGAGTCCATCGAGTATTCCAATGATTCTCTTTAGAACTTCATCAGCATCTTGTCCAGGGACAAGGCGCACATCAAAGGTTGCCTTGCATTGTTCCGGTATCATGCAGGGGTGCATTCCGACCCTGCTTTCAATGGAGGTGCCACAGTATATGCATGGTCTCATTCCTTTAAAGAGAGGGTGTTCTTCATATGCAAGATCCAATTTCTGAAGTTCAGTTATTGCTCGGGCCATCTTCTCTACTGCGTTGATGCCGTGACGCTTGTGTGAATCCAGCTGAGTGTGTTGGCCTACTCCATGAGTGGTGAGCTCAAACCATATGGTACCTGAGTCGGCAACCATGATCTCCCCAAATTCATAAGTCTCGCCGTATAAACCGTATGCTGAATTGATTAGACCCAGTTCAACAAGATGCCCAATCCCCTTGTCGCCTGCAGTCTCCTCATCCACACAAAATGCCAGTGTCAAATCGGAGTTAGGCTTTAGGCCAGACTTAATTATCGCCTCGGTTACCTTAACAAAGGCTGCAATCCCTGCTCGCATATCTTTCGAGGCTCTTCCATAGACTTTTCCGTCTTTAATTAACCCGGCATAAGGTTCGACGGTCCAGCCATCGAGGACGTGCTCACTATCAATGTGTCCATAAAACATGAGGCCAGGATGTTCCGACTTACCTTTGACGCGTCCGAGTACGTTCGGCCGGTCGGGTTCTCCCTCAATAAGGTCAACTTCATCAACACCAATGGAACGCAGTTTGTCTGCAATGAATAGAGCAGCTGCTTTTTCCTGTCCAATGGGACTTGGAATTCGTACTAACTCAGCACAAAGCTCCACTGCACCATCTAGGTCAAGATTCTTTAGAATACGAGACTCTGCACTCACAACGATTCCTCCTTTGGAAGTTGGTTAGGCACTAGGTAAATGACAGCATCCCACAGATAATAAAGCCAAGTGTTTAATCTCGGTTGTCAATTGTCTTGTAGTCATACACCTCCCGAATGTTTTGCTGCAGCGGATTCTTCTCAAGTGTGTTTCCAAGCACGTTTCTAATCATATCTCTGAGAACAGACTCCACTGTAGTTTATTTAATGCAAGATTCGTGCCATAAACTGCAAGTAATTGTGTCATACTTCTGTTTTGTGGATGGTCAATTCTGCATCAGACCTCCACTTCTTGGCTCACAACTATAGAAATGTGATTGTGCAGGGTGGTTATTAACGTTAGTTGTTGAGCTCGATTGGAAACTAGCCATTCAAAACCCTCTTTTATCCTTTTTTACCTGCGGTCTGGGTTGCAGTGAGCCGTTGATCTGAGTCAGGTGAGTCATCCACGAATCAGAAGAGATTGTCTGTAGCTGTCTAGCAGGATAACTTACGAGAGTATCTAACAAGTATGTAAGGAGGAGAGACGATTATGGCTGAGCGAGTTGACTTGGAGTTACTGCTAAAGATACTTGATCTTTTACCGGTAGGGGTCGTAATAATTGGTTGTCATGATAGAATTAGAGCCTGCAACCATGCTGCCGATTCTCTTCTGAATCAATCTGAAACCTCGCCTGTCGGAAAGTCGTGTTTGGATGTTTTCCCCCCTGAATTCCTTCATGTTCGTAGCAAATCAGGAAGCACTGAATTAAATGTTGGTATGGGATTGCAACGCACAGTGCGATGGACGTATCAATCACTGGAAGGCATCCCGGATGTCACTGGTCTAGTTTTTCTATTGGATGTGTCTGAGGGATTTATGCTGAAGCAGGAATGTAAGTCGCTGAAGGAGTTAGTAGCCGATCTGGAAGTTATCTTTGATAACTCATCTGATGAAATTTTCGTTACTGACGGTCATGGTACGACGCTTCGAGTTAACGCAGCCTGTGAGAGGCTTTATGGGGTTCCTTGTTCTGACCTAATCGGAAAGAATGTTGAACAACTTGAGAAAGAGGGTACATTCTTTCCATCCCTAACCCCCAAAGTCAAGAAGCTCAAAGAAAAGGTAACTGTAGTTCAGAGAACCAGAAGTGGACGGAAGGTTCTGGCTACGGCAAACCCGGTGCTTGACAGTGAAGGGAACATCATTCGAATCATAACAAATTCCCGGGATGTCAGTGAGTTTTACGACCTGAAAG
>JAAYRV010000263.1 GCA_012518595.1 Bacillota bacterium
ACTCACCCTGATGACAGATGCGCGCTTACTGACTTTGCCGCAGTCTCACAGGAGCTTATGAGAGCAAAATCGGAATTTGAAGCCCGGTACGGACCTCTCATGAATTTTGGATTCGGACTGAACGAAGGAAACACATGGCGCTGGATTGAGAGCCCGTGGCCGTGGGAAATCAACTTCAACGACTGTAAGCCTTATGGGGAGGAGTGAAAGTAATGTGGATATACGAAAAGAAGCTTGAATATCCTGCGAGGGTGTCTGGCACTAATCCTCGACTTGCAAAAGACATCATTACTCAATATGGGGGGCCTGACGGTGAACTGGCTGCATCTTTAAGGTACTTGACGCAGCGTTACACTATGCCTATATCCCAGGCGAAAGCAGTTCTAACTGACATCGGTACAGAAGAGTTGGCGCACATGGAGATTGTCGCGACCCTTGTCTATAACCTGATACGCGACGCTACAGTGGAGCAGATTAAGGCTGCAGGCTTAGACCCGTACTATGCTGATCATGATAAAGCCCTCTACTTCGTAAACGCGGCAGGCGCTCCCTGGACCGCTGCGTACATCCAATCAAAGGGGGATCCCATCGCAGATCTCCATGAAGACATGGCAGCGGAACAGAAGGCTCGCGCAACATATGAGTATCTCATCAATCTCTCAGATGACCCGGATGTTACAGACACATTAAGATTCTTACGCGAAAGAGAGGTTGTGCATTTCCAAAGATTCGGCGAAACCCTCAACTTGGTGCATGATTGGATGTCATCAAAGAAGATATTCTACTAAGGAGCCGGATGTCTTGGTCTGTGTGAGAGACAGCGCCGCGGAGATTCCCGGCGCTGTCTTACCGAATACGATTCTTTCAATCTCTTTCCCCCGAATAGTCAGTTCCCTCAGACTGTTTTAGTTGCGGATTCAATCTCCTTTCTTATTTCAGCCAGTCTATTTCCGTCGAGGGGATACATTCTAAACACAAGGAACGCGGCAATCAGACCAATGATAGGGACTACGGTCATTAACGACCTGATGCCGGCTACTATGGAAGCAGGCTGTACCGGGAGATTGGGGTCATACCCGCTTGCCTTCAAGACCTGACTCATTACAAGGGCTTGGACAGAAATAGCAAGCCGGATGAAAAGGGCGTTTGCGCCAAAGTACATGCCTTCGCGTCTCCGTCCGGTACGAAGCTGGTCCTCATCGATAACATCCGCTATTAGCAGTGTGTCGAAGAGAAGGAGTATCCCCGCGAGTCCGGCGCCTACCAATGCACCGCCTATTATTCCTGTTCTAAAGTCACGGGCAAGGCCAAAGGGTATCAGTGCGATGGCAAAGAACGCGATAGCCCGGGACGCAGCTTGTTTCGGCCCTGCTTTGATTGTGTACCGGGTCCATGGAAAAAGCGCTACGAATACAGCAAGGAAAGCTGCTCCCAAAATAATCGTAGACTGCTCTTCTGCAATGTGCAGTACGTATTTTGCCTGAAAAGGCACCATCGCCATGATCATTACGAAGGTAAACTGAATCAGCATGTACGGAATTACGTACGTCATGAAGGACTTGTTCTGCAAAGTGTATTTAAGGGCAGGGAGCATATCAAGGGGTTCTTCATATTCTGAAGGGTCTGCTTCTTTGCTTCCGAGGAGAGAAATCCCTAAAGAGATCCCGGTGATTATCCCGAATATGATTGCCATGGTTTGCCATCCCAGTTTACCGTAGATCATAGGCGCCAATGCAATACCGATAATCAGCCCGACATTTCCAAAGAGCTGACGCCACATTGATACGATAGATCGATCCTCAAGGCTGGTATACATCTCAGGGAATAAAGCTGTCCAGTTAAGAATGACCAAGGTGAAGAGACCGTCAAATAGAAACATCATTATCGTAAAATACATGAACAGCGGGATATAGTTGCCGTCCGTTATTCCAAACGGCGGAATCCATAAGAAAATAAAGACAAGGACCAGTGGGATGAGTCCGCCTGCTATGTACGGAATCCGCCGTCCCCATTTTGTGCGTGTGCGATCAGATAGATATCCAAAGAGAGGATCGTTAATTGCGTTCCAAATCCCGTAGAGAATCATTGTGTAACCTACAAGCTCAATAGGGAGCTTCATCACGTCTGCATAGAAAAAGATAATGTACGTCTGGACTGCCTGGTAAGGTACTGCAGCGCCAAGGGAACCGAAGCTATATGCGAGTTTCTTCCACGTTTTCATGACCGGCGCGCGTAAGCGCGCACGCACCTCCCCTCGTTTGCTGTCACGAACAGAATTCGCGAAAGGTGTTCCGATTCCTCTATAAACGCTTCCCATATTATCCCATGACATCTTTATATCGGCGACAAGTCTGCTAAAATGTGTCTCCATTCATATTCTAGAGGGAGAAATGCTAATAATGGCAGGAAGTATGTCCAATAATGCGAAATATAACGAAGCCGGGCTTAAGTAGCCTGTGCAAGTACAGGCGGTGATTTTGGATGCATCCAAGAGACAATCATGCTAATGATATTCCTTGCATAAAGCAGGCAAACAGGGATCTCTGCTTGATTTGCGGCAAATCTCCCACTGCTCCCGTAGCGCCTATCCTTGGCCGAATGATATGTCTTAAATGTATGGACATGATTTCTGAGATGGACGTATCCTCGGAAGACTATTCCGTGATTACGGAGAAGTTGAAAGAGCTTTGGAGGCCTGTGCCGGCTGAGGCCTTGTGCAGGAAGAACCAAGACAAAGGGGAAGGATATGATCATAGAAAAGATCCCGGAGAATCCGGAGAATAACGGGAAACTTTTATCAAAAGATGGAGACGTCATCACCCATGAATACATGTAGCAGGGATAGGGAGCAATATGCCACCCCCCTTGTCAATGCGCTGAAAGAATATGTGGACAAGAAGCGAAAGAGGTTGCATTTTCCCGGGCATAAAGGGGGCATGAATCCTGTTATCGCTGACGGGTTAGGTCTTACCGACCCACTCATAACCCGATGTCTCTTAGGAGATGTGACTGAACTCCCTGGTTTGGATGACCTCCATGCTCCACAAGGCGCTATTTATGAAGCGCAGCGCTTGGCAGCTTCGGCCTTCGGCGCTGATACCACTTTCTTTGTGGTAAATGGCTCAACATGTAGTATTCACAGTGGAGTGCTGGCTATCTCAAAGCCCGGTGACAAGATTGCCGTGTCTCGCGATGTTCATAAGGCAGTTATCGGAGGGTTGATACTTACCGGCGCATACCCGGTTTATGTTGACGTAGAGGTGGACAAGGTTTTTCAAATCCCGTTAGGCCCTACCCCGGACACTCTCAGGCGTGTCCTTGATGAACATCCTGATGTGCAAGGGGTCGTCCTTACGAATCCTAACTACTACGGTATCTCTCCGCCTGTTGACGTTTTAGTGGCTATCGTCCATGACTATGATAAAATAGCATTGATAGACGAAGCACACGGGGCACATTTACCTTTTCATAAGGAATTGCCTCTTTCAGGACTTGAAGTCGGAGCGGATATTGTAGTGTCAGGTGCGCATAAGACGCTGCCTGCCATGACCCAGACATCCCTTCTCCATATTAAAGGCAGCAGGGTGCAAGATGAGGACATTTCTCGGGCTCTCACGATTATAGAGACCACGAGCCCGTCATATGTGCTAATGGCGTCACTGGACATAGCCCGGAAGCTGGTTGCAACGCAAGGACGCAAACTCCTCGACCCAATTATCAAAGCAGCTCTCGGAGCTCAACAGAAGCTTAACGAAACACCGGGTATTAGATGCCTTACAAACGAGCGTGTGGCATCGAAGGGGTTCAGGCATGATCCAACGAAATTCGTGGCCTCCCTGGACAGTATTAACTTGACAGGGTTTGAGGTAGCGGACATGCTTCGCCGGAGGCACAATATTGAAGTGGAATTTCAGGACATGGTGAATATAATTGCGGTCCTGACCATGATAGACATGGAACAGGACGTCCTGGACCTTGCTAGAGCCCTTGTTAAGATCGCAGAGGATGATTCCTTAGGAAGGCGGAAGGCGATACCCGAACGCAGCGACATGGAACCTGTTTTGGCTGACTTAGGCCGGGTATTTGAAGACATACCTAAGCAAGAGATGACACCGCGGGAAGCTGTATTCTCTAAAGGGAAGTGGGTTGAGATTGGGAAAGCTCAAGGCAGGATATCCGCTGACACGATAGTCCCTTATCCGCCTGGGGTTATCCTTGTTTGTCCCGGCCAAGAGATTACCTTCGCTTTGACGGATTTCATTTGTCTTGCGACATCATGCGGTGTCAGGTTTCATGGGGTCAAAGACAACCGGGTTCTTGTTGTTGCATAAGTATCAGGGCAAACTAATATCTTGAGTCGTTTAGGCCGAGAGAAACCCTTGCTATATACCGAAAGGGGGGAAAGGCCGCCTGTGATGAGTCAAAGTGTTACGTGCGGCCGACTTGTGACACGACGGGAGATAACTGACAATCTTGATGAACTGCTGGAGGTGCTGCCGCCAAGGCTCAGGGATAAGCTTGAGGGATTGGGTGATTTGGACGATCTTCTGGAAATCGTCCTTGACCTCGGGAGGCAACCGGAAGCCAGATTCCCCGCCGGCAGATTCGTATACCTGGATGGGAATCCTGTTAAGCGCGAGGATATTGAGTTCCTCACGAAACGTGTGGGGGCTTTCGGACATGATAATAGAGCCGGTATCGAGCGGACTCTTCACAGAATTTCCGCGATACGTAACCGCTATGGTGACATTATTGGACTTACATGCAGAATCGGCAGAGCGGTCTACGGCACAATCGACATTGTTCGGGATGTGGTGGAACAAGGCAAGAGTATACTGCTTCTGGGTAAACCCGGCGTAGGTAAAACCACGCTCCTTCGGGAAGTCGCGCGTGTGCTCAGCGATGAATTCAATAAGCGTGTGGTTGTTGTGGATACTTCAAATGAGATAGCAGGTGACGGAGATATTCCCCACCCTGCTATCGGACGCGCGCGAAGGATGCAGGTGCCTACACCTCAAAGACAAGCTGATGTAATGATCGAGGCAGTGGAAAACCATATGCCTGAAGTAGTTGTAATTGACGAGATCGGAACAGAGGCGGAAGCTCAGGCTGCAAGGACCATAGCTGAACGCGGTGTGCAACTTATCGGTACCGCTCATGGCAACACTCTCGAGAACCTTGTTTTGAATCCTACCTTGTCTGACCTGGTAGGTGGCATACAAGTGGTTACTCTCGGCGATGAAGAGGCCAGAAAGAGGGGCACGCAGAAAACAGTTTTGGAAAGAAAGGCGCCGCCTACTTTTGATGTTGTCATCGAAATCCTGGACCGCGACGGATATGCTATCCATCATGATGTAGCAAAGACTGTCGATCTTCTTCTCCGAGGAATCCCGCCCAGGCCGGAGGTTAGGCGTCGTTCTGTAGACGGTGAGATAGAAGTAATTGAGGAAGAGGAATTCCGGCACCAACACGTTCCTGGCATGGCAGGGCTTGCGGCCCGCGAGCCTATATTGGAAGAAGCTAAACCCGGGCGTGGCCGTGAGATTGGACGCTATAAGGAAGCGCGTCGCCGAGCAGTCGGATCCGCCGGCTCTGTGGATGGCGACGTTGTTTATTCGCCGAGAGATTCTGATACTGTTTGGATAGATCCGGACATTATGCCGGAGCGATATGGCAATATCTTAAGGATTTACCCGTATGCGGTGAGCCGAAATCGCATTGAAAACGCTATCCGTGATACAGGCCTGCCTGTAGTCATTTCCAAAGACTTAGGACAGGCAGACATCGTCCTGACTCTTAAAGGTCAGTATCGGAAAATGCCAAAGGCCATTCGTGAAGCAGAACGACGAGGTCTTCCAATTCACATTATCCGCAGTAATACCGTAACTCAGATCACCGGCTTTCTGAGGAATATGTTTGACCGAGACCGGGCATTCAGTGAAGAGCAAGCGCTAAGAGAAGCGGAAGATGCTCTCAGCAGAGTTGAAGAATATGACGGTCCAATCGAACTCAATCCGCAAAACTCCTATCTTCGTAAACTCCAACATGAGCTGGCAAGCAGATATCATGTGAAATCGGCGAGCATAGGAGAAGAACCTAATAGGAGAGTGGTCTATTACCGGGGTTAACTGCGTAATGGGGTTATGTAGGCTGGATTTCCAGGAGCTGAAGAGGGCAAAGGACAAGAGAAACCAGGAAGGAGGTCCCGCTATGAAACTGGTTATTGCCGTGGTGCAGGATCAGGATTCCGGCGCACTTATGGACGTACTTATGGATCGGGGTTTTAGGGCGACAAAGCTTGCAACTACAGGGGGGTTTCTCAGGCAGGGCAACACTACCTTACTTATAGGTGTCCAGGATTATGAGGTTGACGATGTTGTTGATATAGTGAAATCTACGTGCAGAAGCAGGATGCAAATGATGCCTCCCATATCGGTTGTGGGACGCTCAACTGAATCATATATCGGACAGCCTGTGGAAGTTCCGATTGGCGGAGCTACCCTTTTTGTTCTGGATGTGGCCCGATTTGAGAGAGTGTGAAAAGGAATCATGGCAAAAAGGCACGAGAATTTGGATATTGAGATTACTACCCCGATTTCTCGGATAAATCAGGCTCTTGCCGGTTCACTTGAAACAGGACGAGTCTCCCACGCGTATCTCTTTGCTGTTTGGGATCTGGATTTTGCGTCAGGTGAACACAATACGACATCACAGGCATCAGGCGCAACAGCATTTGCTGCCAGGCTTAATTGCCAAAAGCCTCAAGATGACGTTGCATGTGGCAGGTGTCTCTCCTGCAGGCTTATTCAGGAAGGCAACCATCCTGATGTCAAAGTGGTATCCCCGGACGGGTTATCCATTAAGATTGATCAGATCCGAGGCATCCAGCATGATATGTCATATAAGCCCAGGTACGATAAGGGCTTTCGCGTAACAATCCTGGAAAACGCAGAAAAAATGACTCAGGAAGCGCAGAATAGCTTCCTGAAGCTCCTGGAAGAGCCGCCGAGGAATGTGGTGTTTATCCTCGTTACCGGAAATCCACAAGGCTTGTTGCCCACTGTCAGGTCAAGATGTCAACTGATACGCGTAAGCCTCGGGGGACACAAAACCCCGGAAGACTTTTCGGATATTACAGGAAGGCTGCGCAAGGCGTATTCATGCTCGTCTCTTGAGGTCTTGGAAGAGGCTGAGGCTATTGAGAAGATGTTGCAAGCTCAGGGAGGGGCCGGAAGGTCCAGAGCACAGCTGGAAAAGGCATTAGCGGCGGCTGCCGGCTGGTTCCGGGATGTCCTGGTATTTAAAGAGACCGGTGACATAAGTCTTGTATCTATCAATCCGGGTAAGAGCGAAGATGACATACGAGAGGCGCTTTCCGATGATGGGGAATTATATGAGGTTCATGATCTTATTGCAATCATTGAACGTATTGAGGAGTCCAGGAAATGGGTCAGGCAAAATGCTAATATAAGGTTAGTCCTGGAATCTTTGCTGTTCGACCTGAGGCGAAGAGTGCGTCAAGGGGCATGATGGCATGGACATAGACTCTGAAGAGGGGCTTTGTGAGTTATGGTAAAAGTTGTCGGAGTAAGATTTAAGAACGC
>JAAYRV010000264.1 GCA_012518595.1 Bacillota bacterium
ATCCTGTCTATGAAGGCGCCCTTGGCGAGTTCGGGTACGGTAGAGTATCAGGAGCAGGACTCTTCTGGAGATTGCAGGAGCCTGTAGCTGACGGTGAGCAGAAATATGCCAGGTATGCAGCTGCAATAGATACGAAGCTGGCACTCACTGAGAATATCACGGCAGGCGCGACTTACGTGACTATGTTTGACGACGCAGGCTCACTGGAAGCCGGCCCTGCAACAGTGGAGAAAGACACTGTAATCGGCGCGAATGCAAAGATGACTCTTATCCCCGGCTGGGAAGTCGGCGGTGAAATCGCCCAGCATGCAGTCGGAGAGAACAAGAGTCTCGCCTATAAGATGGACCTCCAAGGCCGAGTATGGCTTGTCGGACTGGACGCCTCTTACATGAAAGTGGAAGAAGGATTCCATCCGTACTTCGTAGAGGTTCCTCATGACAAAGACGACGGAGTCGGCATTGACAATAACGTAAGAATTGCACAAGTCGGCGCAACTCTTCCGGTTGGGGATGTCTTAGGCGGCGACTTAACCGTAAATGCCGGATTGAAGAGATCCGGTAATGCTAATTGGACTTACGACAATCAAGACCTTATTACGAAGACATCGCTTGGCGCCACATACGCAAGGAACCTTATGGGCGCGGATGTAGTGGCAGGCGCAGGGCTTGCACTTTCACATAACGACAATAACGCAGCAAGCGTAATAGTAAACTCTCTCGAGGCCAATGGGTCAGTACTGGCTGAGTTCGCACCTTTTACCGCCGAATACGCTATTACTGATATCAGGGACGTCGAGACGAAGGCTGCTATTTCCAGAGAGAATGTGCTTGACCTTGGATTCGAGTACGACCTTACGTCAAACATAGCGCTGTCTGCAGGATATAAGTCCTACAATCTCAAAGATGAGGATGAAAGGACTGCAGCAGTGAGCGAGGCTTACACCATGAAGAGAGCGGGTATCGGCGCAGGGTTTGACCTTACGCCCATTACCAGGGCCACCGGTTCCTATGACTACAAGAGAGTCGATTACAGCGACGCAACACCTTGGACGGAAGACAGCGACGAGATAGAGGGTGTCAGGACCACTGCTAAGGCAGGGCTTGAGATGACTCTCTCTCCTGCTACAAAGGTCTTCGGTGAAGTCGGTATTGAATCAGGCGCTGTAAGTCTTCCTATGGTAGACGGCCGCCTCACCACCGGTAAGGTGGGCATAGCTCACGAGTTCACAGACAACGCCGGTCTTGAGCTGGGTTACGAAGCCCGTATGTTCCAGGCTAATGACAACCCGGATGACGACTACAGAGTAAACAGAGCCACGGCATCACTTTCAGTCAGCTTCTAAGAAAAGTTCGACGGAAATAACGGAAGAAGCTAATACTAAAGGATGCTCAACGGAGCCCCCATAGCTGTAAGCCATGGGGGCTTTCCTATGCTATAAACCGGAGATAACTAGGCTAAGACACTCTTTTCGAAATTGCCAAGAAGGAATTTAAGGCTTTCATGGTGAATATTACTTAAGCAACCATTATTAAATGGTGTCAAAAAAAGTTGTACAAAAACTATACATAATTAGAGGAATTTTCGTTTAGATGGCGAATAAACGAAAACGAGGCTAATTTTGAGTCTTGTTCCATGCTTATCCTGCACGGCAGTGGGCGAAAGGAGGTGCACCTTAAGGTTTCCCGCGTAGGCCGAAAGGGGATAAGCAAAAGGGTGTGTTTACCACATAACTGTTACGCTTGAGATGAGGAAACAAGGTTACTCACTTTAAGCGGACAGGACACGGCACACACCCTCATTATGAAAATAACCTAGGGGGAATAAAATGATGAAAAGGTATCTACCGGTTGTGCTGTCCCTTCTATTGGTAGCAGCACTCGCAGTGCCTGCGGCTGCAGGTCCTTTCTCTGATGTCCCGGAGAATCACTGGGCATATGAAGCAGTGAAGCAGCTTGCGGCTTACGGGTTGGTTATCGGTTTCCCTGATGGCGAGTACAAGGGTAACGAGCCTATGACAAGGTATCAGCTGGCAATGGTCGTTGCCAGACTGCTGGTATCCCTTGACGCGCAGATCAAGGCTGAAGTCGAAGCTGCAAAGACAGTGATCCCGGCTGAAGTGCCGGCAGAGGCGCCACAGCCTGTTATTGAGAAAGTCGTTGAAAAAACAATAGTTGAGAAACTCGAGACTGAGGAGCTCGATGCGCTGAAAGCCAAAGTCGGCGCACTCGATGCTGATACCAAAGCAAAGATCGCAGAGCTCGAGGCGAAGATCTCTAAGGGTGACGCAGATAACGCTGCAGAGATTGCTGCGCTGAAGGCTGAATTAGCCGCACTTGACATTTCTGTCGGAGTTGACCCTGCAGAAGTGGATGCAAGGGTAGTAGAGGCTATCGTTCTTATCGACGCTCTGAGGGCTGAGTTTGCGACTGAGCTTGATATCCTCAACGCAAGAACCGACTACCTCGAAG
>JAAYRV010000265.1 GCA_012518595.1 Bacillota bacterium
AAAGTCGTCGATCCAAAGTATGAAATGAAACAAAAAAACCTCATACTTTCGTATGAGGGACTGGCTAAACCTCGTATTCATCGGCACTTTACATCACGTATCGTTTTGTTTTCTCAACAAAGTACTAGCAAGCTCAGCACGGCTAACGGGGCATCTTCGAAACGAAGTTCGGCTAGGTAATTCGAAAATAGGATCAAATGAACCTATGCTATGGTATCTTCATAAACCCCATCCAGGAGCGGGACCTGCCTATGAATTATTTTGTCTCAAATATTCTCCAATATCTTCGAAAGATACGTTGTAATTGGCTAGATTGGCATAATCAGGGTGCTTACTTAGTATTTCAGCGAATTCCGCAGCAGAGTACGGCAAATGTTCTCCATAATAAATACTGGTAGAATCATACACCAATTTAGAGATCTCGATGGCTTTTCTTATATCCAGCTTTTTTGCTGTGTTAAATGCCAAGTGACCTAAGACTACGTAACAGGTGAAACCCTTAGATGTAAGTTTGTTATCCATAAGTAGCTGCTTCTTCTCTAGAAAACCAATTGCCTCCGCCCCCTCGGTAATAAGTTCACCATGATAGGCGGATTCCAAAGCCTCCCACACCCCTTTTTCGCAGAACACGGAAAGAAACTCTCGAAGCGTATCACCATTTTCTAAAAGCGTCCTTATTTTGCTTGGCTCAACATTCGTTGTATACCAACCATGCTTTTCATCTAGGCCGGCCAATTGCGATAATCCCGACAATTCGTGCTGCTTAGTCAGTTTTCTGAGGTGATCTAAAACGATATCATGACCGCAAGCCACACTAGTGGGTTCGGTGGCCTCGTCCAATTCACTCAACCGAATCTTTAACCTCGTGATTTCTTCCCTTAAAGACTTGATTTCAGTATTTGTATCCAAGACGACAACTCCTTAAAATCAATCAAAAGATTAAGCTCCGTACCTCTTAAGCCAGCAACACCAAGACTCGCTGGACTAGTTTAGGATCACCCATGATGATAAACCGTGCCCGACCATTCAGATATTGGAAAGACAACTCAATCTCGCCTTTGTCTTGAAGAACGTTGACAAGCTCTATCACAGGCTCGCATAGCGTTTGGGCCTCTTGCCCCGAAGAACAGGGGATATCAAAAATGGTGCAAATGCGTGGCGTTTCTGCCCTTTTCTCGTGCAAAAAGTCCGCTACGAGTTGGTTCTTGGCCTCCTTCATAGAATCGGAGACACCTTGCTTTTCGAATAAATCCTTGATATTTTGTTCGGTGAACCTCCACTGTGCACCTACTTTCAGTCCCTTAAGCCGCCCATCTTTAAGATAATTACGAATGGTCCGGGTGGTAAGTCCGGTCATTTTCGCTACGTCCTCCACAGTATATAGGCGTGGGAACTCCATGTTTTCCCCTCCTTGCATCTATTTTCATTATATTTCATGTATTTTCACACGTCAAGGACTTTCCGAGTGTCCGCCAATGATTGCCAACACATCTTTCTGAAGCACGCTCGTAGGAGCATTCCAAGCCCCGCGCCCACTCAATGAAACAAAAAAGGGCAGGTCCTAGCGACTAGCACTTTAAGAGAGCCTTTGACACTGTGTAATGCGGTTGACGAATTGCTGCCCGAACTATTTCACCAAACGAGCTACAGGTCGGTTGTTGGGAGTATGACTGGGTTGGTTTTTATTCAGCTATGCCAGATTGTAGTGCAAAGGTTGAATGGCGGGATGTAATGCTAAGCGAATGTCCTAAATGCCCAGTATACAAGTCTCATAGAAGCCGGATTGACTATATTCTAGAAGGGCTAAAAAAAGGTTGATGATTGCACTGATAAGCCTCTTACCTCTACCCTACTTCCCAACCCTAGACATCCCAACAACACACTCCACATGGTAAGTATGGGGAAACATGTCCACAGGCTGGACTTCCTCTGCCCTGTAGCCTGACTGCACGAGATCCTTTAGATCCCGCGCCAGTGTACTCGGATTACAACTTACATATACGATTCTGCGTGCCCTGGTGTTTGCGAGTGCTTGCAACACCTCAGGCTGACAGCCTGCCCGCGGTGGATCCACAACTGCCACGTCAAAGGTTGTCCCAGCTTCGGCTAGATCCGGCAAGACCTTCTCTGCGCGGCCTGCTATGAAGCGGACATTCGCGATTTTATTGAGCTTTGCGTTTGCGGTAGCGTCTTCTATCGCATTCTTGTTGGCTTCTATTCCGTAGGCTTCCAGCACTCTCCGGGCCAAGAAGAGAGTTAGGGTTCCCACGCCACAATAGACGTCAAGCGCCTTCTCTTTACCAGAAAGCTCGGCGTATTCAACTGCTTTCTTATATAGGACCAGGGTTTGGACGGGATTGACTTGATAGAAAGCAGTAGCAGATATCCTGAATTCTAAGCCCCCCAGGATATCTGTGATTCCGTC
>JAAYRV010000006.1 GCA_012518595.1 Bacillota bacterium
AGGAGAATTATACCCGCAAGCAATATCAACACAAGAATAGAAAAAAATCGTCTGAACACTCTGTTCCCCCCGTTCAGGTGCGAAAAAATCTTATTCTGACTCTTCTCTAACGGGGGGGCGATTCCTGCTACTTAGCAATACATCTCCCGGCAAAAGGCCCAACAATTGAAGGCTTGAGTTGGCAGGCGAGATTCAAAAAGCCGATTGCATGCTGAATCAAAGTTAACCTGGAACCGGGCGAATTCACCTCTTGCGCCTCCTTTGCGCATATGAGGCTCAAACTGAGGCATGTCTTCATCAGCCCGAATTCCAACACATCAGAACTCACACAAATCCCCCTTCGCCGATTCTTCGTCAGTGTTTCCCAAGCAGCCCCCTGTCTTTCGCGAATCTTTCAGCCACAACGAAACACCGGATACCCAGAATAAACCACAGCCCGCTTAGAATACACAACTTCACAAGACTCGATATCCACGAGGTTGCAGGTGAACCCTTCAGCACTGGCTCCATTAATCTGACTCCATGAGCAAAAGGCACGATGGACCCTGCAATTTCCACTGTCCGTGGCATTTTGGAAGAAGAAGTCAAAGCAAAAGGCAGTAGGGCAAGACTTGCAAGATTCGGAATGAAACCTGTACGTTTCGCTATTAGTGTCAGAGAACCCAGCAAGAAACCTATACCAAGCATACCGGTGTTCATGAGAAAGATAATTAAAGACGCGGCAGCAAGGATCTGCAAGACACGTTGACCCCGGGACACCATCCCAATGACTATGAGAACAACAGGCATCATTCTGATGGTATCAGCAGCGCAACGAAACACTATGAGCGAAGGCAACCCAATAGGCGTAAGGCATAATTGCTCAAGGGTTCCAAGGTCTGATTCTTCCCTTACTATTCTATGGACAATCTGCAGGCCGATGAGGGCAACGAAAACGGTGACAAAGGCTACGATCTTTTCCGGCCTTTCCACTAAGACGCCGGAAATACCCTGGGGAAACGAGCCTTCCAAAAGTGACGGCACAGCTACTGCAATGAAGATTACGGTAATGACTTCACACGCGGCTTGAACCGGGTATGCCAAGTGGTTTTTCAGACCCCTTTTTAGCTCAGCCAGGAGGATAGCAAACCCTGTCATGAAACGATTCTGCCCTTCCTTCACTTTTCTCTTTCGTCACCTCCAAGAATACCCCCTCAAGCCAAGGCGATGATCCTGCCTTACCGCCTCTAATCCCTTCTATTTTTGTCATCAAGCCTTGGATGGTATCCAGTGTTATCGCCTTGCCTTGCCTGAGGATACAAACATGGCTGGCGAGATCTTCTGCTTCATCCATTTGATGAGTTGCTATAACAGTTGCACATTTCTTTATAGATGCGACTTCGTGAAGAAGTCTCCGTATTTCGCGCCGCGAAGCCACATCAAGGCCGAATGTGGGTTCATCCAGTATTAAGAGGCGTGGCTCAGGCAGTAAGGCTATGGCAATGAGTAACCTCTGGCGCATACCGCGGGACAGCTCTCCTGCGCGTCTGTTTAGGACTCTCTCAAAATCGAGCGTCTTCGCTAAAGCCGCTATGCGCTCATCCAGCTTTTTGCCGTGAACACCCCTTAACGTGCCAAAGTACTCCAGATTATCGCGTGCAGTCAGCCTCCAGTAGACTGAACGGGCGTCACCCAATACTACACCCACCTTCTCCAAAGCCTTTTTCCGCTTTTGGATAATATCCGCCCCGCCTACCGTAATCCTTCCGCAAGTGGGAATTAGGAGACCTGCAAGGAGTTTGATGACCGTGGTCTTGCCTGAGCCGTTGGGTCCGAGAAGCGCCAAGGTCTCGCCCTCCCGGATAGAGAAAGAAAGCCCTTCTACTCCCGTAGCCACAGGCCTGCCCCGGAAATCCCTGTATATCTTTGTTACATCGGAAAACTCTACGTACGACGTAGCCTATCCCCCCAAAGACCCTACTTCAGACCCTGCGTTTCCCACTTTCCGGATATCCTGTCCCACATAAACCCTGCGTAATTCAGGCCGAAATGCACAATCCACCCAGGCCAAAGTGAACATGATGCCTGGTTTAGCGCAGAAAAGACCGCACCAAGGGTAGCCGGCATAATGAGAGCATACAGCGAGATTGCAACACTCTTTCCTTTCAAACAGCAAAATGCAGGGATGAAATGAATGAGCCCAAACAAAACCGCAGAACCCATCATGCTTAGAAAACCGGCTGTGCGCGGCGATATCCCAAAGAGACGGTAGAACCACTTACCTGACGAAACCAATAACCCCCTGAATATAAACTCCTCCATGAAAGTCTGTGAGCATATCATAGGTAGTCCCAGTAGTAACCCGCATAACTTCGGGTAGTCTTTTAAAGAAAGGTAAACCCCGCCCGGACTTGCACGTCCGCTTGCTAACATCGCCCGAAAACCTGTGTCTGGACGAAGAATGAAAGCGTTTGCTACCCTACCTATGACAAATGCAGCTGCCCAGAGAAGAACCAAGGGAGTCCACGAACACCTGAGAAATGATGACATGCCAAGACCATATATCTCTAAGGGATCTCCTAAATGTACAATCGCTGCCAAGGCCAGTGCGAGAATTATCACCAAAGGTGTAGCATCTATGGAACCATCCGGTTCCCGGGTCTTACCGGACACAAGAACCCTCACGATAAGTGACAACCCGATAAGGGCATAAGAGTAACCGGTCACCGCTGTCCGGCCCCTTTCTCAATAGAGGACAGGATCGCGTCTACATTATCAGAGAGGGATCTGTCTTCCCGCCACTCCCACAGAACAGCCGGTAAAACACGCTGATAGAATTGGCAATACGGGTCTTTCGAAGACACATCCCCGGTATGAGCCAGCGCTCTTGCGCGACATCCGCCTCCGCAAAAGAGAGCTACATCGCAACCGGAACATTCGGGAAGCCCTATAACACCTGGTATCTTGCGCGTACCTCGCCTGACAATCTCCCATATGGACTCTTTAGGCACTTCGCCCAAAACCATGTCAGAGGCATGCAGTACCGGACACGGATAAACCTTGCCGTCAGGCGCTATGCTGACAATGGAAGCGCCTGCGCCACACCCTTCCTTAACAATAAGCTCAACCGGAGGCGTAACATCACCAGGCAGGCCCTGGTCACTTGCGTCCCCTGCCCGGAGGCCTGTTTCTCGTCTTCCTTCAAGTGATTCACTGCACACTCTCGAGAAGTGCCTCAGCAATTCGTCTGTGGGAATTTCCATGTCGCCTATGTGGCATATGCCCCTGCCTACCGGTAGAAAGAGGCTGAAATGATAACCTACGCCCAGCATCCCGGCTAATTCAACAACGCTCTTGGATTCACGAATACTGTCTCGTGTGAGAGTCTGAACAATCTCGATGTTGCGTACTCCTGCCTGAAGTAAAGTCCGAATACCTTCAAGCGCTTTATTGAAGCTGCCCGGCCCGCGAATACCGTCATGAACCCTGGGATTGGCGGATTCAATGCTGACCTGCACCCTTGCGCCGGCCTTTGATATATGGCCCGCCTCTTCCTTGGTAATCAAGGTTCCATTGGTGAGAATGGTAATCATGGGGAACTTTCCCCTGGCATAGTCCAGTGTGTCAGAAAAATCCGGGAAGAGCAGAGGCTCGCCTCCGCTTATCACAAGATTGCCAAGCCCCACTTTAGCCAAGGCATCTATGATTAAGCATAGGTCTTCATAAGATAATTCCTCATGCCCGAGTGAGTCACAACTTGCGAAATAGCACATGGGACATACAAGATTACATCTGGCAGTGACATTGAGATAGGCACGGGCAAGAGTCACCACATCACTGACTTCAGCCAAAAAGCCGTATTCCTTTAAATAGTGAAAGAGAGACTCGATGACTTCAGGTTTGGTGCCGGTTTCTTGAGCCTCATCAGCAACTAATTGCCGTATGGATTTCCCTTCCGGATTCAAAGCGAGCTCATATGCATAATCCGCAAGTTTTATCCACTCACGGTTACAAGGATTTATGAGAACCCGTTGGCCTCCATGTTCCAGCACTTCGATTCCTCTTGCAATGGTGACCACCTGCCGCTCCATCGCCTAACCCCCCAGTTCCCCGGCGCACAATGCGCCTCCGTCTCCCTCAGGGCGACTCTTCCTCACCGGTTTTGGCAAACAGACGGTAGGCCCGCAACCCCCTTGAGCCTACCGCCTGTCCCCACCCTGCGGCCTTAGCCGATAGTTATTCTGTGACCCCACAGTCGAAAGGTGAAGCAAAACCCATCGATTGCAAGATCAAGTCTCATCCTTTTTCCGCCGAGCTTACCGTACATGTGGCGCACCCCCTTCCCCGCCTTTCAAGCGGGCGAGCTTCGTACTATTGCGCCTGGGCCGGCTCAGGTCGTCTCTGGCAGTCTTAGTCTAGCTTGTATTGGCGGAATAGACCATTCCCCATAAGGATGACTTTTTAGGGTTCGACGGAATGATTTACGGAAACCGTCGGATAGCGCAGGTTATTGCCACATGCCGCATTTGTACACGTACCGCACAGCTTGAGCTCGATTTCTTACACGCAGCTTCCTGAGAATACTGGACACGTGACTCTTGACAGTATTGACACTTATAAACATGTCATCAGCGATTTCCTTGTTCTGCCGGCCTTTCGCCAATAGTCGTAAGACTTCCAATTCCGTCCTGGTAAGACTTACCGGACGGTCTTGAATTTCTCCGAGGCCGGTTAACGGGACTGCCCTCCCGGCAGGTTCGTCATTGGTTCGTCTTTCCATCGAGCCCGTAATACTCTCACCTGTGCCTACATGCAAGACTGCCTCACCTGAAATTGACTGTCCCTTGTGACGATGAACTCCGCGTGCGTTCAATCCTTTGATCTTAAGACTACCCACAACCTCTATGCCTTCAGGGAGAATGTCCGGATCCAGGCGTGCCGCGCTCTCACTTGAACCGTCATGAACCAAAATCACTTTCAGTTTATCCATGTCGCTCCCCTCCGCAAAACAGTAGCCAAAGACGCCCGTCCTCTTTTCTGACCTTCGTACCCGGAAAGTCGATACCCACATGCGTATCCAGGGACATCATGCTACTTATATACCATAATATGTAAGTCAATAACTACTTTATCACCATTTTATGGTAATGTCAATAAGGGTTTGTGTCGGGCCCATCCTCATCTTCTGAAACAGGCCCCTGAAGTGCTTGCACATTATTGGAGTGGCACTCAGAAGAAGCAAATAAGGAGGATTTCCGGCAATTGCCAAACATATTTCCTTCACAATCTCACGAAGATTCTTTACCGCAAGTTTTGCAGTTGGGATCCTGAGACGCCTTAACTTCATGCCATGTCATGTCCAGGCCACTAAACAGAAGAAGTCTCCCGGAAAGAGGGCTGCCTATGTCAAGAAGCACCTTTACTGCCTCGACAGCTTCCATACAACCGATTATACCGGGAATTGCAGCAAATATCCCCATCTCCTGAGCTGTCCAAGGTGCATCCTCAGGCGGAGGATGAGGAAAAATACATCTGAAACATGGGCCTTTCCCAGGCAAGATGGTAAGAATCATCCCGTCAAATTGCATTACTCCGGCTTCTATCAAAGGTTTCCCGAGTTCCTGGCAAGTATCGTTCACAATGTACCTTGTTTTCAGATTATCCACTGCGTCTACCACCAGGTCATACCTGGCAATTATGTCTTTGGCACGTTCTCTCGAAAGCCTCGTATCATAGGTCTCCACACGTACATGGGGATTAAGACGGCCAAGCGTCCGCTTGGCCGATTCCACTTTCTTCATCCCAAGGCTGTCTGCATCATGGAGGATCTGCCGCTGCAAATTGGAAATACTGACTGTGTCCTCATCCACAATGCCGATTGTGCCCACACCTGCACATGCCAAGTACATGGCGGAAGGAGATCCTAACCCGCCTGCCCCGATAATCAGGACTCTCGACGACTTGAGTTTCTCCTGGCCTTCCTTGCCGATTTCCGGAATCACAATCTGCCTCGCATAGCGCGCCTCTTCGTCAACAGTCAGCACAAGACATCACATCCGTCTATTTCTCATCAGACGGCGCACATCCGGAACGCCGGAGCAC
>JAAYRV010000266.1 GCA_012518595.1 Bacillota bacterium
AACTTAAGGCATTCGACATGAGAGTAAAGAAGGCCCTCAGCGGAGAGCCTGTGGAATATGTGGCTGAACTTAAGATTGACGGACTTGCCGTATCCCTTACATATGAGAACGGGTATTTTGTTCGCGGCGCGACAAGGGGGGACGGCACTCGCGGGGAAGATGTGACCCATAACTTGAAAACCATCCGTTCCATCCCTATGCGCCTTATGCATGGCAATCAGGTGACAGTGGATGTCCGCGGCGAGGTTTTCATGCCCGGGCGTGAGTTCAGAAAGCTCAATGAGGAGCGTAGACTAGGCGGGGACGCGCTCTTTGCGAACCCAAGGAACGCAGCTGCAGGCTCCTTGCGGCAGATGGATCCGAGGATTACGGCTGCAAGGCAATTGGATATGTTCGCTTATGGCATAGGAGATATCAACGGAGTTGCGTTAAACACCCAGATGGACGTCTTGGATTTTCTGAAGGAATCAGGCTTTCGGGTAAACCCCAATGTGAAGCTGTGTCCGGATATTGATGAAGTCACCGGTTTTATTGAGGACTGGAACGAGAAACGAGAGGACCTGGACTACGATATTGACGGTGTAGTCGTGAAGGTAAACTCCTTGAAACAGCAGGTGATGCTTGGCGCCACAGCAAGGACTCCCCGTTGGGCAGTGGCTTACAAATTTCCTGCAAAGCAAGGGACGACTGTTGTAAAAGATATCATTGTTCAGATAGGCAGGACCGGCGCTCTTACGCCTGTGGCTTTGCTTGAACCTGTGGAACTGGCCGGTTCTACCGTGAGCCGTGCCACACTTCATAATGAGGACATCATAAAATCGAAAGATATCCGCATAGGCGATACAGTGGTTGTGGAAAAAGGCGGGGATATTATCCCAGACGTCGTCAAGGTTATTACCGAGAAAAGAACCGGCGATGAGCGGGAGTTTGTGATGCCTCTTAAATGTCCCGAGTGCGGGAGTGATGTGATAAGAGCGGAAGGTGAGGTGGCTTCCCGCTGCACAGGTGAGGCTTGCCCCGCTCAAGTCCGTGAGGGAATAATCTTCTTTGCGTCAAGGGACGCAATGGACATCGAGGGCATGGGGCCGCAGGTGGTGTCTCAATTAATTGCTTCCGGACTTATCCGGGGGTTTTGTGATATTTACTCACTTAGCTTTGAAGACCTGGTCAATCTGGAACGTATGGGAGCGAAATCAGCAAGAAATCTCTTGGACGCTATTGAAGCTTCCAAGAAGCGCCCTCTTCATAGACTGATAAACGCCTTAGGAATTCGTCATGTAGGAGAGAGGACCGCTCGTGACTTGGCAGAACATTTCGGATCCATGGACAAGTTGTCTGAGGCTACCTATGATCAGCTCATAAGTATTTCTGAAGTCGGGCCGAAGGTTGCGAGGAGTGTTGTCACGTTCTTTGGGAATCCCCGAAACCGGGAGACGCTCAAGAGGTTACAAGCTAAAGGCGTAAATATGGTAGAAGACAGAGAAGCTCTGTTATCTGAAGAGGCAAACCCTTTCACAGGAAAGACAGTGGTGTTTACAGGCGCTCTCGAGAGATCCACAAGAAAAGAAGCGGAAGACGCCATTTTCCAATCAGGCGGAAAGACCTCAGGGAGCGTCAGCGGAAACACTGACTACGTAATAGTCGGTAAGGATCCCGGATCCAAGTACAATAAGGCAAGATCCCTTGGAGTCCCTGTCCTTACCGAAGAGGAATTCGAAATGATGCTTAAGGGGGGCGGAATATGAGAATTACCAAGGAAGATGTAGGACGCATATCAGTCCTCGCCAAGCTCGAGCTAACTGAAGATGACCAATCCCTGTTCGCGGAGGAGTTGTCCGGGATTCTCAGGATCATCGACGCGTTGGACGAGGTGGATACGGGAAGTGCCAACGAGATGGTATCCCCGGCCGGGCTCACTAATGTGCTCAGAGAAGATGTGGCCTTGTCTTCCATTGATCCGGAAGAAGCATTGAAGAACGCTCCGGAAAGGGAAGGGGCCTTCTTTAAGGTGCCGAGGATTCTTGAGGCGGACTAAGGAATAAACTGCCGGGGGGCCTTTAGGAAAATCCGTCGGGAATCCTCCCTATTTCAATGTAATTAACGCAGATATTGACGGTGCAATCAATATTGCAAAAAAGCATCTGGAATCTCTTGGTATAGAGCGACCGGTAGTGGCATTGGGCAGGCCGGTAATGTATAGGTTCAACGGACTGAAGTTCGTGGCCTAGAATTACGAAGCTCGGTATTTTAATGCCGTGTAGTTCACGAGATAGGAGGGGGACACGATTGAAACTGAATGAACTCAGGGCTCATGAACTTTTACCTATGATAGAAAGGCAAGAAGTCACCGTGGAAGAGGCGGTCACCGAAACGCTTGACAGGATCGCAGCTATAGACGGGATTATCAAAGCATATATTACTGTCACCGGTGAACGCGCGCTGCAAAGAGCAAAAGAGGCTGACGCAAGGCTTCGAAAAGGCGAACCCCCCAGGCCTTTGGAGGGGCTTTCCGTTGCGATAAAGGACAATATCTGCACAAAGGGCGTAAGGACTACCGGCGCGTCCAGGTACTTAGAGGATTTCATCCCTCCTTATGACGCTACTGTTGTCGAGCGTCTGGAGGATGCCGGCGCGATTGTCGTAGGGAAGACGAACATGGATGAATTCGCTATGGGGTCTTCTACAGAAAACTCTGCTATGTTTCCTACTAAGAACCCTTGGAATTTAAAGAGGGTCCCGGGAGGATCCAGCGGAGGCAGTGCAGCTTGTGTCATAGCGGAGGAGGCTGTATTTTCCCTTGGTTCTGATACCGGAGGTTCAATTCGTCAACCTGCGTCTTTTTGCGGAATTGTAGGCCTGAAGCCAAGTTACGGACTGGTATCGAGGTACGGGTTAATCGGGTACGCATCGTCTATGGATCAGATTGGACCCATGGCTCGGGATGTTAAGGATTGCGCACTGATTCTCCAGGCGATCGCAGGCTATGATCAAAGGGATTCTCAATCTTATCCCAATGAGCTACCTGACTATACTGGGTGTCTGATCCCTGATATCAGGAACATCACGGTTGGCGTCCCTAAAGAGTTTTTGGATGAAGGGCTTTCCAAAACGGTAAAGGACGCGTTTATGAAGGCTTTGGAGAAGCTGGAAGAGCTGGGCGCGAAAGTTGTGGAAGTTTCACTGCCTCATGTAAGACATGCTCTCGCTGCTTACTATGTTATTTCTTCCGCTGAAGCCAGCTCAAATCTGGCCAGGTTGGACGGGGTAAGATACGGATATCGCGCTGCCGGGTGCGAGGATTCCGCGTCCATGATGGCAGTGTCGAGGGGAGAAGGCCTCGGACCCGAGGTAAAACGTAGGATAGTCTTGGGGACCTACGTACTATCAGAAGAGAATCACAAGAAGTATTTCAACGAGGCGCTTAAGGTACGGTCGCTGATTTCCCAGGATTTCCAAGAAGTCTTTGAGATGTGCGACTGCCTCATGGGCCCTACTTCTCCTACTGTGGCGTTTGAGGCAGGAGAGAAAACCAGAAATCCACTGGAGATGTATCTTTCCGATGTCTATACTGTGCCTCCTAATTTGGCGGGGATCCCCGGGATTTCCGTGCCATGCGGGTTTGATGAGGAAGGTATGCCTATAGGCCTCCAGATTATGGCGGGACAATATGATGAGGCGACTTTACTCCGGGTAGCGTACGCTTTTGAGCAGGCTACGGATTTTCACAAGGGAAGGCCGGATACTCAAAAGGGTGCTCATGAGTCGGCTGGGGGTGGAAGAAGTGTTTGAGCCGGTAATAGGAATAGAAGTTCACGCGCAACTCAAAACTGAATCAAAGTTGTTTTGCTCCTGCTCCACAAGGTTTGACGCTGCTCCTAATTCAAATACATGTCCTATCTGCCTGGGATTTCCCGGCGCTTTGCCTGTTCTGAACAAGAAGGCGCTTCTATATGGGATCAAGACAGGTTTGGCGCTCAACTGCGAAATCGCGGAGGTTTCCGGATTTGACAGGAAGAATTACTTCTACCCTGATCTTTCCAAAAACTATCAGATAACTCAAGACGCTTCCCCTGTCGGGGTATGCGGGTATATAGATGTGGCGCTTGACGGAGAGGTGCGTAGGATACGTATTAAACGGGTTCACCTTGAGGAGGACGCCGGCAAGTCTATTCACGAGGGAGGCGATATCACCGGGGCCTCGTTTTCACTGGAGGACTATAATCGTGCAGGAGTGCCTCTTTTGGAGATTGTGAGTGAGCCTGACATAAGGTCTCCGAAAGAAGCATATGAGTATCTCTCGATGCTGCGACGCATATTGCTTTATCTTGGAGTATCTGACTGCAAAATGGAAGAAGGCTCTTTAAGGTGTGATGTTAACATTTCAATAAGGGCCAAAGGATCGGATACCTTTGGGACTCTGGTGGAACTCAAGAATCTGAATTCTTTCAGGGCTGTCGAGAGGAGCCTTGAATATGAAGTAGAGCGTCAATCCCAGGTGGTGGCAAGTGGCGAGGAAGTGATTAGGGAGACCAGGCACTGGGATGAGGCAAGTCAAGCCACTGTATCCATGAGACGAAAAGGGCGTGCGGAAGACTATAGATACTTCCCTGAGCCGGATCTTCCCCTGCTTAGTATCGGTAGGACCTGGGTTGATGAGATTAGGGCAACCCTTCCTGAGCTTCCGGCAGCACGGCGCATGCGTTTCACTGAAGAGTACGGGCTTCCGGAATATGACGCGTCTTTGTTAACTGATACGCAGGAGCTGGCTGATTACTTTGAGGCGGTTGTCCGAGAATATGGCCAGGCAAAGATTGTGAGCAACTGGGTTATGGGGGAGCTTTCGAGACTCATGAACGCGACCGGCATAGGAATCGAGTCAGTGAAGGTCGCGCCTGGTGACCTTGCCGCAATGCTGAAAATGATGGACAAAGGGACCATCAGCGGCAAGATTGCGAAGACCGTTTTTGAAGAGATGTTCCGAGAAGGGAAATCCCCGGAGACTATAGTCAAGGAAAAGGGGCTTGTACAGATAACTGACGAAGAGGAGCTCGCGGGAATCGTAGATCGCGTAATAGACGAGAATCAGAAGGTAGCTGACGAAGTAAGAGCTGGTAAGGATAAGGCCATAGGGTTCCTTGTGGGACAGGTTATGAAGATGACAAAGGGACGGGCGAATCCCCAGATGGTAAACAAGCTGTTGCGTCAGCGTTTAACTAACTGAAAACTTGACTAAGTGTTTAGTTCGGGCGAAACTTGTCTCGGTGTTCAACTGTCCCGGGATTCAGTTGTGAGCTCAATCGGTAGGAGATTTCAGCAAATGTCGGCTGCATATTCGTGGCTTAAGTTGTGGATAAGGAGACCTGGATTAGGTTGAGAAGTCTAATATGCATTTAAGCAACGGGAAATGCAGTTGCAGCAAAGAAGGAGGGTGGGGCGGGGATGGCAGCCAATACTGACAATCATGCACAAAAGCAGCAGCTTCGATCCCAAGCTGTCTATCAACGCTGGATCGCTGACGGATTGCTCCTTTTGATTACAATCATTTGGGGCACTACGTTTGTCGTCGTAAAAGGCATTCTTGCAAGGGTAGATCCTATTGCCTTGATAGGAATGAGATTCCTTGTGGCTTCTCTCGCTGTGACTTTAGTTTTGGCGAGGCAAATCCTACGGGCGGATAGAAGGGCTGTAAAGGCCGGTATAGTAATTGGACTGATCCTTTTTGCGGGTTACGTGTTCCAGACTATCGGTTTGGAGTACACGACCGCGTCAAAATGTGGTTTCATTACAGGCTTATCGGTAGTCTTGGTTCCTGTTTTTTCTGCGATTCTCTTAAAAAAACCCCCTACTATCCCTTCTCTCTTTGGGGTGGGATTCGCGACTTTAGGTTTAGCGCTCCTTAGCCTCAATTTTACTGAAGCGACATTGCTCCAGATGGGAGACTTTCTGTCCTTGCTGGGCGCTGTGGCTTTTGGCTTTCACATAGTGGCAGTAGGGAAGTTTGCCCCTTTGTATGATGTGAGGATACTCGTGGTTATGCAGCTTTGGACTGTGGCTATTGCTTCCTTTGCCATGGTGGGATTGCGGGTGTTCGCATTAGGACATACTATACTGCTGGCACCTAGCAGCAAGGATCTTATAGGTATTGGATTCCTTGGAATTCTTGCGACTGCTTTGACCTTGTTTGTGCAAAACATCGCTCAGAAATTCACAAGTCCCACGCATGTAGCGATTATATTTGCCACAGAGCCGGTGATTGCCGGGATCTTCGGCTGGTGGATTCTAGGGGAGACCTTGACAAGAACCCAATTGATCGGCGCTACGCTGATAATTGCAGG
>JAAYRV010000267.1 GCA_012518595.1 Bacillota bacterium
CTCTATTGGAGCTGCGGTAGGCATTAATCCTGACCGGGGAGACACCGTCATTGTTGAAGCGATGGAGTTTGCACTCGATGAAGAAGAAGAGGAATTGACTCCTGTAATAGATGAATCTTTGGAGCCGAAAAGCTTCGGAGAGACGCTGAAAAGAAATCTCAAATATATAATACTTGCGTTAATTGGTTTACTGATTATAACGGTAACTCTTATCATCTTGGCCTCAAGGCGGGCCCGAAGGAAAGATGAGCAATCTGCATATGCATTGAAGCGAGCCATGGCGACTTTGGCAGCTGCTGAAGAAGATGAAGACGAGAGTAGGCCGGCTGAAGAGAAAGCGCCTGAACGCCCTCCCATTAACCCTGAAGTGGCGGCTAGGATAATCAGCGCATGGCTCAGTGAAAACAGAGGATGATTTTACGTGGCGGTCTATTCACAATTGAGCGGACGGGAAAAGGCTGCTATAGCAGTTGTTGCTTTAGGCGCTCGAACAGCGTCTGAGATTTTCCAGTACCTCGATGAGCGGAAAATTGAGCAGCTTACTATGGAGATTGCCGGTCTCGGCAGTATATCTCCGGATCTCAAGGAAGAAGCCCTTGATGAGTTTTATGAGGCTTACGAGTCCGAAGGTTATCTGTCAGGCGACTTAGAGTATGTTCGGCAAGTGTTGGAGCGTGCCCTTGGCCGTCCTCGTGCAATGGAAATAGTCGATAAAATAGCTGCGTCCCTTCAAGAACAGCCGTTTAGCTTTGCAAGAGAAATCGATGCAGCTCAACTCACCAGCTTTATTGAGAATGAACATCCGCAAACCATAGCTCTTGTCCTCGCTCACTTGCACATAGACCAGGCAGCATCCGTTTTGTCTTTATTGCCTAAGGAAGTCCAGATTGAGGTCGCGAAGAGACTGGCTGAAATGGATAGGACTTCCCCCGACGTCGTCAAGGAAGTGGAGAACGTGTTAAGGGACAGGCTCCTTTCCATCGGAGGACAGGATTATACTGCAGCAGGTGGCATTGATGCGCTTGTAGATATCCTAAACAGGGTAGATCGCGCTACTGAAAAGACTATTCTGGAAGACTTAGAAGAGCAAGACCCTGTGCTTGCAGAAGAAGTGAAGAAACTCATGTTTGTATTTGAAGATATCGTGCTCTTGGATGACAGGTCAATCCAGACGGTTCTTAAAGAAGTTGATATGAAGGATCTTGCCCTGGCCCTGAAAGCTGCAAGTGAAGCAGTAATGAAGCGAATTGTCAGTAACATGTCGGATCGTGCAGCAGAGATGCTAAAAGAGGACATAGAATTCATGGGGCCTGTAAGATTGCGGATAGTGGAAGATGCGCAACAACGAATCGTCAATATCGTGCGAAGACTGGATGACTCAGGTGAGATCATAATCTCCCGAGGGAAGGAGGACGAGGTCCTTGTCTAAGGTTATCAAGGCACATCAAGTACGGAAAAACCCCTACCTTGTCAAAGATGTAATTCTTGATACAGTCCTCCTGAACTTGCCTGATCCGGAGTGTCCAAATCTTCCGGAGACAGACAGAGAATCAACCCTCCTCAATGAACGAGGATATTCTTCCCTTGAAGAGTTGGAGCAATCTGTTTTGGAGAGACAAACCAAGGCGAAGGAAGATATGGCACAAGCTGAGGCCATGCTATCGGCGGCGAAAGAAAAGAGTCAAGACGTCTATGAAAAAGCATATGAAAAAGGATTCCGCAACGGGCAGTCCGAAGGCGAGGCTAAAGCGCTGGAAGAGGTAAAGGCATTACTTGCCTATCTTAAAGACCTTGGACAAGCCATCGCTTTGTCTCAAGAGAAAAGTATTGCATCTGCTGAAGAGAGTGTGGGAAGGCTTGCTTTGGCGGTCGCAAGTAAGATTGTCAAGCGCGAGATTGAAATAGATGAGACAGTGGTTCAAAACATAGTCCGTGAATCCCTCGAGGCTGTTAAAGGGGTAAAAACCATCAAGCTTAGAGTGAATGCACGGGATATGGACAGGATACGGGATCATAAAGATGTGCTTCTCCGGGCGGCTGACGGCATATCAGATTTTGAAATCATCGAAGATCCCAGAGTAGAGCAGGGAGGATGCATCGTCGAGACAGGCTTCGGTGTTCTGGATGCAAGGATAGAATCACAATTGCAAGAGATAGGGAGGGCTTTCTTTGGCGATACACGCGGCTGATGAAGTAAACAAAGCTCTACCTAAAGACATGGAAGGGATTCAATGCGCCGGAATTTCCAGGTTTTTTGACGCGCTCAGAGAATGCCAACCATTTCGTATCAGCGGCCGTGTTGTCAAGGTCGTAGGACTTGTAATCGAATCCATGGGCCCACCTGCCCATATCGGTGAGTTGTGTCAAATATATACATCGAACCTCAGATCCCCGATTGAGGCGGAAGTCGTGGGTTTTCATGAAGGCAAGACGCTGCTTATGGCGCTTGACGACATGAGTGGCATCGAACCCGGAAGCGAAGTAATAAGCACAGGCAGAGTTCCTACTGCTGTTGTTGGGGAAGCGCTTTTAGGTAGAGTAATCGATGGCCTGGGAAAGCCTCTTGACGGCGGTGAGCCTATCCTCGGTGAAGAATTTTATCCGCTCTTTAATACTCCCCCCAGCCCGTTGGAGCGTATGAGGATTACTGAGCATTTGGCGTTAGGTGTGAGAGCAGTAGATGGTACAGTAACGTGTGGCAAAGGTCAAAGGCTGGGTATCTTCTCAGGAAGCGGCGTCGGTAAGAGCACGCTTCTGGGTATGTTCGCCAGAAACACTAATGCGGATGTGAATGTCATTGCGTTAATCGGTGAACGCGGTCGTGAGGTCAGAGAATTTGTGGAAAAAGATTTAGGGCCGGATGGCCTAAAAAGGTCAGTGGTTGTAGTGGCCACTTCAGATCAGGCAGCCATTATCCGTCTCAGAGGCGCGTATCTCGCAACAACCATTGCCGAGTATTTTCGGGATGCCGGGTGTGACGTCTTATTGATGATGGATTCACTTACACGTTTTGCCATGGCTCAACGGGAAATCGGACTTGCAGTGGGAGAACCCCCTACTACTCGCGGGTACACACCATCAGTATTCTCTGCCATGCCTAAACTCCTTGAGCGTGCGGGGAATTCCGGTTCAGGAAGTATTACCGGACTTTACACGGTCTTGGTAGAAGCGGACGATATGAACGAACCTATAAGCGATGCAGCCCGAAGCATTTTAGACGGCCATATTGTGCTGTCCCGGGAACTCGCTATGGCAAATCATTATCCGGCTATCGATGTTCTGGCCAGTATAAGCCGGGTGATGATAGATGTCGTAGATAAAGCTCATCTGGACGCTGCTTCAAGACTCAGGGAAGCTTTGAGTATCTATAAGGAAGCTTCCGACCTCATAAACATCGGAGCATATGTCCCTGGAAGCAATCCGAAGATAGACTGGGCCAGGTCAATGGTGGATGACATTCACCGGTTTCTTAAGCAAGGCATTAGCGAAGCATCGGATTACGATGTTACCATCGGGAGTCTTAAAGACCTATTCCAATTCCGGTCCAAGGAGTCCGGGGGAGCTCAGGATGAGCTATGAAGAAGTTTAGGTTTCGCCTGGCAAGACTACTGGAAGTAAGAAGACAGGCAGAGAAGGTAAGAAAGCAAAGACTCGCTGCTATCCAGCGTGATATTGAAAGAGAATCAGCGATGCTTGAAGAGCTGGTTGCATGTAAGGATTGCATTTTGGACGAGCTTAGGATACACGGTCTCAAAGAAGCTTTAGATATCCCGGGTGTTATTGATTGCCATTATCGTTTGCAGGTGACAGATGAACACATCAGGGCACAGGAAGCTGCCATCGATGCCCTTAGACAAGAAGAGTCCCGTAAGATGCGGAAGGTGATTATCGCCGGCCGGGACAGAAAAGTAGTAGAAAATCTAAGAAGTCGGGCCTATGCTGAGTATTTGGAAGAAGGGGCCCGTCTTGAGCAAAGATTCATAGATGAGATAGGCTTGGTTCAGTACATGAGGAAAGGAGGTGATGAGATAAATGAAAGGAGCGTCTTGGGTTGAGTCAAGCACGCCTATGGCTATGACTCGATCCACATGTGAAACACCGGGTGTTCCTAAGAATCTATCCGCATGCAAAAGTGAATTTGATCTTGAACTCAGTTCCAGACTTGCTTCAGTTTCCACATCTCCGGTCACTGTTGACAAAGGGGGCATGGCTTGCAGTTGCAACTCCTCGTGCCATGAAGGACAGAGAGAAGAGTGTCATGAGGTGTCCTTTGGGGATGAGGAGAGTGACTTGGAACATATCCCCTTTCTGTTCTTGCAGGCTATTCAAGCAATATGCGGAGCCTGGGATGCTGAAGGTGCTGCATGGACAAGAGCTGCAGAAACAGAGTCTATGAGCATGGAGGAAGTCGCGTCTTACCGGATGGTTTTAGGAAATGACTATGCAACTCTTGCACCGTGTGTGGATACACCAAACATGGATACAGTCCAAGAAAATGCGGTGCTCCGCGAAGGTCACATCTCAGATGACGAACACGTAGTCTTTGAGTTGTCCGAAATAGATGTAGTCTCACAGACTCAGGCAATAGCAGTAGAGGAGACGAAAGTCTTCTGTGAAGAGAATACCGTGTTTGAGCTGCCTGCTGAACTTTCTACTGAGGCATCTCCATTATCTGGGGAATTACATGCGGAATCACTTCCTGAACCATATTCCGGATCACTTGACGAATCATCTGAAAAAGTCCCTGTCAGGCTCTTTATAACGGATCTTAACGGTAGTATGAGCAAGCGCGGAGAACTCAAGAAGGTGGATAGTGTTCGTGCTACGGATAATGGTGAGCGTTTGATGTCTTCGAGTGCAGAAGACGTCTTCCAGGATGACGGAGACTGCGTTGTCGCGGATGATGTGTTAAGCACACCAAGCGGTCTGCGCCATGGTGGCGGATATCATGGAGTGGTAGGCTATCATGGAGTGGCAGGCAAGGGAGATGAAGAGCCCGAGCCCGCCTTTGAGAGTGTCGCGAGACCCGA
>JAAYRV010000268.1 GCA_012518595.1 Bacillota bacterium
CAGAAGTTCTACGGAACGACGAATAAGAGGTATGGAATTACGTGCTGATATGATAAATGTCACCATCGCTTCCCAAGGATCTTGCCTAAGAAGGCGTATTCCGGGAGCGAAGTCAATTGCAACGCCGACTGCCGGATCAATTTCCCTAAGCCTATTCTCAATCTCGCCTAAGTCAATATCAATCGCGAAGTAATCCATGACCATGTTCCGAGTGTCTTCATCTACCGGGCCTCTTAAGATCAAGGCTTCATCTTCCTGCCTGACCCTAAGGACTTTCCCTTTGACAACTCCGGTATACGCGCAATCGTCACAGCCTGTGCTCTTCCACCTGAACGCCTGGCCACACATGAGAGTGTCTTTGAGGTTAAATGGGGCTATCTTGGAAAACCGTACATCCGAACCGCTAACTTCCACCACAACATCTGCCAAACTTACTCCGTCCTCTCTTTCAACTCCTCAAGCAGCCTTCCCAGCTTGGCCAAGGACTCTCCGAATCCTGCAAAATCCCCTTGGCTGAGATACTTATCAGCTTCCTCGTAAGTCTTGACAGCATCCTCCACCAATGCCTTCAGAGTTCCGTTCACAGCCGGAACATCCGCCATGGGCATAACATCAGACATGTCAGGCACTGCATCCTCTTTTGCTTCAGGTTTCAGGACGCCGTCCGATGCTGCATCAAACACTCGCCTGAGAGCATCCTCCAGCGTGTCTCCCATAGCCACCGAATCTCCAAACGCCACAAGTACCCGCCTTAGTTCAGGCAACTCACTCCGTTCAGCCAAAAGGTACAACGGCTCCACATATAGGAGCGAACTCTCGACAGGGATTACCAGGAGATTTCCTCGGACCACCTTGGACCCGCGTTGACTCCAGAGTGTCAAGGCTTGAGATATTTCAGGGTGCTGGTCTATTCTGGATTCAATCTGCATCGGCCCGTATACTAGTCTGTCCTTGGGGAAAGTGTATAAAACCAATTCTCCCAGGCGCGGCACATCGCACCTGGCCATGAGCCATCCGATCATATTATCCTTGCCTGAAGGCACAAAAGGCAATATCAATAAGTACTCCGCCTGCTCCTCCCCGGGTGTTTTCATATACACATAGTAGGGGGATACTTCGACCCGCTCCTGACCGTAGACTTCCACAGGGAATTGCCAGTTGTCTCCCCGGTTGTAGAATGTGTCAGGTGCAGTCATGTGATAGAGACAGAGCACTCGTGCTTGAATCTGAAAAAGACCCTCAGGATAACGGGCATGCGCCTTGAGAGCGTCAGGCATTTCGTCGAAAGGCCTAAACAGTCCCTCAAAAATCTTCGACAGAGTCTGGGCAATAGGGTCAGAAGGATCGAATAAATAGAATGTGACATCGCCGTCATAGGCGTCTATCACGATTTTGACGGAATTCCGGATATAGTTGAAACCTTCATAGACAGGCTCGGAATATGGATAAAGGCTGCTCACAGTATATGCGTCCCACATCCAGACAAGCCTGCCGTCAACAAGGACAGGATAAGGATCATCATCGTACTTAAGAAACGGCGCGATTTTCTTCACCCGATCCCTTATGTTCCGGTCAAACAGCACACGGCTCCCTGAATCAATATCTGCAGAGAGCAACAGCTTGGAACTGCCAAAGCGGAGCGCAAAAGCTATCCTTCGAATCAACGACGAAAGCTCAATTCCCCCAGTCCCTTCGTAAACCGTATATGCGTTGGAGTCTCCTTCAGGATAATCAAATTCCTTTGCGGCAGTATTGACTATTACGTAATTATCGGTCTTCTCCCCGAAATAGATCTCCGGCCGGGTTACATCAAATCCCGGATAGGATGACCGCGGAGGGATATCCGAGATCACAAACTTGGGAAGCCCTTCTCTTGAAGCATCGCCGGTCGGGCTCATGGCAAGCCCATAGCCGTGAGTATATACTAAGTGCTCACTCACCCAAGTCCTGGCGTCTGACGGAAGGAGATCCCAAGACAGTTCCCGGGCGGATAATGCCATCTGCCGGGTCTTATCTCCTACCTGATACCTGTCTAAGTCTATATCATAGAAATCATAATACTCCCGAATCTCCTGGAGCTGCCCGTAAGTTTGGCCCAGCGAACGCCAGTCCCAAAGCCTTATGTTCTCCATTGTGTCCCTGTGCTCCTCAGTAAGCGTCTCGAATGTGAGATCATGGTTGGCGTCAAACGACTTGACTGCTATTTTGTCCAAGCCGAAAGCCCTACGAGTAGATTCGATATTATTGGCGATGTAAGGCTCCTCCCTGGATAACTCACTGGGTTCAACCGCAAACTTCTGAACAAGGTTGGGAAACACTCCGCCCAGGACAATGGAGCACACTGCAAAAACCACTACAGTGGTGACCAGGAGTTTCCTGCTTCGAACAAATATGCTGACAAGCACGAGAACACCAAGAATAATGGAGAGGACTGCGAGGACCCGAAGCCCCGGAAGAAGCGCATGTACATCTGTGAAACCGGCCCCGAATACCACTCCCCTGGTGGAATACACCAAGGAGAGCGCTTGGAGTCTGTATCCCCATGCCTTGAGGAATAAGGCCGCTGCCACCAGGAAACCCGCATGGAACTTGG
>JAAYRV010000269.1 GCA_012518595.1 Bacillota bacterium
ACGAGCTCGTCGGCGCGTACTTCTATAACAGACGGATCATATGTCCGAGGTGTGGGCCGCGCGGAGTCCTCCGGTTTAGGCCCTGCGAAGTCAAATTTGGCTGTTTCACCGATTTCTGATGATTCCACAGCTTTTCTAACCAGGTCGTCCTCTCCGGAACCGTCTATTATTGTGGATGCAGCCAGCCCGATTCGCCCTTGCCTGATGACGCGTAGGGCCAGTCCGGTAGTTCTCTTGGTTTCCAGGCGCTTCAGCCTGTTTGCCTCGAATGATACCGGAATCTCTTCGCTTTTGATGCAATACACCTCAGCTGCGTCGGCGGATTCCACAGCTTTCTTAAGCAAGCTTTCCATTGCTACCTACCTCCTACAACCACGTTTCTAATCCTTATATGCGGGCTACCGTCAGAAACCGGCAATGGCCATTGGCTGCCTTTCCCACATCCGCCGGTTCCGCCGCCTGAGAGCTTGAGATCATCTCCTATGGCGTCGATATTCATCAGGGTCTCAAAGACATTTCCGGTCAATACCACATCACGGACGCGTTCTGCGATTTTGCCGTTACGAATCATGAAAGCTTCTCGTGAGCTGAAGGTGAACATTTCCATAGTGGTTTGGCCGCCGTATGCGTCAATTGCATAAATGCCCTCATCTATGCCTGAGATCATGTCCTCAAAGCTTGAGGTGCCGTTTTCAATGTAAGTATTAGTCATGCGGACAATGGGACGATGCCTGTAATCAACAGCGCGGGCATTTCCTGTAGGCGTCTCTCCCAGCTTTCCGGCGGTCTCCCGGGAATGCAGTCTCCCAACGAGGATACCATCCTTTATCAGATAGGTTTTGGATGCAGGGACGCCCTCGTCATCATATTTGTATGATCCTCTTTGCCCGGGGAGAGCTGCGGAATCTACGATGCTGAGGACAGGCGCGCCGAATTGCTTGCCTAGCACCATTATGTCGCGCATCCTGTCGTTCTCGTAAATGAAGTCGGATTCACTCAAATGACCGAAAGCTTCGTGGACGAATACTCCTGCAAGCGCCGGATCAAGAATCACAGTATACTGACCGCCCTTTACAGGCTTTGCGTCCAGGCATTCCACTGCCCTTCTCGCTACATCTCTGACATCCTCATGTAACCCTTCCACTGCCTGGAACCCGGTTATTCCTCCTGCGGTCGTAAACATTTGCTGGACATTGTCACCGTCTTTAGCGAATGCGGTAAAATTGGCGCCCACATCGCAATGCTCTTGTTCAATGAATGTGCCTTCCGAGTTAGCGAAGTATTTCTTTGAGTACCTGTCTACATAGGCCACGCTAGTAGTTTGTATTTTCGGGCTGTAGTTTAGCATGATGTTGTTGTAGTCCTCAAGCAAAGCCTTCTTCTTCGGCAGGCTAATTCCCCTTGGGTCTTTGACAAGCTCCGGAGTAACGGTGTCTTCCACCGATTCCATGGGCGCCAGGACGGCTCCTGTGTTTCCCACAAGTTTCGCTTGATTTACGGCAAGCTTTACATGCTCTCGGAGATTTGTGATGTCATTGAAGGACACGAATCCCCATCCACCGCCGGCCAATGCTCGGATACATCCTCCTATAGAGCGTGCAGTGGAGAGCTCATCCACCTGCTTGCCCCGGAAAGAGATCCTGGTTCGTTCATGGTCTTCAATGCGGATTTCAACATAATCAGCGCCGTGCGATTTCAACGCAAGGCTAATGAGGTTTCTCACAAGCAATAACCTCCTGTCTTAGGCGATTCTTTCGTTCCATACGGAATGTCGGCTCAAATCCTGCTGATCATTAACATTCGACTAACCTTCTTAGTTTCCCTTTTAGTGATTCTGCACGCTCAAGGATTTCAAACGACTTCTGGAGGAAAAGGGGCTTAGGACGGATAATACTTTAGGAGGACTAAGTGGCGATGGTGTTTTCGCTGATAGGGACATCATAGCCCAATCAAATCAAGCAAGAAAGTGACGGAACGTTCCTGGCTCTTGCGGAGACTATAGAAGTGAAGGTGATAACGGTGCAGCGAGCAGTTAAGAAGCTGCAACAGGCAATGGAATTGGAGGTCGGGGGGAAGATATTACGCGGGATGTTCCACGCGCCGGAAGAAGGGGACAGGTTTCCCACAGTCGTTATGTTACATGGGTTTACCGGGCATAAGCTGGAGCCACACCGCATGTATGTGAAGTTCTCAAGGTTGTTGTCTGGAAGCGGTATCGCAGTTGCCAGGTTTGATTTCAGCGGTTCAGGTGAGAGCGACGGTGATTTTGAAGATATGACCTTTTCCGGGGAAGTCAGGGAGGCAGAGGCAATACTTAGCCATGTGCGCTCTCTGCCTACAACGGATCCTCGGCGAATAGGACTTCTCGGGCTGAGTATGGGCGGGGCAGTGGCTTCTGTTGTGGCAGGTAGAAACCCCCATGACGTAAAGGCATTAGTTCTCTGGTCAGCTGCGGATATTGAAATCATGAAGGCAATATTTCAAGCGAAGAAAGCGGACGGAGCTGCTTTTTGTGATGAGAGAGGCTTCTATGATATCGGTGGTTTATGGTTAAATCCCGGCTTTTATGATGACCTGACACGTTGGGACACTTATGACGAAATTGCGAAGTTCCAAGGGAGGGCTCTCATTGTCCATGGCAGAGAGGATGAGACCGTCCCTGTGGCGACAGCTCACCGTTATTATGAGGTTCTGGGAGAACGCGCTGAATCGGTGATAATCGAAGGCGCGGACCATACGTATAACAGACATGACTGGGAGAAGACCTTATTCGAGGAGACCTCAAGGTTCCTGGTGGCTAAGCTATAATGAAGTCTCACGAGTTCCGGGCATGCGCACGACTAGAATCATCCGTAAGATCGGGCCGGCGCAATCCCGGAACTTGC
>JAAYRV010000270.1 GCA_012518595.1 Bacillota bacterium
AGCTCCCCGATGATGTGGCTGCACTGACCTACGACTCCTTCGGCATGCTCTTCCAGGCAATCAAAGCAGCAGGGAAGATTGACAGAGCCGCCTTGCGTGACACTCTTGCCCAGATAACCAAGTATGAGGGTGTCACAGGCACAATGAGGTTCGAAGGAACGGGAGATCCTGTGAAGAGTGCTGTGATTATCCAGATCAAAGATGGCAAGTTTACTTACTTCGCAAGTGTAGGGCCGTAGAATCCGGGGTGATTCTTTAGATAGGAAGGCCCCGACTTTCCATGTGACCCAGGGGAAGTTGGGGCCATGCGCATAAGACGTCGGGGGTGATGATTTGATTACCATACTGTTGCAGCAGATGCTCAACGGATTACAGGTCGGGAGCGTATATGCGCTGATAGCTCTAGGTTACACCATGGTATACGGTATACTTCGCCTCATTAACTTCGCTCACGGCGATATCTTCATGATTTCATGTTATTTCGGTTTTTTCGCAGCATGCGCCCTTCTTTCCAACGCAATACCTACTTGGCTTACTTTCATCGCCACCATGATGGTAAGCATGCTCCTTACAGCGCTAGTCGCAGTATTAATAGAACGTGTGGCATATAAACCCTTGCGGTACGCGCCGAAGGTATCTGCGGTGATCACGGCCCTTGGAATAGGACTGTTTCTGGAGAACTTCACCCTGGCGACATTAGGGCCGACCCCCAGGGGGATGCCATCACTCTTGCCTAACGTCAACTATAGGTTAGGGGCGCTTTCACTGTCCAGTGTGCAGATTCTCATTATTATCATATCTATTGTCCTTATGATCCTCTTGGACAGGGTTGTGCAAAAGACCATGACAGGCATGGCAATGCGTGCAGTCTCCTATGACAAGACTACTGCCTCAGTAATGGGTGTGCCTGTGGATAGGATAATCTCCACAACATTCGCCATAGGCTCTGCCGTGGCAGGAGCAGGCGGAGTCCTCTACAGTCTGGCATACCCAATCATTAACCCTTATATGGGAGTCAAGATCGGTTGGTGGGCGTTCATTGCAGCGGTCATTGGCGGCATCGGAAATGTCCGCGGGGCCATGCTTGGCGCGTACATACTGGCTTTTGTTGAGGTATTCACCCCAATGGTGTTGCCGTCCTCAACTTACAGAGACTTCGTGGCGTTTACTGTACTCCTTATCGTGTTGGTAGTCAGACCGACCGGACTCATGGGTCGTGTCACCGCTCAGAAGGTATAGACTCAAAGACTCCGGATCCGTGCCAGAAATGAGGTGCATTTTGTGGGGCCAAAATCCAGGATGACGTTGGTGTTAGTCCTCTTAGGCTTTGTTCTATGTCTTTTCCTAGAACGGTCCGGCCTGCTCAGCGCCTACGTTTTGCAGATCTCCATGTATGTGGGGATAAACATCATTTTGACGCTTAGCTTGAACCTGGTGAACGGGTACATGGGTGAATTCTCAGTAGGACATGCGGGATTCATGGCAATAGGTGCATATGTTTCGTCCATCATCACAGTCCGTGTTTTCCATAATCAAATGGGCCCTCTTGTCTTCCCTCTGGCAGTAATAGTCGCAGGAATAGTCACTGCCGCAACCTCTTTCGTGGTAGCATTTCCCTCGTTTCGTACGCGCGGCGACTACCTTGCCATTGTGACCCTGGCGTTCAACATGATAGTCAAGAGCGTCCTTGAAAACATCGACGCGCTTGGCGGGCCAAGAGGGTTTATGGGTATGGGTCGCCTGACTAATCTCGCCAATGTATATGCTTGGTGCCTTGTCACCATATTCGTAGTTAGGAATCTTGTGTACTCCAATTTCGGCAGGGCAGTGCTTTCAATACGTGAAGACGAGGTAGCTTCTAACCTCGTGAGTGTAAACACAAGGCAAATGAAAATCATGGTCTTTCTTATAGCCGCATTCTTTGCAGGGATTGCAGGGGCTCTCTTTGCACATGTAATGCAGTTTATCAACCCAAGAAGTTTCGCGATTCAAAAATCCACGGACATTCTGGTCATGGTGTACTTAGGAGGTATCGGAAGCATATTCGGATCAGTGCTTGGCGCTACAGTATGCACGGTCCTTCTGGAGCTTCTAAGACCGCTTGGAGTCTGGCGCTGGGTAGTGGGCCCAATCATGCTGGTTGTCCTCATGATTTGCCGTCCCACAGGAATCATGGGACTGAAGGAGCTTATCGGGCTGATTCCCCGCGAGGAGCGAGTCCTCGTGAAGAAGGAGGAGACTGATGTTGTCACTGCTTCAAATTGAAGGGTTAACCCATTTCTTCGGGGGGCTCAAGGCAGTATCTGATTTCAACTTGGAACTTTCCGGCGGAGAAGTAGTGGGTCTCATCGGGCCTAACGGCGCAGGCAAGACCACAGTCTTCAACCTCATCACCGGAGTCTACAAGCCGAGTGCAGGTCAGATTCGTTTTGAAGGACAAGAGCTTGTGGGGCTGCAATCATGCCAGATCATTAGCACGGGAATAGCCCGGACCTTCCAGACAATACGCTTATTCCGTGACTTGACAGTCTTAGACAATGTACGCCTGGGACACTTTTCTCAGGCTCGTTATGGGATTCGAGACGCTCTTATTAGGTCCGGCAACTTCAGGGATGAGGAAAAGCGGATAAAAGATAAAGCGCTGGAACTTCTCGAAGCCTTTAACTTGACGCGCTACGCCTATGTTCAGGCAAAAGCGCTTCCTTACGGAGAACAGCGGAGGCTTGAAATTGCGCGCGCATTATCATCCAATCCCAAACTGCTGCTCCTTGATGAACCTGCAGCTGGGATGAATCCCCGGGAGATTGATGAGCTCCTTGAGAGAATCGCTTGGCTGAAGGACGAATTCGATCTCACTATATTCCTAATCGAACACCAGATGCGTGTAGTGATGGGGATATGTGAACGTATTACCGTCCTTGATTTCGGCGAGACAATTGCAGTTGGCGCACCTCGGGAAATTCAAACCCATCCACGTGTCCTCGAAGCTTATCTCGGAAAGGAGGTTTCGTGATGGCGACGCCTCTTCTTTCCATAAGGGATTTATGCGTGTCGTACGGGAACATCACTGCAGTGAGAGGGATTTCCATCGATGTGGAGGAAGGGCAGATAGTCACCTTGATAGGCGCAAACGGCGCCGGCAAATCCACCACGCTGAGGGCAATTTCGGGATTGGTAAAGCAAACCACAGGATCAATCAAACTACGGGATACAGAGCTCACAGCCCTCGCCCCGCACAGCATTGTGGAGGCGGGAATAGCCCACGTGCCCGAAGGACGGGGAATCTTCGCAAATCTCACAGTCCATGAGAATCTCATGCTCGCAACGTATTGCCGTAAGGACAGGGACAAGATTCCAGAAGATGAAGAACGGGTGTTTTCAATGTTTCCGCGCCTGAAGGAAAGGCTGTGGCAGCTTGGCGGTACTCTGTCCGGCGGAGAACAGCAGATGCTGGCAGTCGCCAGAGCTTTGATGATGAGAGGCGTCATCATGCTGTTAGATGAACCCTCCATGGGCCTTTCGCCTATTCTGGTTCAGGAAATCTTCAAGACAATCCGTGAGATTAATCAAGATGGCACAACGGTCTTGCTAGTCGAGCAAAACGCGAACATGGCACTAAAGACAGCAAGTTACGGGTACGTGCTACAGACAGGCGAAATCGCTCTTCACGGCCTGTCAGAGGAACTTGCGGATGACCCTGCTGTAAGGGCTGCGTACCTCGGGGGGTGACAATACTACGCTACCAGAATCAAATCCAAGATCGGCTGATTGAGGGTTATAGTATGCCCATTCTTTTTCATATGGTCGGCAAAAGGCGACATCTCTGAGCCGGCCCCAAGCTCTTCACCGGACTTTTCAGGTATCCGCTTAGAACGTTCGTTTACTATTATCTGCCCCTTTGTGCTACTAACAAGGTGGGTGGGGAAAGACTCATGCAATCCCACAATAAATTTCGTCATCTTAGGATTGTGTTCTTATTGAAGGGATTTTGCAGGTCATTGCCGAATTCTCCTTGTAAAAACATGGAGAAAGAGTGGTAGTAATGATTGTCATTCAGAGGCTAATTGACAATGCCAAAGAGGGAGACGTCATTGTCATACCGCCTGGGATCTACTATGAGAACATTGATCTAAAAGGCAAGAAAATCACACTTCAGTCGCAGAACCCAAGTGATCCGAACGTCGTACAGAGAACAATCATTGACGGCAGCAAATCTAATGCCCCTGTTGTTACGTGTGAGAACAATGAAACAGACAAAACGATTATACATGGTCTTACTCTCCGGGGTGGGAAGGGTAAGGTGGATTATGGTGAAATCTCCCACGGAGGTGGGATATACATTGAATCTGCTTATCCAACAATTCGAGACAACATTATCTGTGGCAACACGGCCTGTGAGGGCAACGGAGGGGGTATAACTGTTATTAAGGGATCCCCCCTGATTGTCGGCAATTCGATTATTGATAACAAAGGGGAATGGGGAGCGGGGGTTTGTCTTAATAGATGTACAGCGATTCTTGAGAACAATACTATCCGAGGCAACTCTGAAGCATATTGCGGCGGGGCTATCTTCATATACGAATCAGCGGCAAGGATTGTCGGGAACGTGTTGCAGAATAACACAGCCAGTTATGGAAGCGGGATCGGTCTTTATGGCTTTATCAAAGAGGTTTATCGCGACGAATATGGCGATGTAATCGAAGATGATTTTGAATTTACCCATGAGGCCTACTTTGATAGAAATGGTGAGCTTCACTACCGAAAGAAACCTGAGAAACAAAAACAATCTCCTCGGACGACAATTGTCGGCAATAGTATCTCAGAAGATCGTTCACGTGAAATGAAGCGTTATTCCGGTCCTACAGCTATTCGTCTGGACAAGAGAGCGAATGCCCTGATTAACGGTAACATAATCCAAGGGCATTTTGAACGGGGTGTCGACATTCTGGGCGGGAACAAAGTAGATGTTATTGCCAACAAGATTGTGTCAAGCAAAGGTTATGGAATCAGCGTAGGTATGGTCGCAGAGCCCGTACTTATCCACGACAACATCATCACTGACAATGGGAAGGGCTCGATCTATTCATGGGGCGAGCTACGTCTGGGCTGGAACACCCTTGATTTGCCTAGTTTGGCCTGGGACAAAAATTTCTATTCCGTCCAAAAGGCGATGGATTTCCATGTTATCGGGACCACCCTCCATGACAGGCAATCTTACGCGAGGAGACTACGAGTTGGCGATTCTGTTCTGCTGCGCACCGATACCGGTAACGAGATGGATAAGAATCCCACTGCTGTGATTTACGAAGATAAGGAGATTGGCCTTGTCCCGCAGACCGTTTCCCGAAGGATCAATGCCTTGGGTGGTTCGAATTCTCCGTATTACTGTCTGGTTTCCCAGACCAGTTTGGATTCTCAGGGAAATATTGTCATACAACTATCTATCTACGTGATAAAAGAGTCGCTTTATGACTACTTCTTGCGCGACTATTAGTACCACGGTGAGAGCAAGAACTACCGGAGTCTTAACAGAGTAGCAGCCCCCTAGGCCGATTATTCAGCAGGGCTGACGGTCATTGAAAGGCTTTGCAGTCCCTATGTAGAATCAGTCCTAATAGACAGACTAACGCAACTAGGACAGAGACGGAGGACTGCAAGATTTGAAAATGAAGATCGGAGTGTCGACTCTCCTTTATGAGAAAGAGGACATTGTTACATCTGTTGCCAGAATTGCAGAGTCCGGTGTGAAAACGATTGAGCTATTCTGTGAACTCGCCGGTTTCCATCCGGGTAAGGTTACGGACGAAACCCTTGATGCCCTGGCTTCTCTTGCAAAGGACTACGGACTTACATACTCTATTCATCCGCCATGCAAGGAAATTAACCCTGCATCATCTGATCCTTCAGAACGGGCAAGAGTAATTGAAGAGTACATCGAAACCATTGACCTTGCTATCAGACTTGGCATAAGGGACATGGTAGTCCACTGCGGGTTCAAGTCAAATCCAGACGTATCTGATGGAGACGCCTTTGATTATGCCCGGCAGACTCTCAAAGCTGTGGGGAAAGCTGCGGAACAAGCCGGCATTGTGATGTTGCTGGAGAATACGTGTTGGGGGACGACCGGTTTCCTTGACACCCCTCAGGATCTTCTTCACCTGGCAGATGCTTGCCCGCCTTCAACAAAGCTCCTTCTTGATGTGGGGCATGCCATAATCTGGGGATTCAATCCGACTGAATGTGCACGTATATGGTTTCCTAGACTAGCCCAGATCCACGCTCACGATAACCATGGCGAGCATGATGAGCACCTTGAATTGGGCAAAGGGATCATAGACTGGCGTGAGCTCCTATGCTTCCTGAAAGCAGAAAGCTGGGACGGCGTGTTCATGATAGAAATGGGACAACAAGAAGACTCAGACGCGGCACTTGTGCGATCCCTTGATCTGGTGCGAACATGCCTATCCCGATGCTGATATGGAAGAACTTAGCCGCGCCTACATTGTCCACACAAATGATGTGAATGGCGAGCGTTTCCCTCCGCAGAATCTCGCCGGTAAATCCGGCTAAAGAACAACAGGCACCTGCCGGTTCAGGGCAATCGACTCCTTTGAAACGCGAGAGGTGTATGCCCACGCGTCCACACCGGATCTGACTGCCTCGCGAAGTGCAATACCAAACTTAGGATCCATGGCATCATTGGGTGAGAAGCTTTCTGCATCTTCGCGCTGGATCACGAAAATCACGGAAGCCTTAAGGCCGCTGGACACTGCATCTTTGAGTTCTCTCATATGCCGGGCTCCACGAATAGTAGGCGCATCAGGGAATAATGCTCTGGCATCACGAACCAAGGATACGGATTTTACCTCGATAAGACAGTCCGGGTCACCGGACGGGCAAGCACTCGCTGACAGTCTAAAGTCCAGCCTGCTCTCACCGAATCCGGCCTCGCGCTTTATGCAGTGATACGCACGAAGCTCAGGGAAGAACCCTTTCGACAGACCATCATAAACCAGTTCATTGGGAACCCGTGAATCAATTGAGACCAATGTGCCGTCATAGTCTACCAGCACCAGCGTATAAGCGGTCTTTCTTTTATGCCCGGCACGCCTTTTGCGTTTCGTGTCTTTGGCCTTCGCAGGTTCGCGACTGGTATCTTGAGCAGGCAGCAAATACACATTAACACCGGGTATAAGCAGTTCCTCAAGACGCCCGGGATCCGCCACATGAGTCTGAACTTCTTTTCCGTCAATGCTGACTATCGCTACGAAGCGGTTGGGTCTCGACAAGAAGGTCGCTTCAACAAGAGGCTTGTCTCGTGCAAATAGAGGGATGCTGTCGTGTTCTCGGATTGTGTCGTTCATATAAGTTACCTAAGCTCCTTTGAGTCCAATCTGATCAAATACTGCCTTTCCTCCGACGACTGTGCTTAAGACCTTAGTATCGGCAATCTCCAGGGGATTGACAGTGAATATGTCCTTGGACAGTATTACAAAATCAGCAAGTTTTCCCGGGGTAATCGAGCCCTTGATTCGCTCCTCACCGGACGCATAGGCTGCGCCCACCGTATAGCCGCGCACAGCCTCTTCCACTGTAAGGCATTGCTCAGTATGCCAACCCGGCTGCGATAATTCATCATGACGCTTGCGAGTCACTGCTGCAAAAATACCTTGTATAGGATCCGGCTCTTCAACAGGCGCGTCTGAACCAAATGCCAGACGCACCCCATTCTCGGCCAGGGATCTCATGGGATACGCTATTGAGTTCCGATCTCCCCACGCCTTATCCGCCATATACCTGTCGGAAGTGGCATGAATGGGCTGGATGGACGCGATAACATCAAGTGACGCAAACCTTCCTATGTCAACAGGTGAAACCAGTTGGGCGTGCTCAATCCTATTACGGAGAAGCGCTGTGTCATCAGGCCTTCTATGGGTCTTGGACTTCTCAAAAGCGTCAAGTGCCATCCTCACTGCACGATCACCGATTGCATGTGCTGCAACGGAAATCCCGGATTTCGATGCGCGAATGACGATATCTGTCAGTTCTTCTTCTGTAATGGCGCACACGCCGAAATTATCAGGGTTATCCGAATATCGTTCAAGCAA
>JAAYRV010000007.1 GCA_012518595.1 Bacillota bacterium
AAAGGTGACCGGTTTATGAAGAAAATTGACATAGCAAGACGTTTCGCGATGCCATTTCCAAATAGGACTGTCAGGCAAGCGCTGTTCATTATTGTGTTGGCTGTCATATGGGAGTCGGTCGCCTCCACCGGTTATGTGCCTCCCCTCCTCTTCCCTAGGTTTAGTCACGTAATCCAAGCGCTTATCAAAGAAACTCTAAACGGTGAGGTGCTGGGCAGAACATGGTTCTCTTTAAGCCTTGTAGCATGCGGGCTCAGCCTTGCCACAGCTTCCGCAGTCGTAGCCACTGCTCTCGCCATGTGTTCGCCCCTTGCGTCAGAATGCATCGAAACACTCATGGCTATCCTCCACCCATTACCCGGCATAGCCATCCTCCCTATTGTAATTCTGTGGCTGGGAACAGGTTCGAGATCCATTTCCGCGGTTATCTGGTTTGCGTCCGTATGGCCGCTGATAGCGAATCTCCATACAGGTTTGCGCTCAGTCCCTATAACTCAAATAGAAGCAGGGAGAAACCTGGGTCTCCAAGGTGTTCGCTTGGTAAGGAGCGTTCTTATTCCCGGCGCGTTCCCGTATATCCTGTCAGGACTCAGAGTGGCTTGGGCCCGCGCATGGCAGGCTTTGGTCGCATCAGAAATGGTCTTCGGGGCATCAGGAGGTGAAGGCGGCCTCGGCTGGTTCATTTACAAGAGGCGATTCTTCATGGAAGTGCCTGGAGTTTTCGCAGGGATGATTGTAATAGTCATCATCGGTCTGGTCGTTGAGAGAGTGTTTTTTGAGCAAATTGAAATCCGCACAGTCAGACGGTGGGGGATGACTCTGGATTGACAGGACGACAGAACTCCGAGGAGGACGGAACACTATGAAGCATGCGCTTAGTATATCAAGACTGACAAAGCGGTTCTTGGTTCAAGGACGGAACCTCATTGCCTTGCAGGATATCAACTTGTCTGTGGCTCAGGGTGAATTCATCACAATCATCGGCCCTTCCGGTTGCGGTAAATCCACGCTCCTTCGGTGTGTCGCAGGATTCGAATCTCCAACCCAAGGAGCTATTCAGGTAGAAGGGCAAAAGGTAAGCCGCCCGGGAATAGACAGAATGATGGTTTTTCAAGGCCTTGACCAGCTTTTCCCCTGGCTTACCGCATTAGATAATGTAGCTTTTGCTCTTCGAGTCACCAAGACTGCGCATGGAATGGCGAAAAGCCGCGCCCTTGCCCGAGAATACATAGGCCTTGTGGGTCTCACAAGATATGAAGACTTCTATTCCCACCAGCTTTCCGGGGGGATGAAACAGCGAGTGGCAATAGCCCGGGCTCTTTCTGTTCAACCCAAGATACTGCTAATGGATGAACCTTTCGGAAGTCTCGACGCATTCACCAGGAAGGCGCTGCAAGAAGAGCTGGCTTCTATCTGGCACAAGACCAGGGTGACTGTACTGTTTGTGACCCACAATATTGAAGAAGCAATCATTCAAGGGGATAGAATCATAGCCATGTCTTCACAGCCGGGAAGAATCCTGTCTGTAATTGATAACCCTATTTCAAGGCCACGCTCTCAGGAATCACATGAGTTCATTGAAATCCAGGAAACCCTCCACCGTCTCCTGGGAATACAGAAGAGCCCGTCTCAGGAACTCCTAAGACCGCCACAAAGGCCGGTTCCTTTCGAGGAAGTGGAAACCCCTCATCTGGTAGCAACATTATGAGTATAGTCAATGGCAGTGGTCGAACCGGACTCAAGACGCTGAGAGGACAGCTAAGCGCAGAAAGATGAACAAAAAATGGCGGAGGAGGTGGGATTCGAACCCACGAGGGCCATGAAGACCCTGGCGATTTTCAAGACCGCTCCCTTCATCCGCTCGGGCACTCCTCCGCAGTTCGTTACCGTAATTATAGCACCTGCCCATTCTACAGGCAAGTGACTCAAAATTTCCAATGGCGCAAAAACGCCGTTCTTTTGCTCTCTACTCGCGCTCTATGCGCTTAAGCCCTCCCATGTATGGTCTCAGCGCCTCAGGGACGACTACTGAGCCGTCTGCTTCTTGGTAATTCTCGAGGATTGCTGCAATAGTGCGGCCCACTGCAACCCCTGATCCGTTCAGCGTGTGGACGTACTCAGGTTTTGCTCCCGGCTCAGGCCGGTAACGGATATTAGCTCGCCTTGCCTGAAAGTCCTCAAAGTTGCTGCACGAAGATATCTCAACATACCTGCCATAGCTCGGCATCCATACCTCCGGGTCATACTTCTTGGCTGCGGCAAATCCCACATCTGCTGTACACATCATGACGACCCGGTAAGGCAGCTCAAGACGCCTCAGCACTTCCTCAGCGTTATCCACCAATTTCTCCAGTTCATCATAGGATGTCCCCGGTTTTACGAATTTCACCAATTCCACCTTGTCAAATTGGTGTTGCCTGATAAGTCCCCTGGTATCCCTGCCTGCCGAACCTGCCTCTGACCTGAAGCAAGCAGAATATGCCACATGGTATATAGGAAGATCATCAGCGCTTAGCATCTCATTTCGGTAGAGATTGGTGACCGGCACCTCTGCCGTGGGGATTAGGTAATAATCCGTGCCCTCACAATGGAACATATCCTCAGCAAACTTCGGCAGTTGGCCTGTGCCGATCATGCTTTCGGTGTTGACGAGTACCGGGGGATAGATCTCGGTATAACCATGCTCACCGGTGTGAAGATCTATCATGAATGCCACCAGTGCCCTGGAAAGACGAGCGCCGGCTCCGCGAAGCACGGTAAATCTGGCACCTGATATCTTAGCAGCCCTCTCAAAATCCAAGATGCCAAGATTAACCCCAATGTCCCAGTGGGCTTTTGGCTCGAAATCAAAGGTTGTCGGCTCTCTCCACCGTCTGATCTCCACGTTTTCAGATTCATCCTTGCCGTAAGGCACTGATTCATGGGGGATGTTGGGTATCGAGAGAAGAATATCAGATATCTTCTTTTCCATCTGACGGATGGCACCATCCATCTCCTTTATCCTATCTCCTACTTCCCTCATCTCAAGGATGGCGCCCTTAGTCTCCCGGTCTTCTCTTTTCATCGCGGCAATTTCGTTTGATACCTCGTTGCGTCGTTGCTTCAGCTTCTCCACTTCATAGACGAGCTTCCTTCGTTCTTCGTCATTTAGAAGTAGCATATCAACTATGCTACTATCCTCACCACGCCTGGTAAGACTATCTTTGACGAGTTTAGGATTCTCTCTGATGGTTTTAATGTCTATCATATATACCCCTCCATTACCCTCAGGATTACCTATCCGCATTCAGTATAACCATATGACAAAGCCTCTCGTCCCTTCATCAATCGGGACGAGAGGCTTACCTCCCGCGTTGCCACCCTATTTGGTCCAAGACACGCTACCTATACATAATCCCGGACCCACTCAGGCGTACGTTAACGGGTACATCCGGCTAAGCTTACTCGGCACATAGAGTGCCTTTCAACCCGCAGCTCAAAGGTGGATTCAGTTAGGCTTTGCACCGGTTCCCACCATACCCGGCTCTCTTTAGCGCTTAAGCCTTAACTTACTCGTCCTTGTCATCGCAAATAGATTCTCTTTTTGGGTTTGCGCCCATTATATCATCATGCCGGTCTCAACTCAAGGCATAAGGGCATACCTCGGAAATGACTTCTTCACAACTTCAGCCCATAGCCTCGCGCGCCAGGAGTCTATTCCAGTTACCATCTACATCTTCCTGGATCTCCTCAAGCATAGCTTCATTTCCAGGAGCAAACAGGTGACGGAATCTCCCCTGTTTCTTCAACCACTCGCTCACCGGCTTCTTGTTCCTGGGCTTGTGATTGACTGTCACGACACCGTCTTCTATTTCATAGAGCGGCCAGAAACAAGTGGCTACTGCCAGACGCATCAAGTCTATGGTTTCAGCAGGGTCAAAGCGCCATCCCAATCGACAAGGCGCCAGCACGTTAATAAATGCCGGGCCTTCAACTGCCAAGGCCTTCTCTACCTTTCTGATGAAATCCTTCCAGTTGCTAGGCGAAGCCTGGGCTGCATACGGAATGTGGTGCGCAGCCATTACCTCCGTAAGATCCTTCCGGATCTGCTTCTTACCTGTGGGAATGGCAGACCCTGCAGGACTCGTCGTGGTCGATGCGCCCTTCGGGGTCGCGCTGGAACGCTGTATTCCCGTATTCATATACGCCTGGTTATCGTAGCAAATATAGACCATGTCATGTCCTCGCTCCATAGCGCCGGACAAAGACTGTAGTCCGATGTCATATGTGCCGCCGTCGCCACCTAAGGCTATAAACTGGATGTCCCTTTTTATCTTACCCTTCTTCTTCAGTGCCCTGTACGCAGTCTCCACTCCGCTGACAGTAGCTGCGGAATTCTCGAATGCGTTATGGATGAATGGCACGTTCCATGCGGTAAATGGGTAGATAGTTGTAGTAACTTCAAGACAACCGGTGGCGCATCCAACCACAACATCTGTGTCGACCGCCATTAACGCCTGTCTGATGGCGATAGGGGCGGCGCAGCCTGCGCATGCGCGATGTCCGCCGCACAGGAGTTCTTCCTTCATTGAAAGTTCCTTTAGACTTGCCATATATGCCGCCTCCTATTCCCTGACTCCGAGGTATGTGACAGGCTGTGTTATTTTACCTGTCTTAGCGATTTCCATAAGGTCATCATATACCCCGGCTATCTGTTCTAAGTTAACGTCTCGACCTCCGAGGCCGTAAATGTAGTTCACCATTGGCACCCTTGAGCCGGGTGAATCATACATCGCAGCGCGAAGATCAATATACAGCGGACCTCCCATTAGAGACAAGCTGTCAGCGCGATCAAGCACTGCCACGGCTTTCTTGCCGGATAGAGCCTCAGCAATTTCCTTGTGGGGGAATGGCCTAAAGAGCCTGATCTTAAGGAGTCCGACCTTAAGACCTTTTTCTCTCAACTCATCAACCACTGTCTTAGCGGTCCCCGCTGCAGAGTTGATAACCACAATCGCATATTCAGCATCGTCAAGCCTGTATGCGTCGAATAGCTTGTACTCTCTGCCTGAGATCTCCTTGAACTCCTTGGCTACTTGAAGCACAACGTCTTGCACCTTGCTATGGGCATCAGCCAGTTGGCGACGGTGCTCAAAATACCAGTCGGCGAAATCCAAGGCCCCTACGGTGATGGGGTTTTCTACGTCAAGCAGATAATGCTCAGGTTCATACTCACCGATAAACTTCTGCACCACATCATCTGCAAGAAGCTCCGCGTTACCCATTCCATGACTGACAATGAAACCATCCATCGTCACCATGGTCGGTAGAAGCACATCAGGGTGCTCCGAAATGCGGATAGCCTGGATGAGGTTATCATATGCTTCTTGAGCATCTTCTGAATATATCTGTATCCATCCTGAATCCCGCGCTCCCATTGTGTCACTGTGATCACAATGGATGTTAATGGGGGCTGAAAGCGCTCTGTTCACAATAGGAGCTACTATCGGAAGTCTAAGCCCCGCAGCGATATATAGCATCTCCCACATAAGAGCAAGCCCCTGTGAGGATGTGGCAGTCATCGCCCTTGCACCTGCGGCTGACGCGCCAATTGTCGCGCTCATCGCAGAATGCTCGCTCTCTACGGTAACAAATTCTGTATCAACTCTGCCGTTTGATACAGAATCAGCAAAGATCTGGACGATTTCAGTCGCAGGGGTAATTGGGTAGGCTGCCACTACATCAGGATTAATCTGGCGCATAGCCTCTGCCAGCGCTTCATTACCGGTAATTGCAACTCTCTTACTCACCTGCACCAGCCTCCCCGTTCTCTCCTGTATCCAGCACCATCTCTATACATTTTCTGGGACACTCATGAGCGCATATCCCACAGCCCTTGCAGTGTTTGTAATCGATTCCGGACATTTCACCGTCTTTCACAAGGATTGAAGCATCCGGACAGTAAATCCAACAGAGCATGCAATTGCTGCACTTCTCCTTATCCCAGACAGGCTTATATGTTCTCCAATCCCCGGTCTCATACTTCTTAGCGCTGCCGGCTTCAAGGATTAGCCCGCCTCTGGGAACATCCTTCCATCCTTTCTCTACAGCACTCATTCCTCCCCTTGCACCTCCTGATAAGCCCTTTCAATAGCTTGAATGTTCTTCTCGACTATATCAGGGCGGAACTTGGCTTCAAGCCTGTCTCTGGTATTTGCTATGAATTCATCAATTGTTAAGAGGCCGCTCGTCCTGATTAAAGCCCCCATCATTGGAGTGTTAGGAATAGGTCTACCTATAGTCTCCATTGATATCTGCGTCGCATCAAGGGTATACACCTTACCACCGGTCAATCCCAGTTGTTCTCTCATCTCACTAGGTGATAAGTTCGTGTTAATAATGTACAACCCGTCCTCGGGTACTCCTGCGGTTACGTCTGCTTTCCCAATCAATGTCGCATCAAGCACCACAACAATCGCAGGATTTGCCACCTGACAATGCAACCTGATAGGCTCATCACTAATGCGGTTGAACGCAAGCACCGGCGCACCCATCCGCTCAGGGCCATACTCAGGAAATGCCTGAATATACTTACCTGAAGCTGAAACTGCCTCCCCCATTAGGATGGCTGCAGTTTTCGCGCCTTGGCCGCCTCTTCCGTGCCAGCGAATCTCTAGAAGTTCTGCCATAGCCTGTCCCCCTCACATGTGCGTCAATATTGTACTATCCAACCTTCAGTATGGTTCCATATGCTCAATTCAACTGAAGGCGTTTTTTGAATACACACATAAGTTATTCTAGCATATCTGTTGCACTAATGCATCTCCAAGTTGGAAATCGCCATTCATAGGAATTTTTTGGATTTACTTTGCATTTCGTGTATGTTAATATATGAGTTGGGTTTAGCAGTGGATTATCATCGGTGTTCAGTTTACGCGAATGTCCCTGTTCTTCTTCTACAACTATATGAAACGGCAGGTGAATAGCCACGGGTAGTAGTATTAGAGTCAGCTCGTTATACCTGCTTAAGCCTGCGAGCGTTAGTCCTGAAGCAGATATTGATGCAATTGCGTCTATTCTGTCAGAACATGAAGTCGCATATATCGTATCACCTGATAACACACTATTAGGCGCAATTTATAAAGTTACTCTCCCCTTCACACAAGACTTCATGGCTAAGGCAGTTAAACGTAGCATGAAAGTGAAGGAACTAATGACCCCCAAGGAAAGCATTCCTTGCATGTCCCCTGAAACTTACCTGGATGCAGCCATGTCTACTTTCTTCGAGACACAACTTCCGGAACTTCCGGTACTTGAGAATGAACGTTTAGTCGGCTCCTTGCCTCTGCGTTCTGTATTAAGAGGAACGACAGAGGCGTTAATCTCCTTGAAACATAAAGAAGAGAGGGAGAAACGTTCCAGCATCATTCTTCAATCCATAAATGAAGGCCTTATCATGATAGATAAGAATCTGGTAATCCGTGAGTATAATCGCGCTGCTGAAGAACTCCTGGGCGCTGAAGCCTCTGAGAGAATAGGAAGCAAGGCCGTGGTTATCACAAGAGGTACGTCGCCTGTATTCGAGGTTATGCAGACAGGGAAACCGCGTTTCAACGTAATGAGTCCCTTGTCAGACGGGCGCATATTCTCGGTAAACTATGTCCCGATGCTGGAAAACGGGAACGTTGTAGGTGTTATTCAGACATTCCGAGATATTACCGGACAAGAGGAAATGCGATCTCAACTCCTGGCTTCCAGAGATGAATTGGATCGCGCCTTTGCGTTGACCCTCCCGAATTCCAGAGTTGAACATAAACTTAAGAATACACCGGAATACAGAGATGTTTATGATCCCGACACCGGAGAGATCACAATCACTGAGGTTATTGCCGACGGAGGTTATAAACACGTAGTAAATGCCCTAAAAGTCCTTGCGGATCTTAACAATAAAGGCATTATGTCACTCCTTGGAATCAGTAAGGACGTGTTAGTTCAGAGTATCATCTTTCACGATCTGGGGAAGTCTCAACCCCAGTTCGAAATAGGACAGACTGCAGATCCCCTGGATGAGTTTGAAGAAAGCTATGCCCATGCTCAAAGGAGCGCAGACATAGCAGCCCACTTCTACCAACGCAACGCTGACGTTATCTGGTTGGTCAAGTACCATCATCATCAAGAGACTCAGCTTCCCAGTGATTTTCCTAACCACTTGAAACCTATGCTGCGTCTTTTGAAACTGGTAGACGGTCTGTCCGCTGCACTGACACGTCGTGATGCAACTATACGGTTAGACGTGGACGGAACCAGGGTTTATGTTTATGAACGTAATGCCCACCCTGATTTCAACAAATCAAGGGTTGTTGATCTCTTTACGGGAGAGATAATAGAAATACCTGACTACCCTATAATAGAAGGATAGCCAGGTATTCTTGCATAAGTATGTTTATTTGTTCCTAGACCAATTCAGGATACAGTGGGAAACGTTTAGTTAGGTTTTCCACCTTCTGTTTAGAAGTTGCCAGTACAGTTTCATCATCAGGGTTATCTAGGACATCCGCGATAATCCCTGCTATTTCCCGCATCTCAGATTCTTTCATACCTCTCGTCGTCACCGCCGGGGTTCCGATCCGAAGCCCACTGGTTATGAAAGGCTTCTCAGGATCAAACGGGATTGTGTTCTTGTTTACGGTGATTGCGCAACTGTCGAGAAGTCTCTCAGCCTTGAGCCCGGTCAATCCATGCTCCCTTACGCTTACCAGCATCAAGTGGTTGTCAGTGCCTCCGGAGATGACTCTGAACTTGCG
>JAAYRV010000271.1 GCA_012518595.1 Bacillota bacterium
AATTGATGCGTTAGGTGCGCCACTAGCTCAGATGGTAGAGCAACTGACTCTTAATCAGTGGGTCCGGGGTTCGAGTCCCCGGTGGCGTACCATTTTTTATGCCCAGGTAGGGCCGGAAACCCCGGTCCTTTTATTTTGGGCAAAACCGAAAATCATCTGCTCTATTAGGTAAAATTGGGCAAATCTGTTCCAGCCAGAAGCTGCAGTCGAGTACATCAATGAGAAGAATAAAGTCTACTGAATCTATAGGTGTTTTCGCAACGGGAGTCAGATCTCACCGGAGGCCGGGAGATCTGCGGAGCCGACCGGTAATGGCTGATGAACCTTCCTCTCGCCAGGAGTCCCCGATTATTCCAAAATAACGGCTGGGCTGTCGACGTTTTCCTCGGTGGTTTGCATGTCCGCTCAAGAAGAGCATTTTCTTTGCCCGGGTGACAGCAACATAGAATACGCGTTTTTCCTCCGGCTCCCGTTTTTGGACTATGGCATAGTATCCCGGGAATTCGTTCTCGGAGAGTCCGGCTACAAACACTATGTCAAATTCAAGCCCCTTTGACTGGTGAACTGTGAGTACCCGCACCCGCTCATCATGAGGATCCAGGCGATCGACGTTCCTGGCAAGTGCGACGAAACGCAGAAGCGATTCCAGGGAAGACAAAGCATCAACCTTCTGATCATCACGAGCCTCGAAGACGCGGATAAGCTCCTCTAAGTTCTCAATGCGTCGGGGTTCTCTCTTATAGTAATCAATCAGCCCCGAGCGCTTGATAACGTATTTCAGCAAATCCGGCGGGCGGAGCCTTCCGAGTTCGTCGCGAAGTGTACGCAATTCCGACGCCAGACGGACGAATGAACCGCCTGTCTCACGCACGACGTGGATTCTCTGGGCGGCGCTCGCGCTTACCAAAGGAGCAAGGTGAACCAAGAGACCGCACGTGGCGCCGGCATCATCCAAAGCTCGATGAGTGGGCTGAGTTGGGATGCTGAAGCGGCGAGCCAGGGCTTCCAGTGAGAAATCGTCACCGTCCAGGAACCGACGGGCCACATCCAGCGTGTCGGCGTATTCAACAGCTCCCATATTTATCCCTAAGCGCCGTGCGTGGGTCGTAAGCATACGCAAGTCGAAGCTGACGTTGTGACCCACAAGCACACTGTCAGATGCGAAGTGAAGGAAATCCCGGATTACCGTGCGTGGCTCTTCACCGTTTTCCTTCAAGAAAGCGTCACTTATGCCGTGGATTCCTTCAGATTCCCCAACGCTTACCGTGTTACGCAGGTAGCGGTGAAAACAGCCGACCTTTTCCCCCTGTTCCATTTGAACCGCAGCAAGTTCTATGATTTCATCCTTTCCTGGCTCGAGGCCTGTGGTTTCTGTGTCGAACACGGTCACTCTACCGTTCTTCAGTGCGCTGAGGAGCCGACCGAACGGGTCGCCTGTGGTGAGAGTGGAGGGGGTAACCATGTCCACCAGCCGCAAGCCTGCCCCTTGAGCTTCATAAATCCGAGCGATTGTGCGCTCCCCTATTCCTCTTGCCGGCCTTAACAAGATGCGGTGAAAACTCCGTCCATCTGCGGGATTACATAAGAAACGCAAATACGCGATAGCATCCTTCACCTCCTGGCGGCGGAAGAACTCGTAGGCCTCCACCGTCAGGTGAGGTATGCCCTCTCTCTCAAACACCTCCGAGATCGTCGCTCCGCGATGGTTGGGGCGGACAAGCACTCCTATGCGCCCATATGAAGGAGGACTGCCGAGCCTGCTTGACGGTTCACGCACTAACTCCCGGATCGTGCGGGCAATCCATCTAGCCTCTGCAGTGCTGTCTTGTGCGAAGTGGACGATGACCGGCTCTCCAACCGGGGCTGTCTGTGCCGGTAGAGGCGGCGTGCGATTGCTGTACGAAGCAGCAACTGATCCTGCCATTTTGATCAGCGTGCGAGTCGCACGATGGTTCTCCACAAATGAGAATTCTCTGGCTTCCGGGAAGTCTGCTTGAAAACGTTCTAATATTCTGTCAGGCGTAGAGCCCCGCCACTCGTAAATGGTTTGGTCGAAATCACCGGCAAGAACCAGGTTCCTGGAGCGTCGGGCAAGTATTCGCATGATCTGGTACTCGGAGAGGTGTGTATCCTGCATCTCATCCACCTGGATCATAGAGAAGCGTCCGTCCCACCGGCTCCGGATGCAGGGCGATTGCATCAGCATCGCGCGGGTGAAGTAGATGAGGTCAGCAAAATCAACGGCATGGTACGATGCAAGCTCCTGCTGATAAGAAACGGCAAGTCTGCGTTCCATTGGTGTGAAGTCTCGAAAGACCTCTTCAGGGACTATTTTTATAGAAAGCGCCTCGTCCAAGGCATGAACCTTAGCTCGCGCGATCCTGTGGTACAAGTCGGCTTCGTTGTCAGATGGAACGTGATGGGTGTCGGTCTTAGTCATTTCCTGTCTCGGAAGGGACCGAAGGACCCCGATAGAGTCCTCCTCGTCAAATATGGCAAAATCCGAAGGAAGCCCGATATTCTTTGCCTCGATCCGAAGCATCCAGGCGCATAGACTGTGAAAGGTGCGTACCATAACTCTTCTGGCTTGATTGCCGCAGTAGACCGCAATTCGTTGCCTGAGCTCTTCGGCTGCGCGGTTAGTGAACGTTAGACACAATATGCGGGAGGGTTCCACTCCTCGGCGGATGCCTCAGCAGCTCGCTCCGCAAGGGCGAGGGTTTTGCCTGTCCCCACCGGTGCATGGAGAACTGCGCAACCTTCCTGAAACTGAACGAATTTACGTTGACCTTCATTAAGCGTGATATCACCTGTCGCTCTACCTGTGGGAGCACTCTTCCCTAACCCAACTCCACGAAGTACCTCTGGACCTGCCACCTGCCACCATCACCTCTGAAAGGCCCTGTGCCTTCTTGAAAGCGTGCCATGCCAGATACGAGGGCTCTGGCAGAACAACGGCTTTACAGGGCAATCTATTTTTAGAGCTACCTTCTACATGCTCCTGAGCTTTCCTTCCATGTGAGGACATAATTGCCTGAGGTTTGCGCAATCAGCGGGTTCTTACTATGGCGTACAATGTTTATGACAAAATTTTCATAACTCCGCAGGTAATGCTAAGGCATATGAATAATAGCTATCAATAGACAGCACTTTGCGAACTTCCATTTACTAATCTGTCAAAGGTGGAGGTTTGAAATGAGAGTGTATGTGGCGCGTCAACCCATATTCGATGCACAACAACGGGTGCAAGGGTATGAACTGCTCTTTCGATCTGACTTAGAAAACGTCTTTCCTGATGTTAACGGCAACAAGGCTTCTATATCAGTGCTCGATGCAGCCTTCATGTCCATTGGCATCGAAAGGCTCACCGGTGGGAAGCGTGCTTTCATCAATTTTACCGATGAATTGCTGAGGCAACCCCTTCCGATTGCTCTGCCCAAGGAGACTGTTGTTATTGAGACACTTGAAAGCGTAGAGCCTGATGAGACCATCATAAAAACATGTGAGGATCTAAAAGCAAGAGGCTACACTCTAGCGCTTGATGATTTCAAGGTAGAGGATGATTTGAACCCTCTGGCTATGATAGCGGACATCATCAAGGTGGATTTTCTCGATACTCCGTACGAGCAATGTAGGCGGGTAGTTGAAGATCCCAGGCTTAGGCATGTCACTTTTCTTGCGGAAAAAGTAGAGACTAAA
>JAAYRV010000038.1 GCA_012518595.1 Bacillota bacterium
CGGCTCCAAAGATTCATCTATTACAGGAGTCAATTCCTCTTCTTCTTCATCGAGTGCAAACTCCATCGCTTCAACAATGACGGTGTCTCCCCGGTCAGGATTAATGCCTACCGCAGCTCCAATAGAGCGTCTGATTGCATCTATTTGGTTTTCAGGGACCGGGGCAGCTACAATAGCAGCAACGGATAATCCTGTTACAACACCCGGGGCTTTAACTGTATGCTCCACAACCCTGGAGATTTCATACTTAGCCACTTCTTCTGTTCGCTCTTCAGAAGATATTTCTGCTCCGGTGCTGTCATCCAGACGATATCCTAAAATCGACCCTTCTTCGTCTACACTGATTGAAGTTCCTATATCAACATTTGAAGCTGTCCCGGGTATACCACCGACTGACCCGGAGGATGTTGCATTCTTTACATCACGTATGCGCGCCTCTTCTCGGATGACTCCGTAGCCTGAAGGTAGTGGTTGAAACGTCTCAGTATTTTGCTCCTTATGATCAAAATCAATATCCGCATTAACCCTCACCACAACTTTCCGCGGGCCAAGAACCTGGGTCAGCATGTCTTCAATACTTCTCTCCAGGTCTTTTTCATAAAGCCTCTTAGCTTCCAGTTGAGTCATGGTAAGAAGCGGCATGGAGCCTGTATAGGGATTGTCATCTCCTGAAAAGAGGACATTGCCTTCAACATCTACTATTGTGACGTTGTTTGCAGAAAGCCCCTCAACGCTTGACGCGACCAGCCTGACAATCCCTTCAACCTGGCCCCTTGCTAGAATCGAGCCTCTTTTGAGCTTCACAAGGACAGATGCGCTAGGTGGTTTCTCTCTGTCTGTATATAGCTCAGGCTCAGGGATAGCTATATGTACCCTTGCAGCTTCAATTTCCTTCAGCTGCAGTATGGTGCGGGTTAATTCCCCCTGAAGCGCTCGTCTGTAATTCATTTTTTGAGTAAAATCCGTAGCGCCAAAAGTTGTCTTATCGAAAATCTCAAATCCGACAGTGCTATCCCTGGGAAGGCCCTCTCGTGCCAAGTTCATTCTTGCTTCATATAGATTCTGTGATGGGACCAGAACTGCAGTCCCACCTTGGGAAAGCTCATAAGGAATTCGCATTTCCTTAAGGTTCTCTGCAATATCTGCGGCATCCATCACAGACAAGTCCGTATAGAGAAGGGCCATATCAGCCTTTCGCGGCCTGACCAAGAAAAAAAGCATGATGCAAATACCTGCTACTACCACCACAATTAATGTTATTATTTGCCATCTGCTTAATCGATCCCACAAGGACCGCGCTTGCGTAGTGATATTTTCTGTGCCGGTGGCCATCACTTACACCTGCATTCTCATAATCTCCTGATATGCTTCAAGCATCTTGTTTCTTATTTGAAGAGTGAGTTGAAGCGCCAAATTTACTTCCTCAACAGCGATCATAACCTGGTGTAGGTCTTGCGTTTCACCTATAGCCAGCTTTGTCATGAGCTCATCCGCATTTCTCTGTAAGTCACTTACAGTGTCAATAGCGTCATAGAGCATTTCCTTAAACTGTTCTACCGTCTTTTGAGCCCCTGTTCCCGGTCTTGCTGCTTGATATGAACCCACTCTGCCTATTGGGTTTGTCACGTTGGGGATACCACGGGTAAACTGCATATCCATGGTTTTCTTACCACAACTCCTTCATTGCTTTTCCCTGACTCTTTGTCGAGTTCAGGTCACCTTTTTTCGTCAATCAGGCTCTGCCTATGTCCAGTGCCCGCATAGCCATGGTCTTTGCAGCATTGATGGCAGTAACGTTAGCCTCATATGCTCTGGAAGCGGAAATCATATCTACCATTTCCCTTACCGGATCAATATTCGGCAAGGATACATGACCTTCTCGATTGGCGTCAGGATGGCCTGGATCATAAACAAGGCGTGCAGGTGATCTATCCTCCAATACTCCAACCACTGCCACGCCGCGGCCTTCTGCCGGGTTGCTCCCTCTCGTTGCCTGCCTCGTGCTTTTTTCGGTTGATACAGGTGCAAATACCGCAAACTGCCTGCGATATGGCGTACCGTCAGGTGTTCGCGTAGTATTCATGTTCGCAATGTTATTTGCGATAACACTCATCCTCAAGCGCTGGGCAGTGAGTCCGGTAGCGCTAATTTTGAGTGAAGAGAATATGCTCACAAGCTAACGCCTCCCTTCAGTTATTACAGTTCTAAGCATGGAGAATTTTTGAGATATCAGTCTGGACATAGCGGAATAAAGGATTGTAGTCTCTGCGAGTTTCGCGTTTTCCATATCTATGTCCACACTGTTTCCATCTGCCCTGATTTTACCTGTATATTTGTGAATCACCGGTTTGGCTGATTCGGGCTTCCCAAGGGCTATTGCCGAACTCAGCTCTTCTTCAAAGCGTACATCCCCTGCTTTGAAACCCGGCGTATCCACATTTGCGATATTGTCAGCTATTACCTGGTGCCTAACGGACAATCCATCCATGGCTTTGGACAGTATGGTAATCATGTCATCCCTGGCAAAAACCCTCATATCGTCTTCCTCCAAATAACCTGAGTTCTATCGACAGGTGTCTATAAGCCTGCAAGTAATCAAAAATCAACGCAAAGATAGCAACCCATCCTTAAGTAATGCAATTTTAATGCCAACCGACATTCAGTGAGAAATGGGGTGGAATAATTCATTTAGCAGGGGCTTTGACAGTGGGAGCCAAAACAGACACAAAACGTCAGGCTTCAGTAGTGAGAAGATTTTTCCTAGCTATTAGGCACTTCTTTCACTGGACTTGACATCGTCCGGCACTCTCCCGATGTTTTTGACAAATTTGCAAAATTTTTTTCTTCATGCAAGCGGATTCCTCGGAGATACTATTTGTAGGGGTGGAGCTATGAGTCGGAGAAACCGCAGCATCGTTTCGGATGAAGTAAAGTATGAAATCGCAAAGGAACTAGGATTTGCTGACAAGATTGATGTTGAGAATGGATTGTACGACTACGGCAACATCACCACCAGAGAAGCCGGTCTGATAGTCCGTGGGCTGATTCAAAAGGCCGAAGAACTCATGTCCGGCAAGCTCAGACAGTAAGATCGGCACGTAGAATCCGCTAAGCCAAGTACGAACAAAAGACCCAATAAAATGAAAAAGAAGGGGCTTCGGCCCCTTCTAATTAGCAGTTGAATTCATCTATATTAACAGTTAAATTCGTTCATAGTTCGATCAATCCCATGTTCTATCCAGACAGACACAGCATCCGCAGCCCTCAACAAGCTTTCTCCAATAATGGGAATTTCTTCTTTATCAAACCTGCCGAGCACGTGAGTGGTTACGTCTGAAACCGGGTTCGGCATCCCAATGCCAATACGAAGCCTGGGAATTTCTTGTGTTTTCATAGTATCTATAATAGATTTCAGCCCATTATGTCCCCCGTCGCTTCCTTTGGCACGAATTCTCAGCCTGCCTTGTTCCAACGCAATATCATCCAGAATAACCAACATATTGCTGGTATCCAGGTTGTACCAGCTCACTATGGCGTTAACTGCAAGACCGCTACGGTTCATATATGTCAGGGGTTTGGCAAGGACGACATTTTCCCCTGCTATTTTCCCATGCCCTATGAAAGATGAAAACCTATACTCTCCAAAACGAAGACCATACCGAGCGGATATGATGTCCACTACTTTAAACCCTGCATTGTGTCTGGAGTCCTCATATTGACTTCCGGGATTACCCAAACCGACTATAAGCTTTACGCCTTCCCTCGGCTTTCTGCTATTTCGTCTCATGTCCTCCGGCATCAACATGATCCTCAGCTACCTCTTCTGCATCTTCAGACACCAATTCGATGTCTTCGACTGCCCCTTCGACTTCTTCTTCCTCTTCCTCAGGCAACTCAGGAACGGTAATTAGCACAATTACTTCCTCTTCTGCAGTGTTTACCTGGACATCCTCTGGAAGGTCAAGGTCACCCACTTTAATGGAATCGCCAATTTCCATCTGGGCAACATCGACTTCCACCCGTTCAGGAATATCCATAGGAAGCGCATGCACCTCCAGCTCCCATATCATGTGCTGAATAATGCCTCCGTCGCTTGGTCTGCCGTCTTCACCTAAGAGCACTACCGGCACTTTCGTAGTAATGGCTTCATCCAAAGATATGGCCTGGAAATCCACGTGAATCACATTACCGCGGACTATATCTGACTGAACTTCCTTAACAATTGCAGTCTTCTCAACCCGGTCCTGATCATTCGCATCCGAATCCTTCGCCAAAATCAGTTTAATCAGGGTTCCTCCCCCGAGCCCGATTTGCATGGCTTTTCCAAATTCACGTTCATCCAGGGAGATAATTGTCGTCTCTTCACCTCTCCCGTAGACTACAGCAGGCACTCTGCCTTCTGCCCGCATTCTTCGGGCAGCCCCTTTGCCTGTCTGCCGCCGGAATTCTCCCTTTATTGTCACCTGTCTCACTTCATGTCAACTCCTTCTGACAATGCCGCCTACTCAAATAACGTAGAGACCGGAAGGTCCTGGTAAATACGTTTAATCGCCTCCGCCAAGAGAGGCGCTACTGACAAGACTTCAGTCCTTTCAGGACATCTGTCTTCAGTCATCGGTATAGTATTTGTAACAATTACTTTCTTAAGAACCGAAGCTGACAAGAGGTCCTTTGCGTGCCCGGATAGGAGGGCATGGGTACATGCTGCAAATACCTGCTTCGCTCCTGCATTATGGATAGCCTCCGCTGCCTGTACAATTGTGCCGCCGGTATCAATTATATCATCAATTAGTATAACAGTCTTACCTTTTACATCTCCGATAATATTCATCACTTCTGAAATATTGGGCGCAGGACGCCGTTTATCAATAACTACCAAGCCAACGCCTAGTTTCTCAGCCATTGCCCGCGCTCGTACTGTTCCCCCTATGTCGGGAGATGCAATAACACAATTAGACAGGCCGGAATCCCTAACGTATTTTGCCAGAATAGGCATGCCAAGTAAAGGATCTACAGGAATATCAAAAAAGCCTTGAATCTGTCCGGCATGGAGGTCTATCGTGAGTATCCTATCACATCCTGCAGTAACAAGGAGGTTAGCGACTAATTTGGCGGTTATCGGGTCTCTGGCTTTCGCCTTCCTGTCCTGTCTTGCATAGCCATAGTACGGAATCACTGCAGTTACTGTCTTTGCAGATGCCCTGCGCATGGCGTCAGCAATAATCAATAGCTCCATTAGATTCTCGTTCACCGGTGGGCAAGTAGGCTGCACCACAAAGCAATCCACGCCCCTGACTGTCTCGTCTATACCTACTCTTATCTCGCCATCCTTGAACCTGTCCACTCTCATGGCAGAGACTCCTATGCCAAGATGAGAAGCAATCTCGAAGGCAAGTTCAGGATGAGCCAGCCCCGTAAACAACTTCAACCTCTTGTACGAAGGTAAGATCAAATGCACTCCGCCATCATCATTCATCGCAAGCCCCCCTATTATATATCAGGTTCCGCCGGAATCTTCCTGAGAACCCGATTTTCTCCTTTCCTTGAATCGCTTCTCTGCCCAGCCATCTATGTTTTTTTGCCTTCCACGGGCTATACCAAGAGCTCCGTCAGGCACATCCTGTGTAATAGTGGAACCGGCAGCCACATACGCTCTTTTGCCGATTTTCACAGGCGCAACGAGGTTGGCATTACTGCCTACAAACGCTCCATCCGAAATAATCGTGGGATGTTTGCTATGTCCGTCATAATTGCAGGTTATGGTTCCTGCTCCTATGTTAACCCCTTCTCCCACGGTCGCGTCACCAACATAGGCTTGGTGAGAAACTTTGCTGCCTTTTCCCACAGTTGACTTTTTCACCTCAACAAAAGTCCCAACCTTAGCGCGTTCCGCAAGGACAGTCCCTGACCGAAGATATGCATAAGGACCTATACATACATCTTCGCCTACTTCAGCTTCGGTGACAACAGCATTACTTATCGTAGCCCCGGAAGACACCTTTGAGTCAATAATACGGGTGAAAGGCCCAATTGTGCAATTCTTACCTATGATCGTCTTGCCCTGGATTATGGAAAACGGTAGGATTTTCGTATCCTGTCCTATGACAACGTCAAAATCCACAAACGTAGTTTGCGGATCCACTATCGTGACACCTGACAACATCAAGTGCTCTCGTATCCTGTCCCTGAATACCTTCTCAGCCTCTGCCAGTTGCACTCTGGTATTGATGCCTTGGGCAGTCAAAGGGTCTTCAGAAATGACCGCTTCCACACGAAGGCCGTCTTGTATCATTATCTCGATTACATCGGTCAAATAGTATTCTCCCTGGACGTTATCGGGAGTAATGCGCGAGAGGGCATCAAACAAGTCACGTCTCTCAAAGCAATAGACAGAGCTGTTAACTTCGCATATCAAAGCTTCTTCAGGCGAGCAGTCTTCATCTTCGACAATTCGACGAATTCGTCCTGAGGCTTCACGTGCCACTCGCCCGTAACCGGACGGGTCTTCCAGAATTGCTGTCAGGACAGTGGCTCGAGCGTCTGTTTTCTGATGATGATTGACAAGGGCTCTTAAGTCAGATTCCCTGAGGTAAGCAGCGTCGCCTGCAGCCACCACTACTGTGCCGTCGTATCCGGAAAGCACATCCCTAACTTGCATGACAGCATGACCTGTCCCTTTTTGTTCAGCCTGAAGGACACATTGAGCCCTGGAACCCACAACACTCTCCACGAGTTCAGCCAAGTGCCCCACTACAACAAAAGCGCGTTCCGCACCGGCAGCCTCCAGAGCATCGAGTACCAGATCAATCATGGGTTTTCCGCAAATTTCGTGGATAACTTTCGGCAGCTTCGACCGCATTCTGGTTCCAAGGCCGGCAGCGAGAACGATAGCTTGAAATCCTCGCATAATTCTTGACTCCCTCACAACAACATACCTACTCCAACTCCGGCTTCGGCAGTTAAGAGCAGGTTTTTGCATACCATATATACATTCAACATGACGTTGTCAGTTTCCTCTATTAAGTAATTCGTCTTGTCCGTCCACACGACAAACAACAGCCTACCCATATTATACAGCGCAACTTCCCGTGTCGGAACTCCTTATTATCCTTCAACTTGCTTTATGAGAGAAATGTGCCATAACTTCCCTCGGTTTGGAAGAGCCGATTAAGATTGACAAGTAGAATTGGCCTACTGATACAATTCCTACCAAAATGAGAGCCCCGGATAAAAATGTCTCCGGGGCTGGATTAATATGGCATTACTTGTCAACTCTACAGACTTTCAATTCCTCAATGCCGGCTTTGAAGCAATCCTTCAAGAAATTGTCTATCACCCTATTCCCTGACACCTACATAATATCCCTTGACCTCATCCCGCACTTTATAAGCTATGATATGCTCTCCTTTCAACTGGAAAAGCAGATGATCATGGGGTTTAAGTCCAAGCCGGCTACGAACTTGCGCCGGGATTATTATAGCCCCGTCGTCATGAACATTAGTCAGTCCGGAAAATCCCCCTTTCGGCCCCACCTACTTCGCCCCCTCTCCAGCCATGCAAAATCTGATGGGTCTATTTTATACTAATATGAGCCGCTAATCAAGGTTTTTTTGGAAAATCATCCATTTACTACCTAATATCGACTCCCCTGAGCTCATTGCTTGTATTATCTCGATATATCTTAGCTTATGGATATCACAATCCTGTTTTCATTCAAACAAGAGAAGCCCGAGGGCATCATATACTTCGTTTGTAACAACACCGGTGATGCGCATGGAGTGCGCCTTCTGAAATTTCTTCACCGCTTCAATTGTAGATTCCTCGTACATTCCGTTTTCCGGTCCGGGATCAAACCCCAGCATCTTAAGGCGTTTCTGTACAGCCAGCACATCCGGCCCGCGCTCTCCCGGACCAAGCTCACGCCTGGGATTACGCAACGGGCCGAATGAATTGCCTGTTATAACCACTTGAGTGCCGACGGGAATCCAGTCAAAAATGAGTTCGATGTCATGGTTGAACAACCTGATGCATCCTCCGCTGACCCAATCTCCTATCTGCCAAGGCTTATTCGTGCCATGGATACCGTACTTGCCCCATGGCATATTAAGTCCTAACCACCTTGTACCAAACCCACCGCTCCACGCCCCTTTGGAAACCACCTGCCATTGGCCTGGCGGGGACGGTGTGGACGGTTTACCTACAGCTACAGGAAATTGCTGATAAGCCTTTCCGTCTGAGCAAATTGTAAGAGTCCTATCGGCAGTGTCCACAATTATATCTATCCGTCCTGACGGTCTTTCGACTTCAGTTTCCAACTGAAGCGCGGCCAATTCCATCATCTCCGGAGTCAGATCCTCTTCAGATTCGCAGTCGCATGAGTATTCCTCTATAGAATGTTGTTCATCATAATCACGCGTCATGTCGAGGCCTAATTCCTCTTTTTTGATCCTACCTTGCCATTGCCACACGACTGCTAAGCCTAAAAGAACAATAACCAACATCGCACAAAACCGACGCACCGGAATCACCCCCTGAACACATAGGGTAGCAAAGAGTCATCTTTCTAGAATCTTGTTGCTTTTCGCATCTACTTTCTATGATCTCATTACTGCTTCCCGCCTATTAACATGACAACGATCTTGAGTGTGTCAACTCAAAAAGAAAATTGCGGGCAACAGGGAGCCATAATTGACGCCCCCTTGATATCTCAGCTATACTCGTACCTGGTATCAGGTTCATGATTCCATTGCCGGCAACTCAGCAATGTCCCACTTCGGATCCATTTGAGCTAATGGGTCTTATGACTGAGAGGAACCTTAGGTATGGACTGTCCTGAAGCAGTAATCCTAAAGATAGATATAGACGTCCCGGAATATGTCCGAGAAATCGCAGGAAAGCTGGTAGACAGCGGTTATCAAGCCTATGTAGTCGGGGGTGCTGTACGGGATTCTCTGATTGGGAGAACACCGTCTGACTGGGATATATCCTCTTCCGCCACACCTCGGGAGGTAGAGAAGATATTTGGAGATCGAGCGATCCCTACAGGTGAACGTTTCGGAACAATGACTGTCCTCTCTAAGGACCACGCAGTAGAAGTAACGACATTTCGATGTGAAAGCAGGTATTCTGATGGACGCAGGCCGGATATGGTCATCTTTTCCGAAAGCCTTAGGGATGACGTGGCACGCAGGGATTTCACAATCAACGCTCTGGCCTACGACATCGGACAAGGAACCGTCACTGATTATTTCGGAGGCATGAATGACCTTAAGGAAATGACTATCCGGACAGTAGGGAAGCCAAGAGAACGTTTCACCGAAGATTCTCTCAGGATGCTGCGGGCAATTCGCTTCGCAGTTGAACTTGGGTTTGGGATATCCCCTGAGACTCTCTGCGGAATAGCGAAACTTCATTCTACAATCAGAAGGGTGTCACCGGAGCGCATCCAAGATGAGTTATCTAAAATGCTCTTGTCTACGAGGCCCGGCAGAGCCATGGAATATAGTCACGAGACTCATCTTCTGGATCATATC
>JAAYRV010000272.1 GCA_012518595.1 Bacillota bacterium
TCTTCCGTCTCTTGGGCTACTGCGAGCACCTCTATATCCTCCAGCACCGTGAAAGCAACGTCCCCGGTTTGGCCGACTCCGCTGGCTGTGACGATAAGATCGACCCTGTCTCCGGGCTTGACAAACCCTGCAACCCCCACAACCTCATCCACAGGGACAGTCACTGCTCTCATATCCCTAGGGACAGAAGCCACGAGACCGATACGTTCGTCTGCCCGATACAGCCTGTCCGTGATGATTTGCTCGCCTTCAAGAATCTCGTATTTCGTTATCAACCCTAAAACGTCGGCCATATCCTGCACAGCCTTGGGATGGGCTGCTTCTTCAGGAACTTCCTTGGCATAGATTAAGTCCTGCGTAATCTTCGTCCGTGGAGGAATGGCTGACTTTGCAGCAACCACCGTCACGGTCGTTGTAGTGACAGGAGCAGGCGCCATAGTCTTCCCAAGGTAGATGTAAACGCTCACTGCGGCGATCAGTCCACAGCAAACAGCAAATATCAACATTAATTTGCCGCCCTTCATCCAGCCCCCTCCTCTTAATCAATCAGGCAAATGCTACAGCGGATAAGACCTTCTCAGTCAGTCATCAAGACGGTATGAAACCACTCCGTAATCGTTTATGTTTCCAAGGTCTCCGTCTGCCGCCCACCTGACAAATCTCCCGGTTACTCTACAACTGTCTTCTTTTACACCATCGTCTGTCACTATTTCTTCTGATGCAGCTTCGTCCAGGAAAAAAGCAGCAAATCCTGTAAGCACTACTGTATTACGACCGGCCACATACAATGAATCAATGACAGGCACTAGTAACAGCCTGCTGCATCCTTTGACAAAGTGATCATATGTACACTTTGGCTCGTGATTGCATGCGTTCATCCTGGAATTAACCCCTTCCACTGTTGGACCTGCCATATTTCCCGGTTCTGTAGGAATCTCATCTCCTACTTCGAGCCACTCCGGATAACCCTCAATGATATTCTGCAGGTAGTTGCTGGCGCCAGATTTGCCCAGCTGTAAAGCGCCGAAATTCCCAGGGCCTGTCAAGCCGGAATCCTTTGGACTATACTTCATGGTGTATTCTTTGCCGAATTCGAAATCCGTCTCAACAACACCAAAGGGGGCTACTCCCTGGCAACCTTTTGTTGCGCCCACACTGGCCTTGGCGCTTGCAGTTACTGTAGTGGAAGGAAACCCGAGTATTTTTGCGAAAGCCAACGGGACGACACGGGATGTCTCAACTCTTATGCTACGGCCGCTTGGGAGTACCTCAGCTGATACTTGACTTGTTTCCACACCGTTACTCGCCGCGTAAGACACTGCAGTTTCTGTGGCTTTCGTATGATCCTTCGGGAGTTCCTGAACGCCTGCTAAAGCTGCAGCGTCTGCCGCGTTGGACAACGCAACTTTGTTGTAATAGAGAAACCCTACGTCTACCACAAGCGCAGCAATACCAAGTAATAGCACCATAGCCGCAGCTACGATAATTATGACACTGCCTTTTTCATTATCCATAATATCCCAAGAGGCTTGTTTCACTTAGGATCCACTCCTTCCAGGGACGCATATCTCACTCTACACGCATTGTCGTGGCGCCGCGCACTTTATACGGATTAGGAAGGATCTTATCCATAAAAGGCATCACAATGTCAACCAAGTATTCCACTTCAACTTTGAGCTCGGTGCCTCTTATTCTCTCGTGGGGCAAAGGCGATATTCTGATATCCATCTTACTTACATCGAGAGTCCCTGCTGCATTCCTAGCCCTTTGCTCTATGAGGTCATCAGTTGCCCCGACCACACCGAGTCTCGCGCCTTCACGGGATGCATGGGATACTACAAGTTGAGCGCTGAGCACTCGTCCAAACTCCACAATACCGGTAAGCAGGAGAAGGAGAA
>JAAYRV010000273.1 GCA_012518595.1 Bacillota bacterium
AACCACGTTACAGGTAAAGGCATGCTGAAAGCGCTGAAGAAGAATTACCCTGAGGCTAACATTGTAGCTATCGACTATGACCCCGGCGCCAGCGAAGTTAACCAGTTGAACCGGATCAAGCTAATGCTCTCAGTGGCATTCAAGAACTTGGGACTTCCCGAAGCAATGCCTTCAGCAGATGACGGACTGTCAAGGCTGGCTTCATCGAATGTCTCTTCCTGTCTTTCTGGGTTTTCTTGACACTGTATCCATATCATGATAGTTTTAATGTAATATGTCTGTTGTCATATAACCAGGAGAGGCGGAGGACAATGCGGATTAAGCGTTCTTCAGAATCCTTAAGCTACCTGGCAAAGAAACAGATCCTACGGTACATAGAAAGAAACCGTGTTCAACCTAATGAGCAGCTCCCCACTGAAGCAAACCTCGGTGAAATGCTGGGTGTAAGCAGGGTGACTGTACGGGAAGCTTTAGCTCAGTTAGATGAAGAAGGAATAATCTATCGAATTCAGGGCAAGGGCACCTTCTTAAAGCGTGTGCCTGTTCTGATGGAAAACGGTTTGGAGACACTAAAGACACCTACGGAAATCATGGAAGACTTCGGTTATCAACCTCGTAGTGAATACCTCCAAACCAGACTGGGTCCACCTGACGAGGATGTTCGAGAAAAACTGCAACTGGGGCCTGAGGATGAAATTATCACATACAGGCGCAAACGATATGCAGATAATGAACTCGCAGTGTACAGTGTGGACATGATTGCTACCCACCACTTCCCTGCGACTATTCCGGAGAGATTCTCAAAGGAGTCCATGATGGATTTCCTCGAGACGGAATTCGGCTTTTCTTTTGATTATGCTCTGACAGAGATAACGCCTATCCTACCTGACCATGAAACCGCAGACTTGTTGGAAATCAGTGAAGACACTATCTTTCTGCTTCTCAGCGAGTTATATTTCGATACCTCAGGCCAACCGCTGGTTTATTCACTGAATCATTTTAACACCCATGTGTTTGAGTTTATTATTCACCGTAAGAGAAAAGACAAGAGGTAGTACAAGAGGTTTAGGAGGTGAGCATTTCCCAACCGGAATGTGCAGAAACTTCAGCATCCAGTAAGAGTGCGGAGGGATGAGGAGTCTATGTCAGACAGCTTAATAAGTATCAAGCAACTGTCGTTTCGCTACCGAGACCAAGAAGACCGGGATGCCCTGACAAATATCAACCTGGACATTAAGAACGGCGAATTCATAGTGGTTATGGGGGCTAGCGGCGCTGGCAAGTCAACCTTATGTTTCACTCTTAACGGACTCATACCCATTCAAATTAAAGGTTCGTACAGCGGTTCCGTCTCGGTAAAAGGAGTATCAACCGAGGGGAAGAAAGTCAGTAGCTTTGCCGATAAGGTCGGCATTGTCTTTCAGGACTTTGAAACCCAGCTCTTCTCCACAAATGTAGAATTGGAAGTCGCCTTCGGCCCGGAAAACTTTGCTGTGGAAAGAGAAGAAATCGGACGCAGGATAGCAGAATCACTGGACATGGTAGGGTTAGAGGGCTTCAATGACAGAGAACCATCCACACTGTCAGGCGGGCAGAAACAGCGCCTGGCAATAGCTTCTGTGTTGGCCATACAACCGGACATCATCTGTATGGACGAGCCTACCACGGATCTGGATCCCATCGGCAAAAACGGCGTGTTTCTCATTGCCAAGAGATTACGGGACAAAAACATGACCATGATTATTGCGGAACACGAAACAGAAGAAACACTGTATGCTGACAAAATCATAATACTGGACGAAGGCAAGATTGTGGAAACAGGCACCCCCAGGGAGATCTTGACTCAAGTGGATTTTCTCAGGCAAAAGGGGATCATGCCGCTGCAAACCACAGAGTTCTTTAAAGACAGGCTCCCTGCCTCTGATCTTCCCCTGGAAGTGGACGAAGCCATAGATGCGTGGAATTTGCTTGGCCTGAGAATTCATGAGGAAGAATACCAAGAGTTGATCCATGAGGATAAACGCCGGCTG
>JAAYRV010000274.1 GCA_012518595.1 Bacillota bacterium
GGTGAGCGGATGACTCCTAAGGGTTGGGAAGAGGATTTTCTTTTGGATGACTCTGCATTGGTATATAGCTCGGAAAGGGGGTTGTATATTATAACAGGTTGTTCTCATAGTGGAATTTGTAATATCATTTCCTATGCAAAAGAAATCTGTCAAAGTGACCGAATAATCAGTGTCATAGGAGGGTTTCATTTGTTTGATTCAGACAAACGAACAGATGAGACTATCCGTTATCTACGAGAACAACAAATAGAATTCGTGTATCCATGCCATTGCACATCTCTTGATGTAAAAGCAGCGCTGTATCAAAACCTGAATGTAGAAGAAGTCGGTGTCGGCTTGCGACTACAATGGTAGCTAAGAGAAGACCGCAAGTACCGGCAAATGTCAGTCAAGTGAATTTGTTAAGCTGAAAGGAGAATTTGGACTTGCCAAGAGAAGAGAGAATGAATGCGGCTAACGCTTCACAAGGAAATGGCACCAAAGAAGACGCAGGATTTGCGCCTTGGAAAGATTACAGGTTACACCTCACAGTACTTTGTATTGCTATAGTATCTGAATTAATCGGTATTAGAAAGCTGAGAATATCCGCTAATGTAGCTATCTCATTCCTGCCACTGGTTTATGCCATCATTATCGGGGTTATTGTTTACTTGGCTGAACCTATTCGTTTTGTCGGGAAGAAACAAGCAACTAACGCTGAGACACTCATGCTAATATTCATCGGGCCATTGCTGGCGAAATTGGCGATTGCAAGCGGTCAGGCAATAGAAGAGATTATCAGCGCAGGTCCGGCTTTGTTTCTACAAGAATTCGGAAATCTGGGAACAATGCTTATTGCTCTGCCTATTGCATTGTTACTAGGCTTCAAGAGAGAAAGCATTGGCATGACTCACTCCATAGGCAGAGAGCAAAATGTCGGCTTAATAATTGATAAGTATGGTTTCGCGTCTGCCGAGGCTCGAGGAGTGTTAATGATTTACATCATAGGAACCATGATAGGTTCTATTTTTATCGGAGGCCTGGCCAGTTTCCTGGCAAGCGTGACCGGTATCCATCCATTAGCCTATGCCATGGCTACAGGTGTAGGCAGCGCAGGGATGACCGCAGCAGCCATCGCTCCTTTGATAAGCAATTTCCCTGAGCTGGAATCTCAGATTATGGCATTTTCAGGTGTAAGCAATCTAATGACGCAATGCACGGGAATCTACATGTCACTTTTCATTGGATTACCTCTAATAGAGAAGCTGTATCAAGTTCTGGAACCGAAACTGGGACGTGTAACGGAACGAGGCAGAAACTACTCTGAAGAAGTAGGGATTAGTACCAATTTTCATGATAAGGAGACTAAGTGACATGGCCGGATCTGAAAAGAAATCAATGCTTACTATTGAAAATGTAGTGGACTGGATTATCCTGCTATTCATATTCAGCCTGATTGCCTGTGTAGGAAATTATGTCGGCTTTTCCACTCCTGTTTGGGAAGCACTGCCAGGCATGATGATTTTGTCTTTAATGACTTTATTGGGCCTAATTCTGCACCGAGTCATTCCGATAGACCTTCCGGCTATAGTATACATAAGTATCATCGGTGTGCTGGTGGCATTACCCTCAAGCCCTATTTCCAATACCATAGTCAAATACACTAATAAGGTAAGTCTCTTGCCTATTTGCACTGTTATTTTGGCGTACTCCGGCATTGCAATCGGCAAAAGCTGGACGGAATTTGAAAAAATGGGCTGGAGGGGTATTCTGGTAACAGTCTGTGTAGTTACAGGGACATATCTGTGTTCAGCTGTTATAGCTCATATCGTGCTAAGCATGCAAGGGATTATCTAGCTGTATTTAGGTAATCCTGAACGATTGCTTCAGTATCTGTCCAATCTATCTTTAAGTCGTGACCACCGGCCCAGCCGGTGGTTTTCACACTTTGCTGCAAACTCCGGCATAATCTAAGGCATGAGCAATTTTAGGTTGCCAAAACCTGCTTGTATCCGTCAGAAGCAGGCATAGTAATACTTTGACACTTTTTAGGATTTGTTGTCGATTATAGCAGGAATATGTAGACTTGCGTAGAATAGTAGTCGCTAGATGGGTTTTGAGGTTTCTATTGGCATTTGTGCCGACCTATGGTATCATCTCTCAATGACACAACCGTCCAAAATTGTGTTTCGTGTCTTAATCTTAGCCACGTAGCAGGAAAGGGGGTGCAACCCAAAGGTTAGCTACGAGGCTAATCATATAAATACGGGCATACATCGCAGCTCAGTCGCAGCAGATTATGAAGGAACAATTGAAGCCTTGACTCTATGGGAGCGTAGGGGGTTGTGAGGAAACAAGGCAACTCACAATGACGATGCCCCCTAGGGTCACAAATAACAAAACTACTTATAACCTTGAGGGGGAGAAGAAATGAGAAAGAGTCTAATTACAGTTCTTACCCTCATGCTTGTTGCAGTGTTGGCTGTCCCGGCGTTAGGCGCCGAGCTTAAAGTCAGCGGCAAGTATGTCGGTGAGATCAAGTACAACGCAGGAGATATATCCTCGATTAATGCAGGTGAAGAAGACACCCCCGGTATCGATTTACTGGGAATGTCCACCCTGTATCTGACATTGGATTTTGCTGAAGGAGAAACAGTAGAAGGGCATATTCCGCTTCGGCTATACAAAGACCACGGCGAAGGATTTGTGGTTGACGCAGATCCTGCCGATTCCTTCTGGGCAGTCTACAGAGGGTATCCGTTCGTGATCAGCTTGAGCAATCAGGACGAGGGAGACTATGCATTTGCCGGCCTCGGCGATCCGCTGGGACTGGGTGACCGCATAGTTGCTTTGGATGATGAGTACGCTGTTCTGAAAATCGCAGGCCAGCCGTATGACGTAGATACTAATGCATATGTCGTTTACACTAAGGAGAAAATCGAGACTGCTGACAAGAGTGAGGGCGACGCAGGCTATGAATTCTCCGACAAGGATATCCGCTATGCTCTGGGTCGAGCGACATATGGCTTAGCAGACGGATATACTCTCGGCTTGACTGCAGGGGTAAAACACTTAGCTAAGTACGAAGATATCTACTATAATGACGAAGCTGAAGATAAGAGTAGCCTTGTCGACTGCGGTCTTGACTATGAGAAAGCCAATGTGGCACTTAACCTTGGCTTTGACGTAACCGGTCCGCTGCCTGTTTCAGAGGAAGCTAGCTTTACAGCAGCGCTTGCCCTCGGTAAAACTCGCGCTGTAGGAACCAGCGAGTGGAACGAGCTGGCGAAGGCACTTGAGTTCAATCTGAACGACATGGCGTTTGAGGGAATAGTCTTCAACGCTGAAATGCACCTCGTTGACGAAGATTTCGTCGCTGTAGCGCCTGACACAAGAGCGGCCTCTGCCAGTGATATCTGGGCATACAACGGCAACCTTCACCTATACGGTGAGGCGCTCGCCACTGTCAACCTGCTTGACATGGATTTCGACATCAAGGCGTACGACGAGTTCCTGATCAATGCAGATACCAGTAAGGATAAAGACTCCTATAACAAGATCGGCGCGAAAGTTGAGTTCCAGCCGCTTGAGCCCCTGAAAGTAGACGTCGGCGGGTACTACAAGCCGTGTTTGGACGCGGGCGACAACGCTGATGACTTTGACGCACAGGCCTATGGCAAGGGTACATACGTGTTCGGCGAGATGCTGGAACTGTGGGGCCGTGGCACCTGGGGATATGGCAAGGCACTTGCTCTTGAGGGCTACGGATTCAGACTCGATGGCGGATTCGACGCAACGCCGCTTGAAGGAGTCACTGTATCAGGTGAAGCTGCTTACCAGTTCAAGGACTACAACTTTGTCAAGGAGGCTGGCCCACAGGAAGACGCAGACCGTCTCGATGCCAGTCTGTATGCTGTTGCTGAGCAGACGCTACTCCCGGGCGGAGTCGAGAAGGTGGACTTTGTTGCTGCAGGCCTTGCAAAAGGCGAGAAAATGACAACAGACGATGCCGCAACGAAGTTCGTAGGCTACGGACATGCTGACATCACTATCGACAACCGGTTCAGCGATAAGATTGCTCTGGTGATAGGTACCGGTGATCACTACGATGCTGCAATTCACAACAGATTCACCTACACTATGTCAGAGAACAGCGCTCTCGGAGTAGGCTGCACTTACAGAAAGGACAAGGTAGCCTTTGATGCAGACTATACAGTCAAGATCGGCGAGAGCACTCTTGAGGTAGGTTATGGGAAGAGCGGGCTTGCAGAGAAGGCATGCACTGCTGATGATGACAAAGGTAAGCCATGGGCATGGCTCTGCAACTCTGTAGCAGATCCTCAGCCCAACCTCTTCACGCTGAAGATCACAGTTCCGTTCTAAGCAGAAGTAGCTTATCTAAATAGACCAGCCGGTTAAGAACCGGCTTGAATCTGTGAACCGAAAAGCCCCTGGGAATGCTCCCAGGGGCTTTTTGACGCCTATCCGGATCTTGCCCGAACCGCATAAGGTTATGCCTACGCTGTTTTAGGTTCTCGATTGAATGCTATTTTCAAAAGCCTACTGCAGGTTGACAATATCATAGTAGCTCAACATGTTTCAGGCGAGCGCCTTATCATAAATACAAAATTTGACAATTGGGGCATTATTATGTAAAATATTGACATGTATTTATATGTAAATAATCAATGTAAAAAAGCGCTTTTGAATTTGGTTTCATCATTCGATGACGTAGTGCATAGCGCGGTCAGGGGGTAAAAAAGTGAATAGAAAGCTCATTATCATTGTTACTCTTGTTCTGGCAGCAATGCTTACTACTCCTGCTTACGGAGCTATGCTCAAAGTAAGCGGAAAGTATGTCGCAAGTGTCATGTATGACGGCGAAGTAGTTGCTCCGTCTGACTCTGTTGCTTCTATAAACCCCGATGGAACAACGAAAGGCGTCGATCTCTTGGCGATGTCTACGCTCTATCTTACTTTCGATTTTCACAATACAGGTATATCAAAGGAAAGCGCAAACGAGGGAGGCTCATTTGAAGCCCACCTCCCGCTGATGTTATCTAAGGATGTGGAAAGAAACAGTCTTTCCGTTACCCGGGACCCTGACGACGATTATGTTTTTGTTCTCAGAGGCAATCCGTTCACTCTTAGTCTTACTGACGCAATTTCCGGAGACCATGCGTTCGCCAGCCTAAAAGACCCTCTTGGATTAGTCAGGGAGATTGACACTGAAGACATGGTAGTCCTAAAAGTCACAGGCGAACCACGTGGAATGGATGTACTGGGCTGCTTAGTAGAAGCGGTTTTCACTGACAAGAAAGGCAAGACACAAAAATCTCAGTATGGGGCATTGCGAGCCACCTATAAACTGCCATTAGGTTTATGCTTAGGTCTTACATGTGGCATCCAGCGAAAGCCCACAAATGCCGGTAATGACAAGAACACTGGTACAGACAGGGATACCGGTTCAGATGGGAACACCAATAGAGACGTGAACACCGATATAGATGAGAATATCAGTATAGACATGGAAGTCCCGATTCCCCTATCTAAGAAGGGTACTTTGCAGGGGGCGCTTGCAGTAAACACCGGCACAAGGGCAGGTGACCCTTATAAACCAAAACGTGCGTTTTCACTCAAAGCGAGGAAGCTTCAATTAGGGAATATCACATTAGTTGGGGACGTAATCGCAGTTGAACCCGGTTTTGCTGCAGTAGCGCACAAGAAAGACTCAAGCGATGCCTTTGACTATGAAGGTAAACGATATCTGCGTGGGGAGGCTAAGACTACACTTCAGCTCCTTAGGCGAGA
>JAAYRV010000275.1 GCA_012518595.1 Bacillota bacterium
ATGACAACCTTGAACCCGGCATACCGGGTGGGGGAGCAGATTTCAGAGTCCCTTCGTGTTCACGGACTTCTTTCAGGGTTTCCCAGGCGTCTCTTGCGCGAAGAGCGAGAAAGGGAGCGGGAACGAGTGATAGACCTTCTCAAACAGGTGGGGATACCTTCTCCGGAGCACAGGCACCTTGAGTATCCCCACCAATTCAGCGGTGGGATGCAGCAACGTATCCTCATCGCTATCGCCCTTGCTTGTAGGCCCAAAGTCATACTTGCAGACGAACCCACCACTGCCTTGGATGTCACGGTACAGGCGCAAGTGCTTGACTTAATGCGCGAAATCAATGAAGAACTTGGGACGGCCATAATCCTCGTCACTCATGACCTGGGTGTCGCTGCAGAATTCTGTCATAGGGCTGCTGTGATGTACGCAGGGCAAATTGTTGAGTTAGGCGCCATTGAGGACGTGCTTTCCGCTCCGCTTCATCCTTACACACAAGGGCTTCTAAACTCGATTCCTCAGATTGGCAAGAGACGCGAACTTGTTCCGATTGACGGTGAAGTCCCTGATCTTACCGACCTTGCTCCCGGGTGCAGCTTTGCTCCACGCTGCGGGGGAGTTGACTCATACTGTCTGCACACGGAACCGCGTCTTGTCCGGCAGGATAACGGGCGCAAAGTCCGTTGCCACCTTTATGCATAGGTTCGCCATATCCGGCTTCCCTTGTACGTAGGTATGATCGCGCTCGGTTTCCCCCATGCGTAGCCTCGATTGTAGGAAGCGTTCGGAAGCGTGCGTGGTCGAAATTGTGCCGCCAACAAGCCTTGAGGTGGTTGATTCTCAGCTACTCAGGCGATTACTCCGAGAAAATTGGTGGAAAATCGCGCAATGAAAAGAAAATTGTGGTCGTTTTTCGACCATACCGACCATACCGAACATACCAGACATACCAGGCTTACTTGCGGATGACTCCTTCATGCCGCGCAATACCAAGCTCACTTGCGAATAATTCCTAAGTTGGTGTAAATCCTAAGAATAGGCCGGCTCTTCCAGGGTCAGCATCCAGGTTCGGGTTTACTGAAGGAGGAGACATGATGCATGTGATTATGCTTTCGTGGGAGTATCCGCCCAGGGTGGTAGGGGGCATAGCCAGGCATGTGGAGGACCTTGCTAAAGCCCTTGTCAAGCAAGGAGTAGACGTTGACGTAATCACCTGTGGCCATGACAAGGCCTCAGAAGAAGAGGATGACAAAGGGGTAAAGGTGTTTAGGATCCCTTTTCAGAACCCTTCCCCGCCTGACTTCATCACCTGGGTCATGCAAATGAACCTGAACCTTATGGAGCGCGGTGTTGAGCGGGCTGCCATGGGCGCGGATCTTGTACACGCACATGATTGGGTGGTTGCCTACTCGGCAAAAGCGCTAAAACATGCTTTCAATATTCCTCTCGTCGGCACGATTCACGCCACGGAATACGGTCGAAATTGGGGTCTTCACAATGACTTGCAGCGCTATATCAGTAATGTTGAGTGGTGGCTGGGGTTTGAATCATGGCGTGTAATATGCTGCAGCGAACATATGCAAAGAGAGCTGTCATGGATCTTTCAGCTTCCCGGGGACAAGCTGCGTGTAATTCCCAACGGTGTGGATCCTACAAGGTTTGCCGTGTCTCCCGGCGAGGATATTGAGGCTTTTCGATCAGGGTGGGCTGCCCCTGATGAGCAAATGATTTTCTTCATTGGCAGACTGGTGCATGAGAAAGGAGTTCAAGTTCTCCTTGATGCATTCTCAAAAGTCCTTGCATACAGGGACAAGGTCAAGCTGGTAATTGCAGGTAAAGGCCCGGCGACTGCATATCTTAAGGAGCGTGCCAATAACTTGGGAATCTATAACAGGGTTTTCTTTGCCGGGTTTGTCGATGACGCAACCCGCAATAAGCTCTACAAGTGTTCAGATGTGGCTGTCGTGCCCAGCCTCTATGAACCCTTCGGCATCACCGCGCTGGAAGCCATGGCTTCAGGCATTCCGGTTGTGGTGTCAGATGTAGGAGGGTTAGGAGAAGTCGTCAGGCATGGGGTTACCGGTATGAAGTGCTATCCTGGAAACCCAAATTCACTTGCAGATAATATCCTAACCCTTCTTGCAGATCAACGGTTATGCGACGGGATTCGCGCTAATGCAACAAGTGATGTCCTAACTAAGTTTAACTGGGACATAATAGCTGAAGCCACTTCGCAAGTTTACGACGAAGTCCATGAGGCATACAGGGCAAGTCCCTGGGCGGTAACGAGACCCAGATGGGTTTTTCAACCCCAGGAGGCTGTCCCGCCTGAGTATTCGCGATACTTTGCACACGACACTGTGTAGACAATACGAGAACGGAGGCAGGATTCATGTGAAGGCAGTAGTGATGGCAGGCGGAAAAGGGACAAGACTCAGGCCTCTCACATGTGACAGGCCTAAACCCATGGTGCCGGTGGTAAATCGCCCAATGTTGGAACATGTTATTAACCTTTTGAAACTCCACGGGTTTTCGGATATTTTCGCTACACTTTACTATATGCCTGAAGTGATTCAGGACTATTTCGGCCATGGGGATAAGTTTGGGGTTGAAATGCATTACGCTATTGAAGATACGCCTCTCGGCACGGCGGGAAGTGTCAAAGCATGCGAAAAGTACCTGGATTCAACCTTTCTCGTGATTTCCGGGGACGCGCTTACAGACATCCATTTAGGTGAAGCTGTCGAGTTTCACAAGGCCAAAGGCGCGATTGCCACAATTGTCCTTACTCGCGTCACAAGCCCTCTGGAATACGGGGTAGTAATAACTGATGATGACGGACGTATTACTCGCTTTTTGGAGAAGCCGAGTTGGAGCGAGGTATTCAGCGATACTGTGAATACCGGCATATATGTGTTGGAGCCTGAAGCATTACGGCTTTTCGACGCAGGAGTGCAGTTTGACTTCAGCAAGAATCTGTTTCCGCTTATTTTAAAGAAGGGGCTGCCCCTTTTCGGGTATGTGGCTTGCGGCTATTGGAGTGATGTAGGGAATATCGAGCAGTACCGCCAGACCCACTATGACATCCTCCAAGGGCTGGCCTACGTAAGTATTCCCGGGGAAGAGATTGCAAGGGGTATCTACATAGGGAAAGGCACTGAGATCCATCCAAATACAAAGCTTGACCCGCCTATTGTAATCGGGGATTTCTGTCGTATCAGGCGAGGCGCGGAGATTGGTTCAGGCACGGTTATCGGACACAATAATATCCTAAATGAAGGTCTTTCCGTAAAACGCAGTGTGCTCTGGGATGACTCCTTTTTCGGGAAGGACACTGAACTAAGAGGAGCTATCGTATGTAGTAAAGCAAGCCTTAAGGCCAAGTCTGCAGTATTTGAAGGGTCGGTCATCGGGTCTCGCTCTGTAGTAGGGACGCATTCAGTCATCAAACCCGGTGTGAAGATATGGCCTGAGAAAGTAATTGATGCAGGGACTACCATAACCACGAGCCTGGTTTGGGGAGCGAAGTGGTCCAAGAGACTATTCGGGACATATGGAGTCTCAGGCCTTGTCAATGTAGAGCTGACTCCGGAAATTGCAGCGAAACTAGGCGCAGCCTACTGTTCATGCTTCAAAGAAAGGCCGCAAGTGGTCGTGAGTTCAGATGCGTACAAGCCTTCCCGCATGGTAAAAAGGGCCCTTACATCAGGCCTGCTCTCCGGGGGCGCAGGTGTCTATGATCTTGGCCGGATGACGACTCCGGTAACCCGCTACGCTGTTACGGCATTGGGAGTAAACGGAGGCCTTCACGTAAGGCTTTCTCCGTATGACCCGGATATAGCCTTGATCGAATTCTTGGACAATAAAGGCATGAATATCGATAA
>JAAYRV010000276.1 GCA_012518595.1 Bacillota bacterium
CCCTGAATCCGCTAAAACACTAGTGGACTTTCGAGTGCGGACCCTGCCTGCAGCACAAGCCAATGCAGCTCGGCACGGGTATCGAGGGGCCAAGTATGCATGGGAATCGGATACTTTCGGCAACGAGTGCTGTCCGCCTGCCAACTGGCAATACAGCGACCATCAGATCCACGTCACTGCAGACGTAGTGTACGGCATAGCCCACTATGCCTATGCGACAAGGGATCCAGACTACCTGAAGGGTCCTGCGGCTTGTGTCATAACAGAAGCCGCTCGTTATTTCCTGGAGCGGGTCGACCGGCGTCCAGGCGATGATTATCTGAGTATACTGGGAGTGATGGGGCCTGACGAATACACACCGATTTCACACAACAACAGCTACACCAATCGCATGGTTTCGTTTGTCTTTGACCTTGCATCTAAAGTAGGCAAGCATGGCGGGGCATCTGAAAGTGAATGCAGAACGTTTAACGAGATAGCCATGGCTCTTCCAATTCTCAGAGACGAAACAGGACTTGTGCTTCAATGTGAAGACTTCGATAGGCTTGCAGAGCCCGATTTTGGCAAATTGTGGCCGGACAGAGGGAAGCCTTTTGCATCCCAAGTATCGCAGGAGAGACTATATCGTTCCAAGTGCATCAAGCAGGCAGATGTGATTCTGCTAATGGCGCTGTTTCCCCATGAATTCCGAGAAGCTGAGATCCGCCGAAGCTGGGATTACTATATGCCGTACACCACGCATGACTCCTCATTGTCAGCAGGAATACATGCACTGGTCGCGCTCAGACTGGGCCTGGCAGAGGAGTCCTGGGAATTCTGGACACGAACGTCAGAGATAGATTTACCTTTCCGGGGAGGAGACCCATCAGAGGGGATCCACATTGCTGCAGCAGGCGCCACATGGCAAGTAGCTGTCTTCGGGTTCGGAGGAGTGGACACGGCAATGCAGTCAGACGTTTTGACAGTGTGTCCCCGCCTCCCAAAGAACTGGCACAGGGTGGCATTTCCCCTCATGTGGCACGGATGTCCGGTTTTCATTGATATCCGTCCGGGAGAATGCAGGATCTCAAACCACGGCGCTCGGGAGCTGGAAGCCTGCATTTATAACCGGCTGTGTTCGATTCCTGCCGGGCAAAGTGTCAGGATCTCTGTCCCTTGATGTTATTTAAGATCCCGAGACTCGTCGGGTCAGCATGGCTGGTTCGCCACTGCCGGCAGATCACCTTTGAGATGAAGCTCTTGAAACTATGGCAGAAAGGCGTTGTCTTAATTCATGTAGCATTAACGCAACTTTTGCCATTAAGTGAACATAGGGGGTTCAAATGAATACTCGTAGCCTTCATCAATTACTGTCACGTCGTTACAGAATACTCATTTTTGACTGGGACGGGACTGCGGTAGCCTCCCGCCATAGCCCGGTGGATCATTTAGTTTGGCGAACTGAGGCATTACTTGGCAGAGGCCTGTGGCTGGCAGCTGTTACCGGAACAAACTTCGATAATCTCAATAAGCAATTCTTCTGCTGCCTGCATCCGAAGATAAAAGGGAATCTACTTGCATGTGTGAACAGAGGTTCAGAAGTATACGGGTTTGACTCTTCCGGAAATCCTGTCCGGGTTTGGCGGAGAGAAGCAGAAGAAGCCGAAGAGGCTATGATGGATGAAGCAGTCAGCATGGCCAAGCATATATTAGAGGAACAACACGGTCTTGTGACACGAATTATCTCCAACAGGTTGAACAGGCGCAAGCTCGACATAATGCCCTTCCCGGAGTGGGAAGACCCCCCGAAGGAGAAAATCGGGGAACTTCTTGAAGCAACTGAGAAGCGACTGAAAGCTGCAGGTATCGACGGAATAGGGTCAGTAGTTGAACTGGTGCAACGTTGCTCCGAAGAAGTAGGTTTGGATGGCAGAGTCACAAGCGATGTAAAGCATGTAGAGCTCGGGCTTACTGACAAGGCGGATTCTGTGGCGTATCTGGTTGAACAAGTTGCAAAACCAAACGGTATAGTCGTATCGGAGATGCTTTTCATAGGAGATGAGTTTGGATTCATCGGGGGCTGCGAAGGAAGCGATTCAAAAATGATATCAGAAAAGACGAAAGGAGCAAGTTTTGTCAGTGTAGGGCAGGAGCCTGAAGGTGTACCGCCTAACATATATCACATGGGAGGCGGAATTGACTCATTTACCAAGATACTGGATGGGCAAATGAAGGTGTGGAGGGATAACGAACAGACCATGCGGAACCGAAAACGGCTGACCGATACCAGGATGCTCCTTGCGCCTGCTGACGATAACTGGACAGCTGTTGAAACAGGTTGTAATGCCAAGACTGCTGCGTCATATGAGACACTCTTCACATTAACCAATGGATACCTCAGCGTAAGAGGCGCACATGAAGACAAGGTGTTTACAGGAAAACC
>JAAYRV010000277.1 GCA_012518595.1 Bacillota bacterium
AGAGCACCTCCCTCATGCTCTTCAGCAGGTTGGAACAGCAGTTTCACATTTCCTCTGAGAACATCTCGATTTGAGGAAAGAATCTTTGCTGCACCTAATAACATGGCAGTATGGGCATCATGTCCACATGCATGCATATATTCGCATGTGGATGAAAAGGGAAGTCCCGTTTCTTCTCTCAACTTCACGGCATCCATGTCTGCTCTTAAGGCAATTGTTGGGCCCTTCTTTGCGCCTCGAATTAATCCGACTATACCGCTCTTTGCGATAACTTGGTGTTCAATCCCTATTTCGGTAAGCTTTTCCGCCACAAATGCTGAGGTCTTGGGGAGATCGAATATGAATTCAGGCATTCTATGTAACTCACGTCTCCACTTAACAACTTCAGGATGGATTCTTTTTGCGGAGCTTACTGGATCCACGTATTTTCACCCCCTTGTATCTGTGTAATTGGAACCTAATCCCTATCTTGGTTTAGCGACTTTTTTCAGGCTTCACAGAGCTGTTCGTCTTAACGAAAATTCTTTGTTTGTGTACTTATCACCTTCTTGCAGCATGTTTTCTGTTATGGTTTGCTAGCCCACCACTATATACATGCAAAATGTATGCCACCGTTGCGAATCCCTGTGTCTGAAGTGCTGAGTGTGAAATGACTTTTCCTAACAAACATATCCTCATGATATACGCTTGCCCAACCTGTGGAAGGCTCCTAGTTTTCGTACCGGAGCCCAAGTTCCATCAATTGACACGACCGGGTCATCAGGGGATACGTTCGGGTTTGCTGATTCATATGAGTCAGTCTTGAATCAGATCGAACCGGAGAAAAGAGGGAAAGCCGCAGGTTTAGCGAAATAGACGGGCAAGGAGGCAACGTACATGACTAGTGGGGCAATCACGCCAGGGGATTTCGATAAGATTCTGGACACGTTACCGTTTGGAATTATTGGGCTGGACAATGATAGTCGGATTCAACTGTGCAACCATGCAGTCGAACGAATGCTAGAAAAACCGATTCCCTTGCTGATTGGCAAAGCCGCAAGTGATGCGCTCTCTCTCAAACCGGATCACAGTATTAGGTTGGAAGAGGGAAATCAGTATGATGTTGAGATATCATCCGGATGCACGATCAGATGCATATACCATGCCGTAAGTATCTCGGGTCTTATGGGAATCTTGATTCTCAGTGACGTTTCTGAAGAGGTCAATCTCAAGCATAGACTTGACTTGGCACAAGAGGCTTTGCTTGACTTGGAAGTCGTTTTCGATAATTCACCTGATGAGATCTTTGTTACCGACGGTCAGGGTATTACTCTCAGAGTCAACTCAGCATGCGAGCGTCTCTATGGTGTGCCTCGTTCATACCTGGTGGGCAAGAATGTGAAGGAGTTGGAAAGTGAAGGCATATTCTTTCCGTCAATCACTCCCAGAGTTCTGAAGTCGAGGAAACGGGTAACCGTAGTTCAAGATACTAGAAGCGGAAGAAAGATTCTAGCCATAGCCAATCCGGTGTTTGACGATTCAGGTAATCTCATTCGAATTGTGACTAATTCTCGGGATGTCAGTGAGTTCTACGATCTAAAGGCGAAGCTTACAGAAACAGAGAACTTAATGCAAAGGTACATCTCTGAGGTAGAAATGCTTCGTAAGGAGCAGACGAAAATCGATGGTATTGTGGTAAAAAGCCAAGCAATGCGTGAAGTATTTGAAACTGCGCGAAGGGTTGCTTCTTTTGACTCCACGGTTCTTCTGCAAGGAGAGACGGGAACTGGTAAAGACGTCGTTGCCAAAAGCATACATAGACTTAGCTCAAGATCTTCAGGGCCTTATATTAAGATCAACTGAGGCGCAGTTCCTGAAACTTTGCTTGAATCCGAGTTCTTCGGCTATGCTCCAGGTGCGTTTACCGGGGCGCTTCGTAGTGGTAAGCCAGGCGTCATAGAACTGGCTCACGGAGGCACGTTATTCCTGAACGAGATAGATGCTTTGCCCCTCTCGTTGCAGGTCAAGCTACTTGCTGTAATTCAGGAAAGCCGGTTCATGAGAGTCGGCGGAACCAAAGAGGTCTCTGTTGATACTAGGTTTATAGCAGCCAGCAATCGAAACCTCTTAAAAGAAGTTGTAAACGGACGCTTTAGAGAGGACTTATACTATAGACTGAACGTCGTAGCTATCCGCATTCCTCCTCTTCGAGAACGAGTCGATGCTATTCCTGCCCTTGCTATCCACTTTCTCGGAAAATTATGTAAGAAGTATGACATCCGGAAAGGCCTTTCACCTGGGGTTATGGAGTATCTCGTCAGGTACAACTGGCCAGGGAACGTGCGGCAACTGGAGAACGCTATAGAGCATTCACTCGTAGTATCTTCTGGCCCTTTAATAGGGGTATCCGACTTGCCGGAGGTCATCCGTTGCTATCAGATAGGGTCTGAAGATAAAACTACATCTTTACCAGGGCCTCGACCTGCCCAG
>JAAYRV010000278.1 GCA_012518595.1 Bacillota bacterium
TCGTTTGCTAAACCCGTACGATTTGCTTATTGAAAAATCAGGGGGTGGCGATCTTCAGCCGGTAGGGACTGTTGTATGGTTCCCGTTTTCCGCACGAGCCGCCTGCTCAAACTTCATAGCACGTATTGAGACAAAAAGCGCTTTTGACCCAAGATTCCTGGTCTATTTTCACCATCATCTATACAATTCAAGAGTCAACACTCGCTCAATAAAACAAACAACGGGAATTCAAAATTTAGATGCAGAGTCATACTTCAATGAACCGGCTATCTACCCCCCGAAGAAAGAGCAAGAAAAAATCGCTTCCTTCCTCGATCACGAAACCAACCGCATTGACACCCTGATTTCAAAAAAGCAGCATCAGATAGAACTTCTGGAAGAGAAGGGCATTGCCTTGATAATCCATACTGTCACCAGGGGTCTTAATCCCGATGTTAGAAGGAAGGATCCGGGTGTGGAATGGCTGAGGGAAGTGCCGGAGCATTGGGAGATACGACAACTAAAATACGTTACCGAATGCCTGGATAGAAAGAGAATCCCGTTAAACGCCGAACAGAGATGGGAAATGCAAGGAGAATATCCCTATTGGGGGGCTAATGGAATACTGGACTACGTCAATGATTGGCTTTTCGACGAAGAATTAGTACTTCTGGGTGAGGACGGAGCTCCGTTTTGTGACAGGAGCAAACCCGTAGCCTTCTTAGTAACCGGCAAAGTATGGGTCAATAATCATATACATGTTCTAAGACCCCACAATTTAATAGACCCGCTCTTTCTGACCTTTTCACTCAATAGCATTGATTATTCTCCTTATATTGAAGGAACTACCCGAGACAAATTAACACAGAGCGCAATGAACACGATCCCTGTCCCCTACCCGCCAATTTCTGAACAAAAAACCATTGCCTCTTTCCTTGATCGTGAAACCGGCCGCATCCACGCCTTGACAGAGAAAATCCGGCAATCCATAGAAACTCTTGGAGAATACCGTTCCGCCTTGATTACTGCCGTTGTAACGGGACAGATTGACGTGCGTGAGGAGGCTTGACCATGCCGGGGCAGTACCTATATGATCTCCAGGGCGCCAAGGCAGCCGAAACCCTGTTGGGTGATTTGTGTCGTGCTTTAGACTCTGAACACGAGGGCTGTCTTAAGGTGCTGCGCCACGGTTTCAAAAGCTTCGGAAAAACCTTCAGGGCAGCATACTTCGCTCCTGCCAGCGGCCTGAACCCTGAAACCCGGCGGCTGTATGATGCGAATATCCTAACCGTAACCCGGCAAGTGCGTTACGCTACGCAACATGCGAATGCCTTAGATATGGTATTAAGCCTCAACGGAATTCCCATTGTTACAGCGGAATTAAAGAACCCTATGACCGGGCAGACATGGAGAAATGCAATTCACCAATATAGGCATGACAGGAATCCTAAGGACTTGATGTTCCAATTTGGTAAGCGTGCTCTAGTCCATTTTGCCGTCGATCCGGATATGGTTTACATGACCACAAAACTCACCGGCGCCGGCACCTTCTTTCTGCCATTTAATAAGGGTGATGGCACCGGGGCCGGTAACCCGGAAAACCCCTCAGGGCACAAGACCGCATATCTTTGGGAAGAGATATGGCAAAGAGACAGTATGATGGAGATTCTGGCCAAGTACATTCACGTAGAAGTCAATGAAGAACGAGTAAACGGCAAAAAGGTGAAGAGGAGAACAATGATCTTCCCACGCTACCACCAGTTGGACGTTGTGCGGAAACTGGTCAGAGATGCGCAATCTGTAGGTGTAGGAGAGAATTATCTCATCCAACACTCAGCCGGCAGCGGCAAGAGCAACAGCATTGCGTGGCTGTCCCACCAATTAAGTAGCCTTCACGATAATGAGGATAATAAAGTATTCGATTCCGTGGTGGTCGTTACAGACCGCAGAGTCCTGGATCAGCAGCTTCAAGACACAATTTACCAATTTGAACACAAAGCCGGCGTGGTAGAGAAGGTTGATAAGGATTCCAAGCAATTGGCTAAGGCCCTTGAAAGGACCGTTCCCATTATCATTACCACATTGCAGAAATTCCCGTATGTTACTGAACATATCGGCACCTTAAAGACCAAACGGTACGCTGTAATTATCGATGAAGCTCATAGCTCCCAAGGTGGCGAGACAGCCACGGAGCTGAAGAGCACATTAGCCGGAGAGTCTTTAGAGGCCGAAGCCCGGCAAAAGGCACAAGAAGAAGGCCTCATGGACTACGAAGAAGAGATTCTTCGCACCATGGCAGCCCGTAGCCGCCAGGAAAACATTAGTTTTTTCGCGTTTACTGCCACACCAAAATACAAAACATTGGAAGTCTTTGGCCAAAAGAACGCAGCAGGAGAACCGGAAGCTTTTCACCTTTACTCCATGAGGCAGGCTATTGAAGAAGGGTTTATCCTGGATGTCCTGGAACACTACACCACCTACCAAACCTACTTCAAGCTAATCAAGTCCATCGAAGGTGATCCAAAAGTGGACAAGAAAAAAGCGTCCAAAGCCTTGGCGCGCTTTGTCAGTCTGCATCCCTATAACATTTCTCAGAAGACAGAGGTCATAGTCGAACACTTCCGCACCTTTACCAGGCACAAGATAGGCGGGAAAGCCAAGGCTATGGTGGTCACTGCCTCCCGACTGCATGCCGTCCGCTATAAGCAAGCCATTGACAAATACTTAAGAGACCATGGCTATGATGATATCGGCACCTTGGTGGCGTTTTCCGGTGCTGTCGATGATCCTGACAATCCCAATGTAAAATATACTGAAGTAGAAATGAACGGGGGCATCAGAGAAGATGAACTCAGACAGCAATTCGACACTGATAAGTATCACATATTAATCGTAGCGGAAAAATTCCAAACAGGCTTTGATCAGCCTCTGCTGCACACTATGTATGTAGACAAGAAGCTTTCCGGGGTCCATGCGGTACAGACTTTGTCGCGATTGAATCGTACCCATCCGGGCAAAAATGATACCTTCATTCTGGATTTTGTCAATGAAGCCGAAGAAATCCAAACTGCTTTCCAACCTTATTATGAGAAAACCATGATAGGGGATCGTGCAGATTATAGGCAACTCTATGAACTCCAGGCTAAACTAGATACGTACCACGTATTTTCCGAAGCTGAAGTGGAGGAATTCTGCAAAGTCTTCTTCCGACCCAAAGAAAGACTAACCCAACATGATCACGGTAAGATGAACGCCATTATAGATCCGGCGGTTAAGCGTTTCACTCATCTGGACGAAGACGATAAGCAGGAATTCCCAGATGCTTCCGGCGCTTACAGGCGCCTATATTCGTTCTTAGCCCAGATCATTCCTTTTCAGGATTCGGATCTTGAGAAGCTGTATACCTTCTTGCGCTTCCTACAGACCAAATTGCCCAAACGAGAATCCGGGCCTGAGTACGACTTCAGTAATGATGTAGATATGCGGTATTATCGCCTGGACAAGATCCATGACGGAAGTATTACGTTAGAACCTGGCGGTGGCGGCGAAGTTCACCGTCCCACAGAGGTGGGCACGGGTACAGCCCATGAGGATGAAGCGCCGTTGTCAGATTTAATACATGCGCTGAACGAACGATTCGGCACTGAATTTACTGAAACCGACCGTCTCTTCTGGGAATCCATTACCGATGATGGAACCCAAGACCCGGAACTTCAAGACGCAGCCCGGGTTAATACCTTAGAGAATTTCAGCTATGTGGCCCGTCAGAAGGTTGACGATCTGGTAATCAATCGTATGGATAAGAATAACAAAATGGTAGCCCAATACTTCAATAACAAAGATTTTTACCGTATGGTTCAACAGGCAGTATGTCAAGGGATTTACTGTGGGTCTTTAAAGAAGGACGAGCAAGTCTCCTAAATTTGCAAGAAAGCAGCCACACATCCAGTAAAAAAAGGAGCGCCTTCCTAGTGAAAGCGCTCCTTCACCTCTTCACCTATGGCTACATTCTCTTACGTCTGCCTCGGCTCCCCTACGTCTAGCTCCGTTCCTTTACGTACGGAACTCCAAGGAACGCAGGCACGTTAAACTGTTTCCTGGCAATTGTAGCTATGATGGTCAGCACATATGGCATTGCAATTAAGAGTTCGTTAGGCACTAACCGGATGCCGGATGTCTGTAGCAGCACAGCCAGACTCTCTGCCAGACCAAAGACAAGCCCTCCCACCAACGCGCCCATGGGATTCCAGTTACCCAAGAAGCAGATTGCAAACGCAATCCACCCTCGACCGCCAATGATGTCGTCAGAGAACATGCCGAGAAAGCCAATGGAGTAGAACGCCCCGGCCAACCCGTTTATGGCGCTGGATGCAAGAACAGCCAGGGTCTGTGTTCTTTCGACGTTTATCCCTGCTGCATCCACTGCCTCCGGATTAGCGCCGGTGGAACGAACGATGAGTCCAAGACGGGTTCTAAACAAAACCCAGTATCCTACCGGCATTAATATCAGAGCCAAGTAGGTAAGGATGTTCTGGTTGAATAAGGCCTGACCGATAACGGGTATCTTGCACAACACCGGGATAGGTATCCGCCTCAGCGACTCCACGGTCAAAGGAATTATCGGCACTCCGAAGAGCACTCTGTACAAATAGACACTGATTCCCCCGGACAGAATATTCAGCGCGACCCCGGTTACAATCTGGTGCTGCTTCAGTTTGACCGTGATAAACGCATACACCGCCCCTATCACGACACCGGCCACCATGGCCAGCACCAAGCCCCAGAACAGGCTTTTCGTCAGATATGCTCCGACGAATCCTCCCCAGGCGCCCATCAGAAAGATTCCTTCGATGGCCATGTTCATTACACCCGTATACTCCACAAAAATCTCAGCCAGCGACCCAAGCAACAAGGGAGTACTCATTTGCAGGGCTCTCATGAGAACACCGGTAATCATCATGCCACATCCTCCCCTTTCGCCAGGCGCCTCTTGCGTTGAGCCAGTATCACCTTGTTCTGAACAAAGTATGACAGCACCACGAAGAGCATCACGAAGCCCTCCATGATTCCGATAATGCTCGATGGAATTGTAGTCGTCTGAGTCAGCAGATTCCCGCCCACCTTGAGCGCACCAAACAGTAAGCCGGAGAGCACGATTCCCAGAGGGTGGGCATTGCCCAGGATCGCTATCCCTATCCCCTCCGGACCAAGCGTGGGGTTGAACCCTTGCACCACCATGTGCTGAATACCGTTAACCTCCATAAACCCAGCTAAACCGGCAAACCCCGCGCTAATCGCAAAAACGATGACGAAGATCTTCTTCTCGTCTATCCCCGCGTACCGGGCTGCGCTGCGGTTCATGCCTACGGCTCGAATCTTAAACCCAAGACTGGTCCTCCACAGAATCACGTAGGCCAACAAAGCCGCAGCCAGAGCCAATATGAACCCCCAGTGGAAACGGGTCCCCGGTATCAACGACTGGATCCAGGCAGCTTCGGATATCACATCAGTCTGAGGATACTCACCCTTGGCTTCCTTTAACGGAACACGAACCAGGAAGTTCATAATAGCGACAGCAACATAGTTTGACATCATGCTGATTAGGAATTCGTTCGCATTAAACCTGGACTTGCACATACCGACTATCGCGCCCCAAGCTGCACCCATAACAACACTGGCTATCAGGCATAACGGAAGCAGCAAAACCGGCGGCAAAAACCCCAGCTTTAACGCAACAACCACGGCGCCAATGGAACCCATGTAGAATTGGCCCTGAGCGCCTATGTTAAAAAGCGAGGCCCTGAATGCAAACCCAAAGGCCAGCCCTGTAAGGATAAGCGGGGTGGCCTTGGCGAAAATGTCTGCGACATTATAGATATCTCGGAAAGCATACCCAAACAACTGTGCAAAAGCCTCGATGGGATTATGCTTCAATAAGAGCATCATGAGGCCGCTTGCTGCCAATCCCAAAATTACTGAATAAAGCGGGGTCAGCGCCAGCCATATGCTTTGATCCGAGCGTTTATTCATTGGACTCACCTCGGATCCCGGTCATCAGGAGTCCGATCTCCCCGATGTCCGCATTTTCCCTTGTAAAGACTCTCAGCAAAGAGCCCCTGTAAATGACCCCGATGCGGTCAGACAGATTCATAATCTCTGACAACTCTGTTGATATTAGTAAAACTGCCTTGCCCTTATCCCGCTCTCTCAGTAGAACCCGGTGCACGTAGTCAGTAGCGCCCAGATCCAACCCGCGGGTTGGCTGCACCGCCACCAGAAGTTTTGAGGCAATTGCGATCTCCCGTGCTACCACTACCTTCTGCTGGTTTCCTCCTGAAAGCGCCTTTGTTCTTGTAGACACAGACGGCGTCTTGATATCGAACTCATGGACTTGACGGCTGGCGTTCTCCTCTATGGCAGCCATATCAAGGAAGCGTCCTTTCGTGAACTCCGGATCCGATGAGCCCTTGAGCATCAGATTCTCTGCCACCGTCATATCCAGGACCAATCCTTCGCTTTGACGGTCGGATGGGATGTACCCGACTCCTTCCGCGATGATTGCAAGCGGGGCACAGTTGACTATTGACTTGCCTGAGACTCGGATATCACCCTCTTCCGCATTCCTCAGTCCGCACAGAACCTCAGCCAACTCTTCCTGACCGTTTCCGCTCACCCCGGCGATACCAAGGATCTCGCCTTGACGTATTTGGAACGACAGCCCGTCAATTACCCGGTGTCCCCTACTGCTGATAACTCCTATGTTATCCACGTCCAGAACCACTTCACCCACATTCTTGGCAGGCTGTCCCGTAGTCAGCTCCAAATCCCGTCCTACCATCATCCTGGCAAGCGCACTTTCTGAGGCCTCCACTTTAGGAATGGACCCAACTGTCCTGCCTGCCCGGAGCACGGTAATCCGATCTGCGATATTCATGACCTCGTTGAGTTTGTGGGTGATAAATACAACTGAATTGCCGCCTGAGCGGAATTCGCGGACAAAATCAAACAGCCTGTCTGTTTCCTGAGGAGTCAACACAGCAGTGGGCTCATCCATTATCAAGATGCAAGCCTTGCGAATTAACGCCTTGAGGATCTCTACTCTCTGTTGCATCCCCACAGGGAGAAGACGAACCGTGGCGTATGGATCTACCTCCAAGCCGTACCGTCTGCCAAGAGTCCTAATCTCTTCTGCAACCGCTCCCGGATCGTACGGCCCATCCAGTCCCAGCATAACGTTTTCCACCACAGTGTGGACAGGCACCAATGTAAAATGTTGGTGGATCATGCCGATGCCCAGGTTCATTGCATCGTAAGGGGAGTTGATAGTCACCGGTTTACCGTCGATTAGAATCTCGCCTTCATCCGCGCGGTACATGCCGTAGAGAATGCGCATGAGCGTGGTCTTGCCTGCCCCGTTCTCGCCCAGCAGCGCCAAAACCTCGCCCCTTTTAACTTCCAGATCAATTTTGTCATTGGCAACTGTTCCTGAAAAGTACTTGCTAATTCCTCTTAATTCTACCGCAGTCTCTTTGACATTACTCATGGGATAAACCCCTCTCCGTGGATACGAGGGGAGGCCCCCAGACATGAGCCTCCCCTTCCAAGGTTGTGGTTATTAATATTGCTATTCTAGCGGCTCAGGATATTCTGACATGAATTCTACGAACGATCCGGCTGCGATTGCCTTTGAGGCCTTATCCACGAGGTCACGAGTACTCTGCTTAACCTCGTCAGTATAGGTGATTCTCACAATGTCCTCAGCAATTCCGACTTCGTTTACTGTCGGCTCAAGCTCGCCTGCCATGAACCTCTCAACTGTCCACTTGTAGAGACCGGAGAAGTCAAAGAATACGCTGGCAACTACTGTACCGGGAGCAATGTCATTCTGATCTGCGGCAAATCCCACAAACTTGATACCCTTCTCCTTGGCAGCCTGGATAGCGCCAAGCCCGACCTGGTTGGCATAGAAGAATAACACGTCTGCACCGCTGTCAGCCATAGACGCAGCCATCTGCTTACCAAGAGCCACATCACTCCATGAGTTGGCGTAGGCTCTGGTCGCCTTAAGATCCGGCTTGCCTATTCTGGCACCCCATTCGTAGGTGTTAAGAAGTCGGATCATCAGCTTGTTCGGGAAACCCCCGACGATTCCTATCTTACCGGACTTGGTGGTCTGACCTGCGATCAAACCGGCCAAAAATCCTGCTTCGTACTCTTTAGGAAGCACAGGGGCCAAGTTCGGCGGCGCACCCACCATCCCGTTCACTACACAGAATGTAGTCTTCGGATACTTCTTAGCGACACGCTCTGCTGCTTCATCAAACTGAGTCCCTGCAGCCATCACCAGATCGTATCCACGTTCGGCGTAGTTGCGCATGGTCGACTCATAGTCACTGGCCTGCACATTCTCAACGTACTCCATCTTAGTGCCTAAATCCTTGTTGCATGCCACGAGTCCGGCGTAGTTGGTTGCGTTCCAGCTTTGGTCGTTTATCGGACCGGGAAGAATCAAGACGATCTTGAACTGATTCGGGGATTTGGCTAATGCCGGCATAATGGACATAGTCAGCAGACATGCCACAACAAGTAGGGTTTTTAACACTCTGGAGGTTTTCACAATGGTTCACCATCCTCTTTCGTTGTTGTCTGGATCGACTCTGCCTTGATCTACAATAATTACCATGTTATCGTTTCACCCATGTAACCTATAGCATTCTTGCCGTTACCCCGTTACCTCCCCCCTCCTCTCGTTGAGTCTCTCTTACAGTAAACGCCTGTTATACGGCGATTTACCCCCGACTGTTATTCACATTTCTCCTATTACGTTTTGTCTCCTCCCAATAAGTATCAAACCCGTAGTAAGTTAATACGGGTTATAGCTGTCATATTGGCTATTCCTATTGTCAAAAACATGGGCATGCCCGCCCGGCGGTGCGAAATGTAAGGAATCATCCGGTACGTGGTAATCAATTGTACGGATTCATCTTGGAAAGGCTCCATGGTAAAATCACAAACCCAATCTTCATTGAGAGTGCAAAATTCTATACTATGTTAAGTATTATACCACACAGGTTGTCAGAGTAAAAGGATCTATGATTTATGATGTATGGATGGAAGCAGCGGATTTACAGCTCGTGCCCACCGCAAGCCGAGCTTATCAGTGAGCCGGCAATATGCCGGTCAGATGGGAGAATATGAGGATCCTGTAGTCGTACTAAAGATGAGTTATCCGATTTTTAAATCTCCGATAATAATCTTCATTACAGTAACCATCTACATTCTGACTTCCATATACAGAGAGTTCATATCCGGCTTCGTTAAGAATTGACAGTGCTTCAGCAACAATGCTGTTTACAATAAACACTCCGGCCAGCGTTGAAGCAGGTCCGCCCTGAACTCCGTTAAAGTGGAGCAAGCCATCACCGTGAGGAACACATGTATCTATTACGAGATCTACGACTTCATAAAGTCTCTTCCCTGATGAATGACGGGATTCTGTCATTTTCGTATGTTTCATTGAAGTAATTCCAATTGTGCAAATGCCTCTTTCTTTGGCCAATAAAGCAGTCTCCACAGGCACGCTGTTTCGACCGGAGTTCGATATTATTACTAAGACGTCATCAGTATCGATCTTCTGTTCTTCCCAGATGATCTTGGCCAAACCCTCAAGTCTTTCCAGTTTACAGGTTTTTCTCGCACCGGCAGTAGGTATTAGGTTAAAATCAAGCCAAGCATTAACATTGGCCAGCCCCCCTGCTCGCACAAACAGTTCTTCCGCAATCATATGTGAATGTCCGGATCCCATAACATGTATCAACTTATCTGCTCTGACTTTGTCTGCGAATATACCGGCCGCTTCTTTTATTATTCCAAACTGGGTTTCCCAGATTTCATCCATCAGCTTCATTACTTCTTCATAATACGTCATTGCCGACATCTCATCACCCCATACCGGCTGAATTCGGTCCGGAGCCGTAGTCTTGAAAGTACTCTTGAAAATCGCTGGGCAAGCAGTTAACGTATTTCTTGAATACCCTAATAAAATACCTGTAGCTGCTAAATCCGACTGCAGTGGCAATGTGACAGATTTTCTCTTCCCCTGACTTAATAAGATCTATGGATTTTTGAATTCGGTATCTGTTTAGGAATTCATTAAATGTGTAGTTTGTTTCTTCCTTGAACTTTTGGTTTAGGTGGGTAGAGCTCCTATCAAGCGGCTTAATCAGGTCCTGGATGCTGATTTTCTCATGATATGTTTTTTGGATGTATTTCAACATTTCTACAACCAGATTTGATGTCTTGAAATCGTGCTCATAGAAGTCTATATCAAGCACCTTTATGTCATCTATCGTTGAGTAGTTCTTCTTAATTTCGTTGTACTGTCTTCTCAGTCTTACTTGCTCCTTGGATCTCTCCAGAGCTTGATACAGCTCATCTTGATCCACAGGTTTTAATAAGTACTCGCTGACCCCCAGTTTTATTGCTTGCTTAGCATAGTCAAATTCATTGTAGCCTGAAATGATAATTGCGCTAAAGGTATGATTTTCATTCTCATTGCACTTCTCAAGCATTGTTATGCCATCCATAACAGGCATGACAATATCAACTAAGACAATATCCGGCTTTAGCTCATCAATTTTCTCCAGACCTTCACGTCCGTCAGCGCCTTCACCGACTACGACACACTCACTACCAAGCCAATCAAAAGTGTAACGTAAGCCCTTACGGATCATTTTTTCATCTTCAAGAATCAACACCTTGTACATTATCTCTTCCCCTCCTGTAGGGTAAGGTTAATGTCACCAGAGTACCTTCACCATAAGTGCTTTCTATCTGGAGTCCATGTCCCTTGCCGTACAACAAGAACAAGCGGCGGTGGACATTGTAAAGACCGCCGATTTTCTGTGATATATCCTCTGACTCGGCAAGTTCACTTTGCGACAATTCGTTCATTTCTCTAATAGTATTGAGCTGTTCTTCTGTCATGCCTCCTCCGTTATCCCTTATTTCAAAAACGAGTTTCCCATCAGTGACATAACCTGTCACATTAATATCCAGGTGCTTTGTTCTTTTGTAGCCGTACTTGATAGAGTTTTCGATAATCGCTTGGAGAAGCAATTTTGGTACAAGCGCATTTTTCACTTCCTCCGAAACGTCTATATTATAAGTCAACCCATCTTGAAATCTGATCTTATGGAGCTTCAGGTAGTCCTCTATATATGCCAGGTCATTCTTAAACACCACATCCTGGCTTTCATCATGTAGACTGTATCGTAACAGGCGTGACAGAGTCATGATGATATCTGTAGCTTGTTCCTGGTTCAGAATTATTGTGTACCTCAGAGTCTCCAAGATATTAAACAAAAAGTGCGGATTCAGATGAGCCTGGAGTAATTTGATTTCCTTGATACGCCTAATGTCGGAAAGCTCTTCGTTCTTTCTTATGAGCGCGTTTAATTTATCCAACATTATGTTGTATTGATTAGCCAATATGTCAAATTCGTCACCTGAATTAATGCTTACATATGAATTCAGATTTCCTTCCTGCAACTCGTAAACAGCATAGAGCAACTTATCAATGGAACTCGTGTTTTCAGCGGAAATCTTGGTAGCCAAGTGATTCATTATAAACCACAAAAATAGGCCTGCTATACCCACAAATGTGCCATAAAGCGCCAGAACCATGGTGTTAAATTCTGTGGAAACCAATGTATATACGTAGATAGGAATTGAGGATAAAAAGGCTTCGCCCATGTAATACTTGCCGTCATTTATTTCTACATACTGTCCTGAATTAATGTATTTTGGCGAAAACTTGTTCATTAATCCTTTGGCAATATTACTTGTAGCTGCAATTATCCGGTCATAGTTGTCTGTTACAACCGTTACTTCGACATTTTGCACGAATATCAGGTTTCGCAAGTCTTTTTCAAAAAGCTGATAGAGGATAAAGCCAATAACCTCTGAATCTTCCAATATGGGCCTTCCGAAACTATACACAGTCTTTCGATCATGGAGATACTCCAGTGTATTAGCTTCAGTCAATGTCTCTTTGGGATTCCGCATAATACGGGGAACAACGTCTTCTGTAATCAGACTCTCTGTAAATGAATCAAAAGGCGCGGTGGAGGCTAAAAACATGCCGTTTTTATCAATAATATGAAATATTGATTTGACTTTCTGTGCATTATTAAAACTATAGAATTGCTCATAGACAAGATGGCTATTGCGATTCTCCTTCACGAAATCAATTACGATTTCGGACTCGCTCATCCGTCCTATTTCCGTGTAATAGCTGCCATAGACTTGTGAGATTAACTCTCCCACCTGATTGCTGGCCTTACTTGCATTATTGACCACTCTCGTGCGTTCAGCGATGAGCAGAAATAAAGGAAACACAAGTAAAAGCACGAGAACCGGTATCATGGCGTACTTTAAGAATATTCGTCTGGTTTTTTCTTTGAAATTGGTAGTCTTTTCTACGGCCATTGAGTCGCCCTCTACATCGTAACTTCTCTCTTGCCTGACACTTTAAAAAACACCAACAACGACATGATTGTAATCACGAATAGCATCGTGGCCAGTGCAGCAGCTACACCATAGTTGCCGCGAATGACTTCGGTGTATATTGCAATCGTCATGGTTTGGGTTCGTGTTGTGTAAAGAAGAATTGATGTACTTAGTTCGGATATAATGGTTATCCAGCTCAATATGGCGCCTGATACCACTCCTGGGAGCATCTGTGGCAGTGTCACTTTGAAAAACGTCTTCGTATTTGAAGCCCCCAGACTAATAGCTGCCTCCTCAGTATTAATACTTATTTGATGCATAATTGCAGCACTGGATCTGATAGTAAAAGGTAAACGTCTGATAACCAAAGCGATAATCATTATGGCTGCTGTACCGCTTAATAGAAACGGTCTTTTGTTGAAGCTTAGCAGCAGCGCAATGCCTAGAATTGAACCCGGCACGATGAAAGGAAACATTGTGATAACATCCAGCAAAGCTGATATCACAGTCTGTTTTCTGACAGTAACA
>JAAYRV010000279.1 GCA_012518595.1 Bacillota bacterium
GTAACGATAATCGAGTAGATTTGGCGACTTCTTGCTTTACGCAGTATCTGGAGCTACTTCATGATGGCACCCAATGGCACCAGAAGACTATGAATGAAATGAACAATAAAATGAACAATAAGATGAGTAATAGAACGCGAACAATGCACGCTTGAGGTGGCATGCTTGCCATATGCCACCTCAGGGGAGCGTAACTAGGCTGGTTAATTACCTGCTACCGGTATCTTCACTGTCCTGGGTGAACCTGGAACACTTACCGATATCGGACTACATCGGAATATCCGGAATGTACCGGAACGCCCGGAACGCCTAATACGCCGCAGCCGACAAGCCCGGCTTCTCCACGACCAGACGCAAAGAGACTTCCCAGACCTTTTTCGAGTACCTTAAGAGTGCTGTCTTACTGTCGGCCGCAGCATGTCCAGGATCCCTAAGACAATATGGGCAAGGCCAAAGCCCAGTATCCCGGCGCCGACTTCTCCCGGCCTTGACATCTGGCCAATAATTGAGACTACTGCACCCAGTCCCACCACAACCCAACTAGTAGTTCTTGGTTCCACATTCATTCCTCCAAATCTATCAGGATTCTAGCTATAGAGTCCCCAGTTAACTTGTGAAATACAAAAAAGACCTCAAACGAAGTATAGGATTTTGCCTTCCGGGAACAGAGTCTTGATTGCAGTCCTGAAGAACTCCTCCATTTCTTCCATGAGCTCCTTTTCATAAACGTACTTTCCATAGCCGAATTGACCGTATTTGAACCTTCGCCCTTCCTCGTCAAGGGGGACTTCTGTATCGGGATAGACTTCCTCGATGATCTTCTTGGCTCTTGTGGTGAATCTATGGGTTATGAGCTCGAAGGAGACCGGGATACCTTCAGGTATCTGTGTTCTTGCCAGGTTAAGGAGATCGGTATATTCACCACGCCACCCGGGGAACCGGATGATCGGCCCGATGAGAAAACCCAGAGGATATCCGGCCAAAGAGATTTCTCTCGCTGCCTTCAATCGGCTCTCGAGAGGAGGAGTTCCCGCTTCGAATTTCCTTACCACGTGGCCGGAGTTGATGCTGAACCGCACTTCGGTTTTGCCTTTATGCTCGAGCGTAAGTAGGTTCTGAATTTGTCCGTATTTTGTGGCGAAACGAAATCTGGCGCTATCCTGTGTTGCAATGAACGCTATCGTTTTCTGAAGAGAGCCTGTCCAGGATTCCACAGCCACTGGGTCAGATGTGGCTGACCCTTCAAATACAGTCACCTCAGGCTTGCGAAGGTTTATGTATTCTTTAGCTTGTTCCAGTACTTCGTCGATGTTTACGTACACTTTGACGAATGGATTCTTTCCGAGATTCGTGTTGAGATAACAGTATTCACAGTGTCCGGGACATCCTGAAACGAGAGGTAGCTGATAGTGGGCAGACGGCTTACAGGTTTGAAACTCGCGCCTTGTCCGGACCAGGACTACCATGGTACGCTTGGCACAGAGAAAGCTGTCTTTGAAAGAGCGGCCCGGAGTTGTCGGTACCCTTTTTTCATAGAGCGAGACGTCAATTCCTCGATTGTTGAATTCTTTCATAAGTTTGTTTCCCAGAGGATATTGAAGAGCAGCTTTCTGAATAAACACAACCCTTGGGATGAACGCTTCCATGGGAACACCACCTCACCTAGGTATGTTCCCCAGATTGAGCAAGGCTATATCTCCTCTTCGAAGCGTAAATGGGAAGAGGTCCGGCCCTAGAATGACCGGAACCTCAAAGTGGTTTGATTTACCTGATATGTATGTACGTTGTGATGGCACGCTCACATCTTTAAAATGTGCTCCGGGTGCGTTACTTACAGATCATGACTGAAGTGGCTTTTACTCTTATTTATGGGGGAGCAGCTCTTTTGCCAGCTTTCTCCCTGTAGGGGTGGCAGCAAGTCCGCCGAGCGCGGTCTCTCTTAGCGAGGCAGGCATATCGCGGCCGATCTGTCCCATGGTTTCAATGACTTCATCAGGCGGTATGATACTCTCAATTCCTGCGAGAGCCATGTTTGCCGCAGCCAGCGCCACTGCGACGCAGATAGCATTTCGTTTTATGCATGGCACCTCAACTAATCCCGCTACCGGGTCACAGACCAGGCCCAAAAGGCCTTTGAAAGCAAAGGCGACTGCATTAGCGCATTGGCCAGGTGTGCCTTTTGCAAGCTCTGTCGCAGCAGCGGCAGCCATTGCAGCTCCTGTGCCGCACTCCGCTTGACAGCCTGCTGCGGCTCCTGCCAAAGTGCTGCTCCTTGCTACGACTGCGCCTACCGCGCCTGCAGTGAAAAGGGCTTCTATTAAAGAGGCGTCACTTGCATCAAGCGTCTCTCCTACTGATAGCAATACTCCGGGCAATATTCCACAGGATCCTGCTGTAGGAGCTGCCACAATTCGTCCCATCGCAGCATTTACTTCTGCGACGGCAAGAGCATACGCCATTGAGGAGTTCAAGGGCTCTGCGCTTATCAGTGTGCCCTGTGACTGGGCTTCTGTCATCTTGAGGGCATCTCCTCCGGTGAGTCCGCTTGTTGAGCGCACCCCTTGAAGTCCTCTGGCTACTGAGTCACGCATTACTTCGAGTCGTTTTTTCATTTTGTCATTAAGTTGAGCTATGGATAACCCGGCATCTTCCGCTTCGATTTCCCGCGCCAAGGCACCGATTGTTAAATCGCGAGATGACGCTGTTTCAACGAGTTTGGCTATGGTTGTTATTGCCATGTACTATACACCCTCTTCCACCGATATGGGAGGTAAAACCATTACCGTGTGTACACTGGGAAC
>JAAYRV010000280.1 GCA_012518595.1 Bacillota bacterium
CTTGCTTGTGTTCATACCCAGGCCATGTAGCCCGTAACCAATTCAAGGTATTCGTATCAACGGAAACAACTAGGTCAGAGGCGGTTACAGCGTACCGCAGCCTCCTAAGCCATTCATCTTTTAGCGGTCCTGACAGAGGTGACCATGGGTGAGCCGGGTAATCCCATCCTATTCCGTGAGAGATCACAATTGACTTCGGCTTTACCCGTGGGAAGGCAAGAGGCAAAGCGAAATATATGGCCTTCCCATAACTTACCGTGTGCTCAAAAAACTGAATATTGAGATCAGGCAACCCACCAAATTCAGTGTCACCCTTGGAGAGCCCTTGAATTTTCATCCCATTTAGCAGGCGATCTCCTGAACCCACTTGCCACACACACGGTTCGTACCCTGACTCCTCCAGAAATCCATAGAGATGCACAAGATACCGATCAGCCCCGCTGAACATTATCCTATCGTCTTCTGTAACGAGAATACTTGTTAAAATAGCTACTCTCTTATCAAGCTTCACAGATATGCGCACCTCCGTGAGTGATTGGACAGGGTTGGACGGAGATCCGCCCAACCCATTACGTATCAGCGGGCGCCTAGCACTTGAGTGCCTGGGATGCATGGTCCTACAGTCAAACTAATAGGACCTACTGTATTTCCAAGCACTGCAGCGACTTTCGCAGCAATTGCAATTTCCTTGCACGCTACTGCCCCGACTACCCCGACAATGGCATCTTCTATAGCTAAGGCTTTGTTCAAAAGAACGTTGGGGTCCTCATCTTCGGGGAACGTGAGGCCCGTGATAATAGCAGCAGACGCAGCCGCTTTGTCTGCTTCCGCAGACAGGATAGACGCAAGGTACCCTTGCTCGTCTGCGACTATGCTTAGAATCCTGGCTATGGTTTCGTTATTTGGCATTCCAAGTCAAACCTCCCTGTATATGTCCTGTTGACTGCACTTCTTCTGAGCGCGGTCTAGTCCATGATATGAAGCAAAGGGATCCTTGGACACAACGATTATGATTAGAGCATAGAATAATCCGACTTGAGGTACAAGGAGTTGGCCTCTATGAATCAGACAAATCGACAATTTGTGATAAAACCATTATTTCGATGCGTACCGGATACCCGGTGTGAACCGGTAAAAGTGATGAAATTGATAGGAGAAGCAGAAGTTCAGACAGTAAAAAGAGCCGCATACCCGGTCCCAATATGCGGTTTGCCGGCAAAGAAAATTATTACGGTTCAAGTAGAGGTAGTCGGCGCCCCTGACACAGTATTTGGAAACAAGGTAGTAAAAGAAGGCGTGTTTCAGGTGGACATCGTTTACGCATCCTGTGACAGCCTGGTTCGCCATACGTGTCTCGAAATTCCATTCATGGCATCTGCCCACATCGAAGGGGTTCGTCCTGGGATGCATGTTCAAAATGAAGTCATTCACACAGAGCAAAAGACGACAATTGTCACAACATCACGGGGTGGCGCCAAATGTCAGGTTTTTGATGTTATGGTCACAGCGACGTTTCTCATAAGAGTGACTGATATTGCCGTCAGAAACCTGGTTGAATGTCATCCTATTGAATCCTGCTTTTCCCGTCATCATCAGGCAACACCCTTTGTAAGAAGATAATGACCAAGTTTTGAGGGGGCATTTCCAATGCCCCCTCACTATTTACCCGGCGGGTTCATCTCCTTAATCTTGTCAATTCAACGACTTGTTTTCTTATTGCGAGCTGAATGTCACAAGATCAATGAATATTTCGCCTGACAATGTCTTTGAAAACGTAATCGTCGCTGAAGTCGCGCCTTCCGGGGCGTCCAACATATATACAAAAGTGTGATATCCTGAACCCAGCGTTGTAATGCGTTTGGTAAACGCCGAAATCACACCGTTACTGCGAAATTCCACCTGCACGGTGACTATCGGACCCGCAGGATTCCCCGACCCTGCAAAAGTAAGTTGGTAAGGGCATCCTCCGTTCACAGGGACCGTCTGGGAAATCGATGCGTTGGCGCTAACATTCGGCGAGCCAAGAACAGCAACAACATTCCCGGAAAAAAACGTAGAAACCGGTTGCCCATCACGCACACGAGGTCTGGCGTTAATTGCAGTCCATCCTACAAGCACCGGGTTTGCGGGATCAGGCCCAATGTCCTCGAAATCCCCGTTTATGACGACATCTCCTGTGCTAGGACATCGTTCTGTCGGACAGGGGCAACACCTGTCACAGCGAACAACCTGCCAAGTAATTGGGGCGCACTTCCCTCCCAGAAGCGCGCACGTCTTCGCTGCAATCGCTATTTCTTTGTCAGCCGCGGAACTGAGAACACAACTTACGGACCTCTGTACATCGACGACGTTTCGGATTATCTCGCCAGGTGGCAGCTGGGCAATGTCATCGTCTGAGATTAGCGTAATCCAACGCGCTGTCTCAACGGCCTTGACTGCCTCAGCCGACAATATGCTGGCTAAGGAAGCCTCTTCTTCGGCGATTATGGACAAAAACTCACTTGTGCTCATACATAGACCTCCTTGAGGCTGCGTCTTTACGTCAGCGGTATTCCACCGGACGTAAGTGTGATATCGCATTATTATATGTTGGACAGCATTCGGACGGTAGTCCAAGAAGTCTCTTAGGATCCAAAAGGGGCAGCAATCGCTGCCCCTCAAGTTGATAAGCTGCGCGAATTATGACTTGGTAAGGCACTTAAAACAGGATACCTCTAAAGCGGTCAAAGATCACATCCTCCAGATCTGGTTTTGTGATCTCCTCAATTTCATAGCTGACACGAAGGGCGGGCTTATTTATGGTAATCACACGACGAAGATCTATAGGTGTTCCGATAATCACGACATCCGCAGGAGTGGCATCTATCGTCTGCTCCAACTCTGTCATTTGCTCCTTACCGTAGCCCATTGCAGGAACAAGCGGTTCCAGTCCGGGGTACTTCTCCAGGGTCGACTTGATGGAGCCTACAGCATAAGGACGAGGGTCAACAAGTTCAGCCGCGCCATGTTGCCTTGCTGCAATAACCCCGGCCCCATATGTCATTCCGCCGTGAGTCAGCGTAGGCCCATCTTCCACTACAAGAACTCGCTTTCCTTTTACGGCATCAGGGCTTTCCAGGGTCAAGGGGGAAGCTGCGCGAATGATCTTCGCGCCCGGATTGAGCGATCGCACGGATTTCTCTACCTTATCAACATCTTCAGGGTTAGCCGTATCCACCTTGTTCAGGACAACCACGTCCGCCATGCGCGCGTTGGCTTCGCCTGGGTAGAACATAGCCTCATGTCCGGGCCTGTGGGGATCAGCAAGGGTAATCAAAAGGTCAGGATAGTAGAACGGAAGGTCATTATTGCCTCCGTCCCAAAGTATGATGTCAGCCTCTTTCTCTGCTTCCTCGAGGATAGCCCCGTAATCTACGCCTGCATAAACCACAAATCCCCTGACAATATGTGGCTCGTACTCCTCCCGCTCTTCGATGGTGGTCTCATGCTTGTCCAAATCCTCCAGGGTTTCAAAGCGCTGCACCCTTTGCTTCATCAGGTCGCCGTACGGCATCGGGTGACGAATCACTACCACCTTTTTCCCACGATCTTTTAGGATCTGCGTTATCTTCCTGGTAGTCTGACTCTTCCCAACGCCTGTTCTAACCGCAGTAACCGCAATCACAGGCACACTTGATCTAATCATGGTGCTGTCCGGTCCCATAAGCCAAAAGTCTGCGCCTTCTGAAAGAACAAGTGAAGCCTTATGCATAATGTCCATGTAAAACACATCGCTATAGGCGAACACTACCTGATCCACGCCTTCTTTCTTAATAATGGAAGAAAGCTCCTCCTCAGCATGAATAGGGATGCCGTCAGGGTAGTTGCGCCCTGCAAGCCCCGGGGGATACTGCCTGCCTTCAATATTAGGAATCTGTGTCGCGGTAAAAGCGACTACTTGATAGTCGTCGTTGTCCCGGAAAAACGTGTTGAAATTGTGAAAATCCCGGCCTGCAGCCCCCATAATCACAACCTTTTTCTTAGTCATCAAAACACCACCTCGTCTGTATCTTGCGTCACCCACCGTCTGCTATTCTATTGACTCAAGGAAAGTCCTGCTTTCCATCGCTTAATAATAAGAGAAGGCCACCTTCCTAAGAAGATGGCTTTCTTCACCCGGTATGGCTTTCTCCATCCGACTGAGTATGAGTTCATTAAGTTTCGCTGGTTTTACGAGGTCTTGGGTGGCCTCTTGCCCATGTCAACCGCAGTATAATTCATTTCCCACTGTTGCCTCATGTGCAGGAGTTACAGCGGGAATTTCCGGGATATCCTCGGTAACCGGTGTTTCACAGGCCATAACGTCTTTTCTCAATGCACACTCCAACACTTCGTCCACGTGATCGACAAAAAGCATCTCCATATTGTCAAGGACGTTTACCGGTATCTCTTCCACATCTTTCCCATTCTCAGCCGGCAGAATAATCGTAAATATACCTGCTCTATGTGCTGAAAGAACCTTCTCCTTCACGCCGCCCACTGCCAAGACACGTCCGCGAAGCGTGATCTCACCGGTCATGGCTACATCACACCTGACTGCACGCCCCGTAAGCGCAGACGCTAAGGCAACTGCAATGGCTGTGCCTGCGGAAGGCCCGTCCTTAGGTATAGCTCCCTCAGGCACATGAACGTGAACATCGCAATTCTGATAAAACCCAGGATTTATGTTTAGGTCGTCTGCGCGTGACCTAATATAGGTAAAAGCCGCCTGCGCAGACTCTTTCATCACATCGCCGAGCTTGCCTGTGAGCATTAGCTTGCCGGTGCCTTTCATCACTGAAACCTCTATTGCCAGTATGTCACCGCCTGCTTCAGTAACTGCAAGCCCTGTAGCCACCCCTACTCTGTCTTGGGATTCCGCTACTCCATATCTATACTTAGGAATGCCGAGGTATTCAGAGACATCATCTTCGTCTACCATAATCTCAAACTCTGACAGACTCTCAGTCACTACTTTCCTGGCAATCTTCCGCAGAATCGAGGAAATGCCGCGTTCAAGCCCTCGCACACCTGCCTCACGCGTGTAATTGCGAATGATTGCCTTCAGGGCGCCGTCAGTAATGGTGATGTTGTATTCATCGAGTCCGTTTTCTTCCTTTTGTTTCGGCGCCAGAAACCCTTTGCCGATCTGAATCTTCTCTTCTTCTGTATATCCAGGTAGTGTAATAATCTCCATCCTGTCCAGCAGAGGGCGAGGAATCGAATACAGAAGATTAGCTGTGGTAATGAACATTACATCGGAAAGGTCGTACGGAACCTCAATATAATGGTCACTGAATGCCGCGTTCTGCTCAGGATCTAACACCTCCAGCAGTGCAGATGCAGGATCCCCACGGAAATCACTGCTCATTTTGTCCACTTCGTCAAGAAGAATCACTGGATTCTTGGATCCTGCTTGACGCATCGCCTGAATAATTCTGCCGGGAAGCGCGCCAACATAGGTGCGCCTGTGTCCCCGGATCTCAGCCTCGTCCCTGACACCGCCTAAGGAGAACCTAACGAATTTCCTGCCGAGGGCACGGGCTATTGACTTTCCAAGGGAAGTCTTCCCAACACCGGGCGGGCCTACGAAACATAGAATAGGACCTTTGGGCTGGCTGGTAAGCTGCCGCACAGCCAAGAATTCGAGAATCCTTTCCTTAACCTTCTCAAGGCCATAGTGATCCTCATCAAGGATTCTCGCAGCTTCCTGCATATCAAGACGATCTTGAGTTTCTAATGTCCACGGCAAAGCCAGGAGCCAATCGATATAAGTTCTGACTACCACTGCTTCCGCTGCCATAGGAGGCATCTTCTCAAGCCGTTCCAGCTCCCGTAAGGCTTTTTCCTCTACTTCATCAGGCAGATTCTTGTCTTTGATTCTTTCACGATATTCTTCAGTCTCTGACTGTCTTTCATCACGTTCGCCCAGTTCTTTCTGTATAGCCTTCATTTGCTCGCGCAAATAATACTCTTTCTGTGTCCTCTCCATCTGCTTTCTAACGCGGGTATTAATCTTCCGCTCAAGTTCCAATATTTCAATTTCTTTCAAGAGAATTGCGCAAAGCCGTTCCAGCCTCGCCTTGACAGACACTGCTTCTAACACGGACTGCTTATCTTCAGGACGTAACGGAAGGTGAGCCGTGATATCATCGGCGAGTCTGCCAGGATCCTCCACCGTCTGGACTGCAGCGAGAATCTCGGCCGGTATCTTCTTCCCAAGCCTGATGTAGGATTCAAAATAACTAAGGACACTCCTCATTAAGGCCTCCAGTTCCTTTGTCATCCGTTCAGACGTTGCAAGATCTTGAATTGTTACCTTGTAGAATGGTTCTACTTGGATATACTCAAGGATTTTGGCTCGTTCTATACCTTCGACAAGCACTCGGATGGTTCCGTCAGGATACTTCGCCAGCTGCCTTATTTCAGAAAGTGTGCCTATGGCAAAGATATCAGCGGGCGTAGGCTCATTCAGCCTTGCCTGTTTCTGTGAAGCGAGCATGACCAGCCTATTACTGATCATAGCGTCCTCAAGAGCTGCTACAGATCTATCCCTTCCGACTTCAAGAGGGACTGTCATGCAAGGGAATACGATTACGCCTCGCAATGGAAGAAGAGGCACTGCTTCTCTCATTAGTCCTGCTTTACTTAAGTCTTGCGACATAATCTACTACACCTCCTTGGCCTCTCCCACGGACCATCCTGTAATCCAATTTATTCTCGCCAGACCGTCGGATTCCTTCACCCTTACTATCAAATCGTAATGACAGGTCCCGACGTTTTCTAAAGTCCCTGCACAGCGATTTCCAAACCTGGAATATGAACTTTTGAATCGCAACACAGGAAGAAACGATGAGAAAACGAATAATAAGGTAGGCCCGTTTCAGTAAGGCTACCACAAGCTAAAGCATTATGTCAACCATATGGAAATCATTGCTATGACTGAGTTTCTAGCAACCGATCCGGTACCTATTGACAGATGAAGGCGAAGGATTTGCTATTGCCGCAGGGAACTCTAATAAGCCTAAGGTTGAGTCTTGATTTGACACTGCAATTTTCACTGCTTCTTCAATCCTACCCACAGGCAGAATTCTAATATCATTCCTATCCATGAATGCTTCCTGCCAGTTTTCCTTTGGGATTATCACTCTCTTGGCTCCGGCTTGGGCCGCTGCTTCCACTTTGGGGACTATCCCTCCTACTGACCTTATCTCTCCCAGAATTGATACCTCTCCGGTCATGGCAAGCATGTTATCCACCGGCAGCTCAGTGATGGCGGAATAGATCGCCGTTACAATGCCTATTCCTGCTGAAGGCCCATCCAAAGCAACTCCTCCCGGGAAGTTCACATGAATATCATAATTCTCAGGGTACACTGAGAAGAACCTTCTTAAGATAGTGATCACATTTTCCACTGAACCTCTGGCCATGCTTTTTCTCTTTACTATCCTACCGTGGCCTCCAAGTTCCTCCTCATCAACAAGGCCTGTAGTCACCAGCTTACCTGTGCCTTCTTGGACAGGGATCGCCACTGCTTCGATTTCAATCAAAGACCCTATATTGGGCCCATGAATCGCAAGGCCATTCACAAAACCTATCTTAGGCTTTGAAGGCGTCCTAGGCTCATAACGTGGGCAATACTGTCCTGCGCTCACCACCCACTCCACGTCTTTTCTGGATATTACGGAGTGTCCCACAGATATACATGACCCACCTGCTATTTGCAGGATATTCACAGCGTCACGCCCGTTCGCAGCATATCTCTTGATGACCTCGAGCGCCCCGTCCTCCAGAATAAACCCTGCCTTCTTGGCTGCATTGACAGCGATGATTCCTACTTCCTCTTCGGTAAGAGCCCTAAAGAAGACCTCAATGCACCTGGATCGCACTGCAGGAGGAATATCCTGTGGGGTCTTAGTTGTAGCCCCTACAAGCCGAAAATCGGCAGGGAGGCCATTTTGAAATATGTCGTGGATATGTAGGGGAATACCAGGATCTTCTGAATTGTAGTATGCGCTCTCCAAAAACACCTTTCTATCCTCAAGCACCTTCAAAAGCTTATTAATCTGAATAGGATGGAGCTCTCCTATCTCGTCAATGAACAAAATACCCCCATGAGCTTTAGTCACTGCTCCGGGTTTCGGTTGCGGAATTCCTGCCATCCCCATTGCTCCCGCTCCTTGATAGATAGGATCGTGAACCGAGCCAATAAGGGGATCTGCGATTCCTCTGTCATCAAATCTCGATGTAGCGCCATCTACTTCAACGAACTTCGATGCCTGCTTAAATGGGGAATTCGGGTTACGCTTCGCTTCCTCCAGGACGACTCTGGCTGCAGCGGTTTTCCCGACTCCGGGAGGACCGTAAAGAATCACATGTTGAGGATTGGGACCGCAAAGCGCGGCTCGCAAGGCCCTGAGGCCTTCTTCTTGACCTACTATCTCCTTTAGCGAATTCGGCCTTGTCTTCTCTGACAACGGCTCTGTCAAGGATATGCTTCGCAACTTGCGGAGCTTGTCCATTTCTTTCCGCGACTCGCGATCTACCGCTACCTTACCACCTTGCTGCGTCCTTAGCATCTGCCAAAAGTATATTCCGATGACTGCAGCAAAGAAAAGGTTTATCAGCCCAAAAACGCCACTGGAGAAGTCCATATGCAAGCCGCCCCATTCCTCACGACACACTTGATAAATAAACAAGTGAGACGTTAGTTAGTCTCACTTGTATTATGTCCACCGGATCTTCTCTTAAGCATGGGACTGCAACAAGAAAAGGCCCGGACTAAGTCGGGCCTTTTCTATGACCTTCCATTTATGAGTATCTACGACGCAGTTTCCTCTCGCTTCTTGGCCTTCCGTTCTTGGAGCACCATTGCCGGCTTTGCTCCTTCATCTATTGTCTCTTGCGTCAACATTACTTTCTTTACGTCCGACCTTGACGGAATGTCATACATGATGTCAAGCATGATTTTCTCCATAATTGACCGGAGTCCGCGTGCCCCGGTATTCAGAGTCATGGCCTTCCTTGCCACCGCCACCAAAGCCTCATCTGGGATCTCAAGCTCAACACCGTCAAGCTCGAACATCTTCTTATACTGTTTCGCCAAGGCATTTCTGGGTTCTGTGAGGATTCTCACGAGGCTACCCTCGTCAAGAGCGTCCAATACAACCACTACCGGAAGTCTGCCGATGAATTCCGGAATAAGCCCGAACTTAAGCAAATCCTCAGGCATGACTTGACGCAGAGTATCCCCGATATTCATGTCCACCCTCGGCTTTACTTCAGCTCCGAATCCCAGCATCGACTTGCCGACGCGATTGTTAATAATCTTCTCCAGGCCGTCAAAAGCGCCTCCGCATATAAACAGGATGTTTGTAGTGTCAATCTGTATAAACTCCTGATGAGGGTGTTTCCGTCCACCCTGGGGAGGCACGCTCGCCATAGTGCCTTCAAGGATCTTTAAGAGCGCCTGCTGCACACCTTCACCCGACACATCCCTGGTTATTGACGGGTTCTCCGACTTTCTGGCGATTTTGTCTACTTCGTCAATATAGACAATACCCCTCTCAGCTCTTTCAATATCATAATCAGCAGCCTGAATCAGACGAAGAAGAATGTTCTCTACGTCTTCGCCCACATACCCGGCTTCCGTAAGGGAAGTTGCGTCAGAAATCGCAAACGGCACATTCAGGATCTTGGCTAAGGTCTGAGCAAGCAACGTTTTCCCGACTCCGGTCGGGCCAAGAAGAAGAATATTGCTTTTTTGAAGCTCCACATCGTCGACACGGGTGTTTGCGCCAATACGCTTGTAGTGATTGTATACTGCGACTGCAAGTGTTTTCTTAGCTTCTTCCTGACCAATGACGTACTGATCAAGAATCTCCTTAATCTCTCTGGGTTTCGGGATATTACACAGTTCGATATCGGCTTCTTCGCCCAGCTCTTCCTCGATAATCTCATTACATAGCTCGATACATTCATCACAAATATAGACGCCTGGGCCTGCAATCAGCTTCTTGACCTGATCTTGAGCTTTACCGCAAAACGAGCATTTGGGTTGGCCTCTCTCATCGCCGAACCTGAACACCCTACCACCCCCTATTTCCTGGGTTCAAATATCTCGTCAATAATACCGTACTCCTTAGCTTCCTGGGCAGACATGAAGAAGTTTCTATCAGTGTCCGCAACTATCCTTTCTATGGATTGACCGGAATGCTTGGATAGTATCTCCTGGGTTACCTCTCTTAACCTAACAATTTCCCTTGCCTGAATCTCTATGTCAGTGGCTTGCCCTTGTGCGCCGCCCAGCGGCTGATGGATCATTACTCTGGAATAAGGTAAGCCGTATCTCTTTCCCTTAGCGCCTGCAGCAAGTAATAACGCACCCATGCTCGCAGCCATTCCGATACAAGTCGTGGCCACGTCAGGCTTGACGTACTGCATTGTATCATAAATGGCAAGCCCTGCAGTGACTATGCCTCCCGGACTGTTAATGTAGAGATTGATATCCTTCTCCGGGTCTTCACCTTGCAAGAAAAGCAGCTGCGCAATTACGAGGTTTGCCACAGTATCATCTATGGGGCCACCCAAGAAAATGATTCTGTCTTTGAGTAGCCTGGAATATATATCATAAGCTCGTTCTCCCCGACTTGTTTGCTC
>JAAYRV010000281.1 GCA_012518595.1 Bacillota bacterium
AATATATACAGTATACATGATAGCATTTAATTGCAGGGCGTGGTAAGGGAAAACCATAGTCGCCGGGGATTTTACAAGCACTGCTTTCCCTGTTTCCACTGGGTTTACCTGTAATTCGACTTTGTGGTAATCCGACTTCGCGGTAATCCGACTTTATTGGACATTTTTCGATCTTTAATGTAATGTACACAGGAAAGATCTTACACCTATTCCTTCGACTACTTATACTTATTATATTTGGAGGGAGAGAATTGTTCAAATGGGACGAGAAAGGGCGCAAAGGGAGAGTTGGGGGACACGGTTTGGTTTCTTAATGGCGGCAGCCGGTTCAGCTGTCGGTCTGGGAAATATCTGGAGATTTCCTTATTTGACCGGCGAAAATGGTGGTAGTGCATTTATCATAATATATTTGATTTGTATCGCGATCGTCGGACTTAGTATTATGATAGCCGAGTTCGCTGTAGGTAGAAGAACCTCTCTTTCAGCAGTTGGTGCTTACAAATCACAGAATAGGAGTTGGACCTTTGCCGGGGTATTAGGTGTTATTAGCGGATTTTTCATCATGGGATTTTATCCGGTAGTTGGCGGATGGTCCTTGGCCTATATGCTTAAATCTGTTACCGGACTCCTTGCTCTTCCTGAGGCAACCGCCGACGTTTTTGGGGCTTTTATAAGCGCTCCCATTGAACCCTTGATATGGACAATCATTTTCATGGCACTTAACATAGCAATAGTCGCCAAAGGTGTGGCCGGTGGTATTGAAAAAGCCAGCAAAGTGTTGATGCCTACGCTATTTGTTCTTCTTATAATAATTATCTTCGAAGGTGTTAGCCTTTCCGGTTCCGGTGCAGGTCTAACGTACCTATTCAAGCCTGATTGGTCCCAGGTGACAGGTGAAACCGTCCTGGCCGCCTTAGGGCAGTCCTTCTTTACTCTCAGCCTTGGTATGGGCTGTATGCTCACGTACGGGAGTTATCTGAGCAAAAAGGAAAATATTCCCGTTAGCGCCTTAGCCATAGTGGTAATGGATACCGCAGTTGCTATTATGTCTGGCTTAGCTATATTCCCGGCATTATTCGCCTTTGGAATGGAGCCTGCCACAGGACCCGGTCTCGTGTTTGTGGTTGTACCGGCCATATTTGCCCAAATGGGTAACGTGGGTCCTGTAATCTCGCTTCTGTTTTTTGCAGCCTTGACTGTTGCAGCATTAACTTCCTCCATGTCCTTGTTGGAGGTAGTGGTTGCCTATCTGATTGATGAAAAGGAAATGGATAGAAAACATGCTACTTATCTCAGTTCCCTGGTCATAACCATAATGTGTGTCTTTTCTTCACTTTCAATGGGACAAATGTCAGGGATTAAGCTATTCGGAGTTGGTTTCTTTGATTTCTTCGATATACTCACAGACAAGATATTCTTGGCCATCGGCGGAATGTTGCTGACAATCTTTGTTGGTTGGTTTATGAAGAAGGAAGATCTCAAGAATGAGCTTACAAATGATGGCACTGTAGCGTTCGGATTCTTCGAAGTATGGTACAATCTCGTAAAATATGTCATACCTGTTGTAATCGCTGTCGTTGCAGTCATGGGAATCGCTGCTGTAGAACAGAGAAATCTGATGCTCTTTGGGTTATTTATGATCATATTGCTGGGAGTGTTTTCTAAGAAGTTATAGTGCTTCAATAGTATTATTCAAATTTCGGAGGAAAAGTAAAAGCCCCGAAGAGAGCAAGTGTTCGCTTTCTTACGGGGCTGCTTTTCCAATCTAGGAGGATCTGCGAGTCCAAATCTCATGTGCGCCCCAGTTGCCGGTGGATTCGTCTCCGTCTTTACGAACTCCGGGAGCTGTGGCGCTCAGTTGTCCTAAGCCCTTTCATTCGAGTTTTGCAGAAATCCATGGCTACGAAGATATTCCAATGATTCCTCAATTTCTTCATTGCTGTA
>JAAYRV010000039.1 GCA_012518595.1 Bacillota bacterium
CACCGCGGCTATGCTGGGAAGCGCCTCCCCGCGGAAACCCATGCTGAGCACGGTCAGAAGATCATCTGCTGTCCTTATTTTGCTTGTTGCATGCCGCATGAAGGCAAGCCGCAAATCACTTGGACTCATCCCTCGTCCATTGTCAGATACCTTGATGAATGTCCCGGGCGGCCCCTGAGTTTCGACAATAATCTCTGATGCCCCGGCGTCAATAGCGTTTTCCATAAACTCCTTGACCACTGACGCAGGTCGCTCCACAACCTCGCCTGCAGCAATCCTATTGATTGTATCCTCGTCCAGGACTGTTATGGTTTTATCTGTGGTCACGAATTTTCTTTCCCCTCAATCCTCGATTTCAATTCCGCAAGCCGCGTAAGGGCCTCAAGCGGTGTCATGGAATCGATGTCCATCTCTCTTATCTCTTCCACAATACTTTGATCCGGCAAGGATGAGGATGAAGCGCTTGCCTCGTCCATAAGAACGGCAAGGAGACTCATCTGTTGCGGCCTGGAAGGACTCCGCCTTTCAAGATCCTTCAAGATAGCGTTTGCCCTCCGAACTACATCTTTCGGCATACCTGCCATGCGTGCCACATTAATCCCGTAGCTCTTATCGCATCCTCCCGGCCGTAAAGTGTAGAGGAATATTACCTCGTTTCCACGCTCCTTAGCCTCAATGCGGAAATTCTTAACCCGATCCAACTTGTCCTCGAGTGCAGCCAGCTCATGAAAGTGCGTCGTAAATATGGTTTTTGCGCCTATCTTGTCATGTATGTGCTCAATTACCGCTTGGGCTATTGCCATTCCGTCGTAAGTGCTGGTTCCACGGCCAAGTTCGTCAATAAATATGAGTGTCCTTTCCGTGGCCTGAGAGAGTATCCTGGAGGTCTGGAGGAGCTCCACCATAAATGTGGACTTGCCCTCCGCAATCTCTTCAGATGACCCGGCTCTCACTGCAATCCTGTCTGTCAGCGGGATCACAGCGGAACTTGCAGGCACAAAACTACCTATATGCGCCATGAGAGTGATGATAAGCGCGGACTTGCCAAGTGTGCTCTTGCCTGACATGTTCGGGCCGGTAAGGACCATTATCTGGCATGATTCAGAGTCCAGCCGAATGTCATTGGGGATAAATACGCCTACTGGAAGGGATGCCTCCACAACAGGATGGCGCGCCCCAATTATCTCAAGCTCCTTGCCCTCATGGATATCGGGACGGACATATCCGTATACTGCGGCCACCTCTGCAAGAGACGCAAATACGTCGATTTCGGCAACAGTCTCAGCTATCTGCTGTATCCTGGGAATCTCAGATGCAGCCTGTTCCCTGATTTCTACGAACAGCTCATATTCAAGGGCAGTCATCCGATCCTTAGCTTTTAGAATAATAGCTTCATGTTCCTTTAATGCAGGCGTAATGAACCTCTCAGCCCCTGAAAGAGTCTGCTTTCTTGTCCAGCCCTCCGGAACCAGGTGCAAGTTGGCGCGGGTAACCTCGAGATAGTAACCGAATACCTGGTTATATCCTACTTTCAGTGACTTTATACCTGTTCTCTCTTTCTCCGAAGCCTCAAGAGACGCCAGAAAATCTCTGGATCTTGCGCTTGTATCCCGGATTTTATCCAGTTCCGCGCTGTATCCTTTTTTGATTATCCCGCCTTCAGTCACGACATGCGGGGGATCATCTACAATCGATGAGGATATGAGCTCCCTTAATGCGTCAAGATTCGGAAGGCTCGAGACCGGCCCGGACAAAACATCACTTTTCGTCTTATACACGGCTTGCTGAAGCTCAGGCATAACACCAAGGGATTCAGCCAAAGCCACAAGGTCCCTGGCGTTTGCCCCGCCTGTGCCTATGCGAGCGGCAAGTCTTTCCAAGTCTCGAACACGGGACAGAACCCGCCTGATGTCATCCCGTGCTATGACGTCATTTGTCAGTTCTTCCACTATATCGAGTCTTCTCGTTATTTCCGCAAGGTCCTGGGAAGGACGATCCATCCACTTCCTAAGCAACCTTCCGCCCATAGATGTCACCGTATGGTCCATCACGCCGAGGAGCGTACGTTCCTTCCCACGCCCGACAGGCCGGATAGGGTCTTGAAGCTCAAGACTGTGGCGGGTCTCAGGATCAACGGCCACAGCGTCATCTATGGAGTAACAGCGAATCCTGCTGATATAGGTGAGTTGCGTCATTTGCGTCTTGGATACATATAGCAGAAGAACCCCGGCTGCCTGCATCCCAAGGGGGTATTCCATACAACCGGAACCTTCAAGAGCAAGCGAACCAAAGTGATCAACTAATGCCTTTTTCGCAGATGCCGCCTGGGGGGATCCGCCGCGGGATCCGGTCACTCTCGGTTCAGACTCTTCATCCACGTAAGTCATGGCGAGTCCTTCCTGCGACCTGAGTCCGTGGATAAGTGAAGAGTTTTCCGCGATATTCGGCGTGATCACACATTCCCTGGCGCCGAGGCTACTCACCTCAGCAAGGATCATGTCTTCTGCGCGCTCTCCCCGTGCCTCGGTAATGGCGAACTCCCCTGTAGACACATCAAGCATAGCAAGGCCTACTACTTTCCCCTGGGCTGCCAAAGCTATCAGATAGTTGTTTTTCTTCGCTTCCAAGAACTCAGGCTCAATAATTGTCCCGGGAGTGATTACGCGGACGACTTCGCGCCTTACGATCTTTCGTCCGGGACGAGGGGGCTCCATCTGTTCGCATATTGCCACTTTATGTCCGGCTTCAACCAGCCGACCTATATATGACTGCGCAGCATGGTGAGGCACGCCACACATTGGCATCCTCATGCCTTGACCGGCTTCTCTGGAAGTCAAAGTAATGTCCAGAACATCTGCGGCTATCTTAGCGTCCTCATTGAACATCTCATAGAAATCGCCAAGGCGAAACATGAGGATTGCATCAGGATGCTGGGCTTTAATTGCAGTGTACTGCCGCATCATAGGAGTGGTCAAATAGAAACCACCTCTCCGAGTTGAGTCCACGCACGGGCCTTGCGAATCTTGACTTTGACCAGATCCCCTTTATGCACTGTCGGGTGTGGCGGAAAAACAACTAATTTGTTTGTACGAGTACGTCCCGACAGCATTGACGGGTTCGTTTTACTGGTCCCTTCAACCAATATCTCTACGACGTCTCCCTTAAGATTCCCGTTGATCTCTTCAGTGATGGCATTTTGCACATCAACCAACTTCTGAATTCTCTCGCTTTTCACTGAGTCAGGGACTTGGTTGGGCATGGAGGCAGCAACTGTGCCCCTTCTCGGCGAATACACAAACGTGAATGCTGAATCAAACCGAACCTCCTCCACTGCCCTTAGGGTCTCAGCGAAGTCATTGTCATCCTCGCCGGGGAAACCTACTATGAGGTCTGTCGTAATGGAACACCCGGGTACAGCTTGTCGTATTCGGTGAACTAAGTCCAGATAACGCTCTAAGGTATAGCCCCTGTTCATGGCGGCCAACACCCTGTCTGAGCCTGCCTGGAGAGGAAGGTGAAAATGCTCACATACAGTCTCAGATGATGCTATTTCGCAAATGAGCTTGTCAGTGAAATCCCTGGGATGACTGGTCATGTAGCGTATCCTAGATATCCCGGGGGTATTGTCCAAAGCATGAAGAAGATCCGCAAAATCACGCCCGTCTTTGCAATCCCGCCCGTAGGCGTTCACATTCTGGCCAAGCAAGACAACTTCGCGGAACCCTTCCTCGCCCAGTTTTCTGACTTCAGCTATGATATCCTCAAACCTCCGGCTCCTTTCCCTGCCACGCACGTATGGGACAATACAGTAGGAGCAGAAGTTGTTGCACCCGTAGATAATGGAAACCCAGGCTGACACGCCTGGGGCACGACGTATGGGCAGCCCTTCTATGATGTTTCCGCAGCTTTTCAAATCCCCTTCCCATACTCGATAAGCCTTGTGGCCCGCCTCCACTTGATCAAGAAGTTCCGGCAGTTCGTGGATGTTCATAGTGCCAAAGACAAGATCCACATGAGGAAGGCGCTTTGCTATTCGCTCCGCCTCCCCGGGTTGCTGCGTCATACAGCCGCAAATTCCGACTACTAAATCAGGATTCTCGAGCTTCAGTCGTTTTAGAGCCGCAACCCGTCCGTATACTTTTCGCTCAGGGTTCTCCCGTACACAGCAGGTATTGAATATTATGATATCGGCGTCGTCCAATGAGTCAGTAGCCTCGAGACCACGCTTCTCAAGGATTCCCCCGATAATTTCAGAGTCGTGTTCGTTCATTTGGCATCCAAAGGTGTGGATATGGTATTTCCGCATAATCTCGTCTCCGTAACCCTAAATCATATCTATAACACCCTCAGTTTACCAAACAGCTACACGAGTTGCAAACAGCCCCATCTCTAAAATTATCCTGAAAAATGCAGGCCCACACTGCCTTTTCCATCACAAGTCAAAGATTTTCCCTGGGTTTAGCACAAGATTCGGATCGATGGCCTGTTTTATCCGTCTCATCACATCAATGGCTGCCGGATCCATAAACTTCTCAAGGTAGTGAAGTCTCTTGGCACCTATTCCGTGTTCACCGGAAAGATTCCCACCCAGCATATATGTGGCAGCGTACATCTCTTCAAGCACCTGTTCCTTAATGTTTTCCCATGTATCTTCGTCCATGTTTTCCCTAAGCAGTGTGGCGTGGATATTGCCGTCACCTGCATGTCCGAAGCAAGGTATTTTTACGCCGTACTTTTCTGAAATACCCGTAATCTCCTTAAGCATCTTAGGAATCTCGCTGGTAGGCACAGTTATGTCTTCCATGCAATACACCGGGCTGACGACACGCAAAGCCTCAGCCACACACTTCCTGGCTTTCCATATGCGCTCCTGAGTAGACAAATTGTCAGCCACATACACTTCTATGCCGCCATTCTCCTGACACAACTTCCCTATGGTTTCATAATCCTCTTCCACCTGGGTCTCTGAACTGCCTTCAACTTCCACGATAATGTAAGCGCCTGCATCACTATGAGGAAGAACTTGGTTGAGATAGAGTTCAGCAGCTTTTATCGACATGCTGTCCATAAACTCCACTGACGTCGGAATAATCCCCCCCATGGTCATAACCTTCGGCACGACTTCTATGGCTTCTTGCATCTCCGCAAAAGGTACTAAGAGATCAGCTCTGTACTTAGGCAGGGGCAGAAGTTTGAGCCATATCTTCGTCACAATTCCCAGAGTACCTTCGGAACCGACGATTAAACGAATTAAATCATATCCTGTTACGTCTTTAACGCACTTACCGCCGAGAGTCATTATTTCCCCGCTTGGAAGGACTACCTCAAGCCCATATACATATCTCGAAGTCGTCCCGTACTTAACAGCTCTGTTTCCCCCTGCATTCTCAGCAATGTTGCCGCCTATCTGAGAGCTTTCAGCGCTGCACGGATCGCCTGCATAGAATAGGTCTTCATCTTCCGCCCGTCTCTGAACCTCTCCGGTAGTGACTCCCGGCTCCACGATTATGAAAAGGTTCTCCTTGTCTATTTCAAGGACTCTATTCAGCCTCTCCAAAGAAAGGACTATACCTCCCAATACCGGGACACACCCTGCGGACAGCCCTGTTCCCGCCCCTCGCGGAGTAACCGGGATCTTCTTTCTATTTGCCAGCTTCATTATGGAAGCGATTTCCTCTTTTGTCTCAGGCCGCACCACAACTTCAGGCATTTTGACATATGCGTCTTCAGACACCTCATCATGAGCGTAGGGAAGCATCTTTTCCTCATCCGTGATTACGGAGGAAGATCCGACAATACTCTCAAGTTCGCGTATGACATCTTCTGTGATTCTGCTATATCTTGACACAAACCTCACCCCTCTCTCCTCAATTTTCCGTTCTTTCGCTCTTTCAGTTTTTCGATTAACTCCGGAACAACGTCGAATAAGTCTCCGACAATACCGAAATCAGCCACTTTAAATATCTGAGCATCTGGGTCCTTATTTATCGCAACAATGGTCTCGGATGTCTGCATACCTGCAAGATGCTGCACCGAACCGGAAAGGCCTAGTGCTATGTAGAGCTTTGGTGATACTGTCTTTCCGCTTAATCCTATCTGGTGAGGATATCCCACCCAACCCAGATCCACAACGTCTCGGGTTGCGCCTACAGCTGCGCCGAACAAGGATGCAAGCTCCTCGATCATGCAGAAGTTGTCCCGCGTCTTTAGGCCTTTTCCGCCTGAGACCACGATATCCGCGTCTTGCACGTTTACGTCTTGAGTCGCATCTTTCACAAAACGAACGAGCTCTTCGCAAGTTGTAAACATATCTTTCTCATAACTCTTTAGCACTACCCTGCCGGATCTGGCCTTATCGGCAGAAAGAGGCTTTGTTGACTTCGGCCTTACAGTCGCCATTTGCGGCCGTGATGCCGGCGTCTTTATGGTGGCCATGACATTACCGCCGATTGCAGGCCTTGTCTGAAGGAGCGACCTGTCAAGAGGATCTATATCAAGCCCTGTGCAGTCCGCTGTCAAGCCTGTATCCAGTTTCGCCGCAACAAGCGGCATAATCGTTCTGCCTTGCGTAGTCGCAGCAGCCAGCACAATTTCCGGTTTCACTTCCTTGGCAAGTCTGGTTAAAACTGATGTGTAAGGCCGCGGAAGGAAGTTCCGAAGCAGAGGGTTGTCCACTATGTAAACGACATCAGCGCCTCTTTGGATTATCCCTTCTGCGAATCTCTCCATGTCATGCCCGAGAACCACACAAGAAAGCTCCTCCGAAAGTTTGTCAGCGAGAGCCCGTCCCCGCGCCAACAACTCATAGGTCACAGGGTGAAGCTCCCCGCCTCTTTGCTCCCCTATTATCATTACACCTCTATACATCAAAGCTGTCACCTGCTTCCACTTATAGAATGATTCTGGAATATGGTTTGTCCCATTTTCAGACAACGCCACGTTCTTCAAGAAAAGATATAAGGTTATCCACTGCAGTGCCTGCGCTGTCTTGCCGGCACATGATTGTATCTCTGCTAAGTCTTGGCCTGAATACCTTGACAACTCTTGTGGGAGACCCTTGAAGTCCCACATCGTCACTGGAAAGGCCGAGATCAAGAGGGGTAATGACAGGGATCTCCCTGGACTTAGCCTTGAGCTTTCCGGAGAGGGTAGGGAATCCGGGTTGATTGATATCTTTTATCACAGTCACAACAGCGGGCAGAGACGCCTTAATGAGCTCGAGCCCTTCTTCAACTACCCGTTCAGCTACAATAGCATGGTTTTCACAGTCAATCTTACGAACATAAGTCACGACAGGAACGTCCAGAATTGCGGATACCATAGGCCCTACCTGTCCCGTCTCTCCGTCAGTGGCACGTTCACCGCAAAGGACTAAGTCATTTTTGCCAAGCTTACCGCCGGCTAACGTCACCAGGGCTTTGGCTAGCGCCTTGCTGGTCGCCAGGGTGTCGGATCCTCCGAATCCCCTGTGGGACAAGAGCACTGCTTCATCAGCGCCAAGGGCTATAGCTTCCCTCAGGGCTTTTTGCGCGTGAGGGGGACCCATGCTGATTGCCGTAACCTTCGCCTCCGGCATGACATCCCTTAGTCTAATAGCCTCAGCCAAGGCGTTCTCATCCAAGGGGTTAATAACATTCTTATGTTCCGTTCTTATCATTGTCCCGGTCTCTTCATCCATTTTTACATCGGATGTGCCCGGAACTTGCTTCAGTAACACATAGATATTCATGTTTCGCCTTCCCCTCCCGAGTTCAAATAGGGATCCTTTGCGATTTTGGCCACGTAAGGTTTTGCGACTTTCCTAAAGTGGTCTCTCATTGCGCTACCTGCAGCGAGAGAGTCCTTATTCGCTATGGCCAAAGCTATCTTCCGGTGATAATCGTATGACTCTCTCGTGACCCCGTAGAGTTCCATGATTCTCCGCAACTGAACCATGAGAATGTCCTGAATTGTGGAAAACAGTTCGCAGAGGACCCCATTTCGCGACGCCTCAACAACCATTACGTGAAATGCGAAATCCTTTTCCACATACTCTCCTGGGCTGGCGATGACCTCGTCCATCTCGTGAACCAGTCCCATGAGAGCTTCAATCTCTTCATCTCCTGCCCGCTCCGCTGCAAGCATAGCTGCAGTTACTTCAATAGCTTCGCGGGCTTCAACAAGATCGATTAAGGTCCTTCCGCCTAACGTGAAAAACTGAAGAGCGCGGGTAACGAGGGAGTTACCGGTTACACGGTTAACATAGGTTCCGTCACCATGTTTAACTGTGACTATCCCCATGGTCTCCAATTGACGAACTGCTTCCCGCAGCGCATTTCTGCTCACCTGCAACGTTTCGGCAAGCTCGTGCTCAGGCGGGAGTTTCTCCCCTGCAATGAATTTGCCTTCTCTTATCGCTCCAAGAAGTTTTTCAGAAACAGAATCTACTACTCTGACACGCTTTATCGGCTTCATATCAATATCACTCATCACCCCTTACTGCAATCTCCTATGAATAGTTGTAGGATGACCCAATAACCGTATCATCCTTCGACGTAACCCGAGGATCTCCTCCCGCGTGTCAGAAATTTTCCTTGTTGAAGACTGGCTCTCAGGGAGAGCCAGTCAACTAAGATACCCTATAAGGCGCTCTGCACGTCTCTTTGTTGATGGGTAAAGCCCCATCCAATCTAGCAACCGCATCTAGAATGCTAGTTGCAACACATATTTGAGGAAATCCGGCGTTTCGGGATCCCTGTTCCCAAGCGGGTTGCCTTGACAAAATCCGGCCCGTAGGCTAGTGGCCGAATTTTGACACCCCTCATTGCAATCACCGGCTGCAGAAAAAGTACGTACCGTGCGGGACCACCCAAGACTTCGGAAAACGAGCGAAAATTAATGAACCCTCACTTAGCGCACCCAACCAACGAGCTGGAAGGCTTTGGCTAACGAATTGCCTACAACGGGTATGATCGCTATTTCCCGTAAACTGAGCTCCCCGAGGAAAATCAAGGCCAATCCATACGTGACTACACCTCCGAGAATTGCGAAAGATGTAGATACAGCACAACTCAAGGTGCGCATAAGCAGGATTGCGTTAATACCCTGGACAACCGGAAACATAATCGCAGAACCTACAGCTGCCCGCCATCCTATCATGAGGAGGTCCGGACCTCGGCCTATCAGTTTCCCGCAGGCGATCATATTGAGGATCCCTGTAACAAAAAATCCGAGCCCGATTCCAAAAGCAGCGCCTCTTATGTCTACGCCGGGAATTCCCGTAAGGATGTAATTGGCCATAGTGGCGCAAGCCGCCCCAATAAAACCGTTTCGTAGTGGTACGCCTACCTTTCCCGCCCCATTCAGAACACTTGCCGTCGTTTGTTGCAGACACAAGAAAGCGGAACCAAACGCCATTACCTTAAGGGGAACTCCTGCACCGGGATCGCCGAACAAAAGGGCGCTTATTTCTGAGGGCAGGGCCAGAAGTCCTGTCGAAGCAGGGATGCCAACCAATAATGCCCCCCTTATCGCGCTTGTTGCAAGGTGAGCTGTGCGGTGACGGCACCCTTTCGTGTAAGCCAACGCGACCTGGGGGATAAGGTTTATCGCCATCGCAGTCGTGATAACGCCGGGTAAGGCAACTAAGCCTAGAGCCATGCCTGACAAACGCCCGTAAAGCTCTGCTGAACGGGAAACGGAAAACCCTATGTACTGAAGTCTTGCCGGGATAATGGCTGCGTTCAGAAAATCCTCCAGCGGCCAAACGAGGGATGCCATGGTCACAGGCCACGCAAGGCCTACAATCTCCTTAAGTGTAGAGAAAGATGACTGCCTGCCGAAGGACGTTGTTGAAAGATGGCTTCCACCCTTTGATATCGAATTCCCTCTCCCCACGACTACGAAGTATATGACAAGAAGCAAAAGCCCTGCCAAAGCCCCGCAAGCCCCGCCGATTGCAGCTCCTGCAGCAGACCAATGTACACCTCTGGGCATTAGCGCATAAGCCAGCCCAAGCCCCACTGCCACCCTAACCACTTGCTCTGTTACATTGGACACAGCTGTTGGCGCCATGATTCGGAGACCCTGAAAATAGCCTTTGAAGACAGCGGAACACGTTACAAGGACAATAGCAGGAGACAAGCACCTTAGAGGTAAGAAAACCCTGGGATCTCTCACTATGAAAGCTGCAATTTGGCCTGCCCCGGCGTACAGTGCATATGACAACAGTGCCCCTACAGGGATCATAGCCCCTAAGCATACTGACACAACCTGTCTTACACCTGCTTCATCCCGGACAGCAAGTCTTTCTGCCACCAGTTTTGAAGTCGCCACAGGAATCCCTGATGCCGAAAGCACTATCAATGTAACGAAAACAGGAGATGCCATTTGCAGAAGGCCGACACCTTCAGCCCCTATTAACCTTGTAAGGGGAATAATGAATAGGGCGCCCAGCGCCTTTGTGATAATTCCTGCACCTACAAGGATCAGAGTGCCTCTTAAGAAGGACTGCGTTTTCATGGCAGTACCCTATTTATGCCGAAGTGGGTGGGATAATGCCAACCCCGCACGGTACGTACACTTTTTGGAACCGGCGATTACTGGAACCGACGATTACTTGTCGTGGAGACCGTTGTTCTCTCCCACATTATGTTAACGCAGCTCGCTCAAATCGCAGAAACCGGTCGCCGTCTTCGGCGAAACCGGCAGCTACTGGATGAGTTCAACGGTCTCATGGCGATCTACCTAGACTCAGGAATTAGTAGACAGGCCGGAGAATCACGATAGGGGTTTGCTGATCATCATTACCCAGAGGATTGCTTGCCAGCGCCCGCCGGACCCAGTCCAAAGCGGTGCGATCAGTTATCCCCAGGACATCTACACAGCCAAGATCATTTACGTCCACTATTGCAATGTCCACGCCTACAGCATCTTTAATCCCTTTTGCGACCTTGTCCGGACTGGATGGGCCAAGAATCACATGCTTGTCATATGGAGGAAGAGTCCCTGCTATATCATCGATTTGGGCCAGCGAACGTCCGGCGACTCTGAAGAAATCACCTCTACGGCCTATGAGTCTGCCTGCGCCGGCAGCCATGACGCCCAGGAGCACTCTGGAGGGCCCCACCTCATCAATTGCAAGCTGCATCGCAGGAGGAGTAGCAAGGCTTCCGTCCTTCCCCGGAAGCTTGCACAAGATACGCGCAAGCAAGCCCGGATGGACGGACTCAGGCAAGATGGCCCTGCCTTGAGTTATGGATACCACACTCTCAGCAACAGCGACAACATCACCTGGATTCAAGATCTCAGAGACGTATCTCCTTATGACCTCAACCAAATCTTCGTTTTCGCCTATTAAGTGAGTTCGTATGGGAATAGTCGATACACTGACCGGAGCTGTTCTGGGCCTACCACTGGGTTCGCCATGCTCATCCGCGTGGCGGGCAACGAGAAGGAAATACCTGGCGAGCCCGATAACCATGGCATCCGCAGCCCGTTCCTTAAAAGTAATACTGCGAAACCATCCCTCTTCCACCCAATTGGTTATGGCAGCCACTTCCACAACTACGTACGGAATCCTGAGATCATAAGAAAGCCTCTGAGAATTCCTGGCAATTCCCCTATCCGCAACCGGGAGTTTCTCAACCAGGGAGGCTTGAATGCATTCAGCTAAAGCCCTGCTCTCTTTCTCTGTCTCTCTGCTATACAGGGTTCTTGAGCCTGATATTTTGCGGTTGACTGATGAAAATGCATGTATACTAATGAAAACGTCAGCACCGGAAGACTCTGCACGAGCAAATCTCATCGCCCTGGGTACATCCTCATCTGATGTGCGAGTCATGACACACCCTGCCCCTTCTCTCGTAAGAGCATTGGCAAGGAGACGCCCTATCTCAAGAGTCACCTTCTTTTCCACAAGATTCACCGGACCGCGTCCCCCGATGTCGCGCCCTCCGTGTCCAGGATCGATAGCTATAAGTTTACCTTCAAATATCGCTCGGATAGGCCTGCGATCAAAGTCTATTATGATCTTTTCCGGCGTGCTCCCGCCTGGCGACCCCGAGACCTCAACTAAAGTCCAAGGTGATGAGTGCTCGAGGTTTACGCGAACATATGGGCAAGGAGGCCCGGAGGCCACTGTCATTCGGGATATGAGGCCGTCATTCACTCTTATAGTGTCAGGCGCCATCTGAAGGATGGAATCAGGAAGGTCAATTCGTACCTCATTCGCAGAAACTCCACGAATGCGGCAACGCGGCAACGAAGTAGCCTCTATGACCAGGCGGGAAGTCATACGATTCGCGATTGGATCAGTAAACCCGGTAGCCCGGACATTTGTAATTCTCGGACGATCCATAAACTTAACCCCGCCAGGCATAATCGTGCGCCTCTCCAAAGAGAATGGCACAACTCATACTATGCTGAAGCGGGGTATTATGCAGCTTGACTTATGCGACTATCGCCGGTTGATTCCTCAGCCTCCTGAAACCGGCGGAAGCACTGTGATTGTCTGACCATGGATAACGTCCTCATCAATCTTGCAAATTCTGTCATCAGTAAGCAGGATACCCCAGGCGCCTTCCGGCAGGTTTACGGCAGATAAAGCATCTCTTGCTGTCGATCCTTCTTCCAGTGTTACCTCTATTTCTTCATCAAGGTGCTCGTAAATCTCCCGTAGCGCCCTGGCAAACCTGAGAGTAACTTTCATGTAATCCTCCCCATCTTGTGAAGCTCAGATGCGACATGTTCAAGCCCAAGCCGCGTCAGAGTGTCTACCTTCGGCCTCCCGTTCGAGTCCCAACCGCGCGCTTCATAGTACTCGTCAAGAAGCACATCAAGATCCTCTGCTGTGATACGGAACCCTGCAACCGGTCCGTCAGGAACGGATTCTTCATAGAACCTTCGTGGCGGCCAGTCATCAGCCCTTCCGAAGTCCTCTCTTTCCCTCACAGCAAACGCCCGGGTCAAGTTCCATATTCTCTCAGACTTCACGAGAAGGTCTTCCCACGAATCATCCCTGCCGGTCACAACAGGATACAACTTGGCATAATGCTCAAGGGGTAAGCCCAGTTCCACCCACTGCAGCCTGCACACGCCAAAGCAATCAAAAAGAGGCCTCACATGTTGAAACTCGACCACTTTCGCAGCCTTGCCCTTAATGATATCACGTCCTACCGCAATATCATGGGTAACTGACCATGCGCGGTTGTGATGCGCACCTATATCACACGTCATGTATGCCAGCATCATGGAAGGCGCGCCCCTGGACTCATAACCGCTCCACTCAAGGCCTTTCACATGGATAGCTATGCGCCTGCTTTCCTCGCCCCAAACTTCGGCAGCTCCTGCCACTCCCTTAGCCAAAAGGTCTCCAATACCTTCCCTGGCCGCTATCTTTTGAACAAGGTCGCAAAACGCGTCAAGACTCCCAAACCTGGCTTCAATACCTCCCGTATCATCCTTTGTGATTATGCCTTTTTCAAAGCATTCCATGGCAAAGGCCACGGCATTGCCTGCAGAAATCGTGTCAAGGCCAAGCTCATCACATACGTAATTCGCGAAGGCCACTTCTTCTATGGATTTTAAGGCGCAGTTGCTACCGATAAGCGCTGTGGTCTCATACTCCGGCCCTTCCACAAGAACAGTCTTCCCGCGAAAACTCGCTTTGCACAACTTTCCGGTGGCCATAGGACAAGCGAAACAGGCTTTATCGCCTACAACAATAGTCTCTTTCATAAGCTCGCCGCTTAACCCGTCTACTGCCTCGTAGAAATTCTGCCTAAAGTTGCGCGTAGGAAGCGCAGCGATGGAATTTGCCCACGTAGTCACTTGCGCAAGCCCTAGATCCTGCCATACCTTTAGCGAAGGATCTTCCATAAGCTCCCGGAACATGACTCCGGCTACATCCTTCAGCCCGTCAATATCAGCCACAGGCACGCTTCGTGTCCCTCTCACGGCAATAGCCTTAAGGTTTTTGGATCCCATAACAGCTCCCATTCCACACCTGCCTGCCTGACGGCCGAAATCATGGTTTATACATGCAAATACGACGCCGTTCTCGCCTGCAGGGCCTATCGTGGCAATTTGGAATTCGTCTCCTAGCTCTTCTTTTAGGACTTCTTCAGTCTTTATTGCGCCTAACCCCCAAAGGTGGTCCGCGGGGCGGATCTCTATCCTGTCATCATCGATTAGCAGATACGACGGGGCTTTCGCCTTTCCCCCGACGATAAGCGCATCTATCCCGGCGTACTTTAGCTCCCCTGCCAGGTGTCCCCCGACATTGCTGTCACCGTAAAGCCCGGTAGCCGGACTCTTTGCTGAGATACTGGTTTTTGCCCCGCTGGGCAAAAACAGCCCTGCAAAGGGGCCTGACGCGAAGACGAGTATGTTGTGAGGCCCGTAAGGGTCAGCGCCCGGCGGGACTTCCTTGTAAACATAGTAGGCGCCAAATCCTCTACCGCCTATGTAATTGTGAACCAGCTCTTCAGTAAGAGGCTCATGGGAAACTCTTCCGGAAGACAAATCCACCCGGAGAATATTGCCTGCATATCCGTACATCTAATCCGCCACCTCCCCCTTACCGCTAGCTGCAAGGGCGCCTAAAACTCCCCTGGGGCAAAACCTTTCGCACTCCCCGCACAAAACACATTTTATCGGGTGATCTACCGCCGGATGAGTGAACAAGGCGCCATTTGGGCACGCGTCTACACAAACTCCGCAATTCGTACACAGCTCTTGATTGATAGTGACGACTCCCGAAGCCAAACCAATCGCATCAAAGGGACATGCATCTATACACTCGCCGCACTGGTCACAAACAATAACCTCGTATCTGGCTTCAGTAAAAAGCTTGGAGACTATCCTTATGCCCGCTTTCTTTGGATTGTTTTCGCCGAAGTTAGTAACGGAACATACAATTTGACAAAGCTTACACCCTGTGCACCTCGGCATGTCTATATCCATCCCCATACTAATACCTCCCTGCCTGCCGAGAGAGTCCTTGAGTCGGAAATCCCCTCATACGACTGACGGCTCAATCACCAGTTCTCCACGTTCAAATCTACCAAGGTCCAGCCCATGTATGTCAATGGAAGGCTCTTCATCACATACGATTTCACTGATAAGCTTACCGGTAACAGGCGCAAGCATAAACCCATGTCCTGAAAAGCCGCACGCCAAATAAAACCCTTCACAAGGCGTGGGTCCCAAGATTGGATGGGCGTCAGGCGTCATGTCATAAAGCCCGGCCCACTGCCTGACTACGGATAAATTCCCTACCGGCGGCAACACCTTTGTTATTTCCGTTGCCATTTCAACTAGGAATTCCCATGTGCCGGAGATAGAAAACCCCGGCTTCTCTTTGGGATCCCCCATACCCATAATGAAACTTCCGTGAGGCGTTTGCTGACAGTAGAATCGCCTGGAAAAGGACATCACCATCGGACCCAATACCGGATCCACAGGTTCTGTCACAAGGATTTGATGTCGCTCCGGATAGAACGGTATGTCAAGGCCTACCATTTGTGCGACCACCCCTGAGTAAGGCCCTGCCGCATTAATCACTGTGTTAGTGGAAATCGTTCCCTTGTTGGTTTTCACACCTGTGATTTTTCCGGATTCAGTCAAGATTTCATGAGCTTCGGTAAAGGTATGTAGATCTACACCCAGCCTCTTTCCGGCTGAAGCATAAGCGTACGTAACATGGAAAGGATTGGCGTGACCGTCTGTAGGACAGAATGTGGCCAGCAAGACGCCGTCCGTACTGAGTATCGGCACGATTTCCCGAGCTTCCAAAGGAGTAAGAAGACTGACCGGTATTCCCAGCTCTTGCTGAAGCAAGACGTTCTTTTTGAATTGATCCGCTTCTCGCCGGGTGTATGCCAGTAGAAGATATCCACCTTGTTTAAACTCTATACTCCTTGAATAATTCAGCTCATCATCCATCCGCTCAAACGCCCTGACACTGTCTATAGAAAGCAAGCAATTCAGTCTGGTGCCCCATTGCTGCCTCACACCTGCCCCGCAACGCCCTGTGGAACCGGAAGCCAAGTACGACCGCTCCAAGAGCGCTATGCGCCCGAAACCCTTCTTAGCCAGGTGATATGCGATGGACGTGCCGATAACACCGCCACCGATAACCACTGCGTCAGCAGTCTTCGGCAAATTGTCTAACGAGCATGATGACACTGCTTTAGCCCAAGTCATTGGTATCACCTTCAATAATGCCACCGAGACGGATAGGCTTTGTGGGCTGCCTGTACCTTGTCGGCGCCACTTTATCCACCTTCTCTCCCAAAGCTCTTGCAACCTCGGCAAGTAGTAGCTCACGGCATGTCCGTCCCTGGCACGGCCCCATACCGCACCTTGTAATCCTCTTGATTTCCTCTGCGGTAGTGTAACCTTCCGCAATCAAGTCCCGGATTTCCTCGAGAGTTACATCCTCACACCGGCAAATCAAAGTGATTTCGGATTTGTCCGTCTTCTTTTCTTTGCTAAGTTTCTTGTCTGTCAAAGGAAGTCCCTCCCACACGAATATGCCTTACGTCCATAGCAAGAGCCCGAGGTATCTCCACCCATATTACAGGGGTCCTGTCATGCCTTTTGGTATTCTCCACCTTTACGACCGTGGCGTCGCACAACTCGACTCCGTCTCTTGAAACGCCCTTTACCTGTTGTCCTTTGTGGGGGAGGGGAATAAACTCATAAGGAATTCTGACAACTGCAAGACCTTCTTTCCATGTTTCATCTACGACAAAAATGGCTAATCCGGGACAGACCGAGATGCACCGTCCGCACCCGTTACACTTGGCAAAATCTATCTCAGGCAGACTGTTGATATCATCAAAAGCTAAAATCGCACCCTGATTGCATGCTTCGTGACAGGGGTCACAGGGGATTTCTTCAAAGCACTCTATTACCACAACCGGACCTTTCCCTCGTCTCTCTGCATCAGGAACCGTACGAAAACCCGTGCTTCTCCCAGTCAAATACCCTCACCCACCTCTCTAAGCGCCATGAGCCTTCGTATGCCTTGCCTTACCTTCTGTCCGGTCGGGCCTTGCCTTAAGGCTTCCAGCTCATTTTTTGCCAGTCTGAGTCTCTCTTCAAAACCGTCTGTTTCATAACCTAAAGATCTCGCTGCGGAAAGGCCTGCGACTACGCCTTCTATCATTGCGGAAGACGCTTCTTCTATCCCGGCTAAATCTCCGGCGACAAACACACCCGGATGAGTGGTTTCATAATTTTCGCATCGAAGCGGCGCATACCCGCCAAGTTCAGGCACATAGACCATCCTGCAGCCTGCCTGCCATAGGAGTTCTGTAAGAGGTGTAAGGCCCACAGCAAGACAAATAGTATCCACTTCAAAATAACGTTCTGAATCAATGACAGGATGAAACTCGCTGTCTAAGGCCCACACAGTGGCGTCTTCAACTGACCGAGTTCCATGGGCTTCCTTTATCGTATGAGAAGTGAGGATAGGAATCCCTGCTCTTTGAATCTTACGTGCATGCACATCGTACCCCCCGACATGGGGCATTGCCTCCAGTACTGCAGCTACCTCGACACCTGCTTGCAGTAACTGATAACTGACAATAAGACCTATGTTCCCTGCGCCAATCATGAGCACTCGATTTCCCGGCTTGACTCCGTACACATTCATGAGGGTTTGCGCAGCCCCGGCGCCATATACTCCCGGAAGATCATTATTAGGAAAGGAAAGCATCCGCTCAGAAGCCCCTGCAGCGCAAATAACCCGCTCCGGCTTAAGAAACTGAATGGAATCGTCTTTCTCGATAGCCAACGTCCCATCCTCGTAAAACCCTACAACCTGTGATTCACACATCACATCTACCGAAGGATCCCTCGAAACCTCATCTGCAAGGAGCTTTGCGATATCAATGCCCCTCATTCCTGCAAATTGCCCTCTGGAGCCAAAGAATTTGTGGGTTTGCTTAACAAGCTGCCCTCCGAGATTTACCTCGGAATCCACTAACGTAACATGGGCCCCCATATCGCGAGCTGAGATTGCTGCTTTGAGCCCTGCGGGGCCCGCCCCAACTACACATATTTCACTTGTCAGCAAGGAGGACACCCTTCCCTTTTTGAGTTATGACATTCATTCCTTCTCGTAATCTCTCAACACACACCCTCACATTAGGCCGTCCATCCACTGTCATCAAGCATGATGAACAATTCCCGATAGCGCAAAAAAAGCCCCGTGGCCTTTTCAGCTCAGGACTTTCTTTGAGGACTCGTACACCGGCTGCATGCAAGGCACAGGCTATTGGCTCGCCTTCGTACCCTTCAAGCTCTTTGCCGTCAAATGTAAAACGAACCTTTCTACCTTCCTTAAACTCCAGTATCGGATGGTGTTTGATCCTACCATCATCCATCACAAGGCCCATCCCTTCCATGGCTGAATTGATACCATACGCGCCAGAATTGGCATTAGAGGCAAATGCGGAGGTCAAAATGTATTGCATTATCTATTCGCGACATTACCGGAATATCCTTCGTCAGAAGAGGCGATTTGACTCGTTACCCGATTTTCAACATCTCTCTTGCATGTTGCATGCTTGTTGTGCTGGACTCAGGGTCTCCACCCAACATTCTTGCGATTTCCTTGACACGCTCCAAATCCTCTAATC
>JAAYRV010000282.1 GCA_012518595.1 Bacillota bacterium
AGGCTGCGCCTTCGGCAAATGGTGTCTTCATTCGCACACCTGGATATGAGTTCATTTTAGCCACCACTTCGGAAAAACTGAATTTGCTTCTCATGACTATGGTATTCGTCGGATGGATCACCATGAGAGTCATCGTAAGGAAGACACATAACGGAAACCTAAACAACATGATCCGAGAAACGGGGCAAGTTCTCAGTATGCTGGCTGCATTTTTCCTGGCACGATACGTGTTTCTTCTGCTTATTATCATCTCATACCGGAACTATGACATATTCTGGTTGCCTGCATGGGTGTTAGGAAGCTTCTTGCCTCTGGCATTGATACCGGCTTGGCAAGGACTTGCGCATACCCATAATACGCAAGATGCCGCAGCTCCAAAGATAACAACACAGGATTTGCCCAAGGCGAAACAGCAAAAAAGAGCCTCCAAAACACGTAAACATCAGTCCGGACAATGGGTGCCTCAAGCCCTTGCCTGTGCCATCGCGTTTCTCTTAGTGTTTGCCTTTGGATTTCGAGATCCGGGAATCATGAAACAAGGCAGAATCCTCATAGATGAAAAACACACCATATGGGAGAAGACCACCAGGCCATACGATACTCTTTGGTACGGAGAGGATTCGGGGTACAATTTGCCTCCGGCGTAATCACAGGTTATGGAGTGAAGAGTCTATATCTTGACTATAGCCATGAGACCTTCTTTGCCACTGACAGTCCTGATCTGGATAAGCAATACGGACTCTTGATTCAAGCCGCGGCAGCTTCATCGGGAAAGGGAAGGGTAGTGGCATTTACCGACAGCACAGTGTGGTCCAATTTCTTTATGTTCATCCCGGGCAAATGGGAACTCCTCATAGGTATGATCAGTTGGCTCAATCGCAGCGCATACCTGACCTGGTTACCGGCAGTTCTCCTAGGCACTACGGCTGTCCTGCTATACGGGCTCTTCCTCCTGATGCGCAGAGGCGGCAGTGTTTTCGCATCCCTTGCCCCTTCCATGGCCCTTGCAACGCTCATAGGTATCTTCCTTGCTATATGGTCTTTGCAGAGTCTTGCCTCTGCCACTTATCGGCATCCCCCCAAGATTCGCAGCGATACTTTGGAAGTCGCTTTTGAACGCGACCACACCTTGATGTTACTGCCGGAGGAGACAATATTCCTTGATTCATCCAAAGCCTACCATACATTCTATACTTGGATTCAGCGGGTAGGAGGCCGCCCCAGGGTTGCATCCCTTCGTAAGGCGCTGGAATGCGACGTCGTTGTGCTCGTGAGTATTGCCAAACGCTTCTCAAATCGTGAATATCATATGATAAGACAATACCTGGAATCCGGTGGATACCTCCTAGTTATGCACGGAAATACATCCTCGGACAGATTGGCTAATGAATTCTTAAGAAATTTCGGGCTTTCCGTCAAGGAACCCAGAATCGCGTCTATCATCGGCCTTGACGGAGAACCAATCCAGCGGCATATCCTTACTTACCAAGTAGCCGGCGGTAATCCAGAAGTCGCTGATAGTCTGGAAAGGACGGTGGCTGCAGAAAAACAAATCGGGCGAGGAAAGATCTTAGTGTTTGCGGCGTCAAAGCTTTTCTCTGATGAAATCATGGGAACAACTTCCACGATACCTGACTCGACCCTCAAGTCTATCTACGGTTTAGAGTTCCGGCTAATTGAAGAAGGGAAGGAGGGAGAACAAAATGAATAAAACAAGAGTGAGGTTCCTGACTTTAGTACTACTGCTCTCATGCATGCTTGTAACAGGGTTTTGGATTTCTGCAGCAAAGGCAAGGGCTACCGAGGAAGTCTTGGATTCACCTCTTTTCGCTTACTCGGCGGAACTAGCGGATAACCGCCTGGCGAATCCGAATTGGCGCATGGAATCAAGTGAATATGAGACTCCGGGGAGCGACTCGCGAGGGGAACAAAACGACAACGTGGAACCTATGGCTACATCCGGGATGTGTCCGGTTCCCACAATTGCGCCCACGTGTCTCGTGACATGCGCTGCGACATGCGGAACCAGCCCCACTTGTGCAGCGACATGTAGCGCGACGTGTGGATCCGGGTCTACTTGTGCGGAAACGTGTGCTGCAACTTGTGGCGCGACCTGCCATGAG
>JAAYRV010000283.1 GCA_012518595.1 Bacillota bacterium
CCGGAAGACACTCCTACGCTTCTGACATCCAGAAGCACCGCGAAGACTTGCCATAATTCGTTATAGAGGCCGGCTCTATGGATCTCTTCCTCGACGATAGCATTGGCTTCCCTTGCCATGTCAAGGCTCTCCTCAGTTACTTCGCCGACGATCCGTACGCCAAGGCCGGGGCCTGGGAAAGGATGACGCTCTAAGATATGAGCGGGAATGCCCAGTTCCTTCCCAACTTCGCGGACCTCGTCCTTAAATAGGTATCGGAGAGGCTCCACAAGCTCGAACTGAATGGCATCAGGAAGTCCGCCTACATTGTGATGTGACTTAACCCTGGTGCCCCCTGTACCGCTGTGAGCTATGCTTTCCAAGACATCGGAATAGAGAGTTCCCTGTACGAGGAAACCGGTATCCCCTTGTAGCTTAGCTGCCTCATCTTCAAACACATTGATGAACTCAGCGCCTATCCGTTTCCGCTTCTCTTCAGGATCCGTAATCCCTTCCAGCGCTCGAAGGAACCTGACTCTTGCATCCACCATCCTTAGATTCATCTTGAAACCTTCACCGAAAATACGTCTCACATCGCTTGCTTCACCTTTACGAAGCAAGCCTGTGTCCACAAAGATGCAAGTCAATCTGTCACCTATAGCTTTTTGAACCAGCACCGAAGCGACAGATGAGTCTACTCCGCCGGACAATCCGCAGATTGCCCTGGCGTTGCCAATCTTAGACTTAATCTCTTCAATTGACTGCTCAACAAATCTTCTTGCGGTCCAATTCGTCTCAAAGCCGCATGTTTGGAATAGAAAATGAGAAAGCGCCTGCTCCCCTTCGTGCGATCCTATGGTATAGTCAGCACATGATAAGCCGCAGGCCTTACAGTTTATCCCCATCACAGGGATACCAAGGTCAAGGATTCCCCTGTCAAGCGCATCGGAGATATCAGGAGAAGCCTCCGGATCCAGGCTTCCTGAGACAATAATCCCTTTGGGGGCTAAAGCTTCAAGCTCTTTTCCTGTGACACTGTGAGGCACAATTTCCGAATACACATGAAGCTCCCGCGCTTTCCTGGCAAGAACCATACTAAGCTGTAAGTCAAAATCGATGACTACTAGCACTTGTTGTATACTTCCTCTTTCAAAATACTCACCTGTGGCAGGTTTCTGTAATACTCAGCGTAATCAAGACCGTAACCGACGACAAACTTGTCAGGTATTGAAAACCCGCAGTAATCCGGTTTAATGTCCACCTCTCTCCTTGAGGGTTTGTCAAGAAGTGTGCAGACCTTGACAGACGCAGGTTTTCTGGCCTCAAAGTTACGAACTAAGTAATGCATAGTCAAGCCTGTGTCGATAATGTCCTCAACAATCAGAACGTGCTTGCCTTCTATAGGTTGATCTAAATCCTTCAGGATTCTCACTACGCCTGAAGTTTCCGTAGAAGCGCCATAACTCGATACAACTGCAAAGTCCATGATAACCGGTATTTTTATGTGCCTGATAAGGTCAGCCATAAACATGAGCGCACCTTTCAAAATACCTACAACGACAAGCCCGCCACCTTTATAGTCTTCCGTAATTTCAGTGCCGAGCTCCCTTACTCTCCTGGCAATTTCTCCCTCGCTTATAAGTACCTGTTCCAGGTCGTTTACCACGTCGTCTCCGCCTCCCGTAAAGGTCAATCCATGCTTTCCGCATCATTTCGACTATACAAAGAACATATCTATTATACTTCGCATGGCCCGGCAAGACAAGCGAGGGGCGAGCGGTGGTGTTCCTAGCCGCGGATCACTTCAACCGCATGGGGAAGGGCAGGCAAGATTGCGTCAAGACCTTCTTTCACTGCTTTTGGACTCCCTGGGAGGTTGACAATGAGAGTTTTGCCCCTGACTCCGGCTGTCGCCCTGCTGAGCATTGCATGGGGGGTTTTTGCCAGGC
>JAAYRV010000284.1 GCA_012518595.1 Bacillota bacterium
GATATGTGCTATATAATGTTTCGTGTAGGGGAGGAGCAAGGGAGTTGCAGGGATTTATCTTTGTTGACGATGATAAATGTCAAAGATGCGGCCTGTGTATTCCGAAATGCCCTGTTGATGCCATATCTTCTGTAAGAGGTAGAATAGTCGTGGATCCGCAAAGGTGTGACGGATGCGGGGAGTGTTTTAAGGCGTGCCCTGAAGTTGCCTTCAGACTTTCAGACGATATTAAAGCAGTTCTATGGGTTTTGGCTTCAGGTGGGCAGGTTTCACATGGCCTTGATCTGGCTTTTGCCCGGACCCTCCCTGGGGTTGGCAAAGATCGTATTACGAAAGCCGCTCGGCATCTCCTGTCCTGGGAATCCGAAAAGACTGAGAAAGCTCATGATTCCTCCGAGAACCCTATTATTGCTTACAGCGTGGAAATGGGGGAAGTGTTGCGCCTAGCGAGTAAGGTAGCGCAGGTCACTACGACTATTCTTATTTTAGGCGAATCAGGAGTAGGCAAGGAAGTCATCGCACGATTCATTCATAATGCAAGTCTTCGTAGATCCGGACCTTTCGTCACCATAAATTGCGGGGCCATCCCTCCGAATCTTCTCGAGTCTGAGCTGTTCGGGTACGAAGCCGGTGCGTTTACCGGCGCAAAGCGTGAAGGCAAACCCGGAATGATAGAAGTTGCATCCTCAGGCACACTCTTCCTTGACGAGATATCCGATCTTACCCTTGATCTTCAAGTGAAGCTCCTCCAGGTTATTCAAGAACGTCGTCTTACGCGGGTCGGTGGGATTCATCCTATTGACGTTGATATCAGGATAATTGCAGCCACCAACAGAGACTTGGCAAAAATGGTGGAGAAGGGTGAATTTCGCGCTGACCTCTTCTATAGGCTGAACGTGGTTCCAATAGTAATCCCTCCCTTACGCAGCAGGCGAGATGATGTTATTCCTCTTATTTATCACTTCTTGGCTAAGCATAACAGCGCTCATAGGTACAACAAGACAATTTCCAGGGAAGCGAGGGAAGCATTAACTGAGTACTCTTGGCCCGGAAATGTCAGGGAGCTGGAAAACCTCATGGAGCGGCTTGTCGTTACGGTAGAAGGAGAGGAGATTACCGTAGATGACCTGCCTCAACATGTTAAGGAACGAGATGTTGACCATGACCCCAAGGTAATAGTAAAAGGGGTGATACCGCTGCGTGAGGCTGTGGAAGAAGTTGAAAGACAGCTGATCAGTCACGCGCGGAAAGATCATGAAACTACCTATGAAATAGCTGAAGTCCTCGGTGTTAATCAATCCACTATAGTCAGGAAACTAAAAAAATATGCCCATTAATGCACCCATGCATTAAATGATGCCTATTTGCATTCTTTCTTGTTTTTCCCAGGTCTTCCATGGTTCTTAAAAGGCCGGAAGAATGAAGAAAACGTTTTTCCCAAGCTCAGAGCCTTCATAAATGATGCACAATTGGAATCTGTGATGATGCTGAGTTTTCCAAAGAGTAGTCAAGCACGGAACAAAACGCTGGATTTGACGCGAATAATGCAGCAGGGCATTATTTTACGGCGAATTGCGTCGCCTATTATCGAACCGTGACGTGACTTTGTGACGGCTTTCACAAGGCTTTGGCCGGATTGTGTCCTAGCGTGCGTCAGCTGGCATGATCTTTGCAACATTATTCAGGTGTAGTGTA
>JAAYRV010000285.1 GCA_012518595.1 Bacillota bacterium
GCAGCAGTCTCAGAACCAACTGTTGTGGAAGCTTTCCATCGCTACTATGACGAGCTCTGGGAATCCGTTCCAAGGGTAAACAGAGATCCCGCCCGGGTAATCGCAGAATTACTAAAACTAATCACATAGTGTTCGGTTGAGAGTTGTCTTAATTGATTATGGGATGTAACATATGGTTATGTATGAGGAAGTGTAGATAGGGTAACTCGAAGATATTAATGTGAGTATCCGGAAGAATAGCCGAGAATTCTTGGTTGTCGATATTGCGCGCATAACCTGCATGTTTATTTATGTTTGTTGAGATAACGGATTGAAAGAATGCGTTCCGAGACTGCCGGCATTGGGCATTGATGGACGGGCAAGGAGTGGGGCGCCTCTGATAGGATGATTAAATGAGAACGTTTAAAGTTGTGAATAGACGTCTCTTCTCAGTTGTAGGATTCTCATTCCTCTTTGCCTATATCCTGTCCTTTCTGTTTGAGGGACAGGTGCTCTACAGCTTGTTGGAGTTTTACGAGGTGGAAGCCTCCGGTTACATACTGGCAGCTATTGTTGGGCATTTTGCAGGACTGTTCTCTTGTGGCTATTTTGTGAAATCTTCAATAGCTGCAAAGTATACTATTCTTGCCAGTATAGGTGTATGTCTAATTGCAACTATACCATTCTTTTTTGCCCCATCTATACTGTGGACAATAGGGTTAATTGTTGGCGGGTATGTGTCAGGCTGCGCAGTGGCATCTTGGGGATATTTTCTGAAAGCCTTTACACCTAAAAACGAGCGTATCAAGACCTGCGCAGATGTCCTGATTTATTCCAATATTATTATGATTGCAGTCAATGTGGTTGCCATAAACTTGTCATCTATTATTGGCCTTATCCTCTCTATGTTTTGCCTTGTAACCGGTATGGCGTTCCTTTGGGCGCTACCACCCATCACAAAAAATGGCTGGCAAGAGAGAACGGAAAACAAACCGCGTGGTGACATAAAGAACCCACTGATGCTTCTCGTCTTATTCGTCTTTATCATAACGATCAATTCCGGCCTTATGTATCAAGTTATAAACCCTGCTTTTGAGCATCTCACAGGTCTTGTGAGTTGGTATTGGGCAGTGCCATATATCATTGCACTGGCTGTTGTCAGAAATTTGCCGGTAAAGACAAAGCGTTCAAGGATTCTATATGCCGGCATAGCCATGATTATGGGAGCATTCATCAGCTTCATGCTGCTAGGGCGAACCGCGCCTGATTATCTTATTGTGAACACCCTGATGCTGGGTGGCTGCGGTATTTTTGACCTGTTTTGGTGGAGCATCATCGGAGAAATGCTCGATTACACCGAAAATCCCGTGAAGGTGTTCGGCATCGGGCTTTCCGCAAATGTGTTTGGCGTCTTAAGCGGTGACGCCTTAGGCATAGCAATAACCTCAGTTCAGCTTTCCAGTGCGGAGGTAGCGGTCATTGCACTTACCGTTGTATGTGCCACCCTGGTCTTACTGCCGTCGCTTAACCGGCACCTTGTTATGCTGCTTAAGAATCACATCTATCTTACCGTCTATGATGGCATGAGCAAAACACAACAAATAGATGTTATCCGGAAGACGGAAACACTGGAAGAATTGACTGTCAGAGAAAAGGAGGTTCTCCAGCACATTCTGTCCGGAGAATCCAATCGAGAAATAGCGCAGGCTTTGTTTATCAGTGAAAGCACTGTTAAAACCCACGCAAGAAATATTTTTTCAAAATATGATGTAGGCAGCCGCGCAGAGCTAATCAGCACCCTTCTTAAAAATCAATCTGATTTATAACGAAAAAGCCTCATAAATGCTTATAAATTCGGTCTCTCATGCTTTAGTATGAGAGATTTTTTTGCGATTTCATACTTTGGATCGATGACTCCCCCTGCATCCTTTCCTAGACTCTACTATAAAGGTAGCGTGATGCATATGAAGGCAATCCAAAAACTGCGCAATGGATATGCCGTGCTTTTCGCAGTTAGTATTTGCTTGACAGTCTTGACAGTGTGGTTTGGTGTGAGACTTATGGTGGCGATCACGTTCATCTTTGCCGTCTTAAATATCACCTTGCTCATACTTTTAATCAGACAAAATCGGCTGCTTTATGACGCAAAGCTTATCTGGGAAAATCGTATCCTCGCGAGGCCTTCGGCTGTTGTCTCCATATTAGGAAGCAAGAGAAAAAGTAACGAGGAAGAAACCGTCGTGTCTACCTTTGGTATCTTGATGGGCAGTAAAATCTATAAATGGGGTAGTGACGGCGTGCATGGGGTAAGGTTAAAGGCTATTGAGATTGACCGGGCACGGGTTTATCTGACCTTCGGTGACGGAGCTGAAACCAAGCTTGTAGAGCTTCTCCATGGTATCACTGATGAACAGACAGTGATGGATGTAAAACAAAGACTATGGAATGAAACAGGTGTGATGGCAGGGATCCACGGCTGGTGATTTAGTATCAGGAGGGATCAAAGGGAGGAACTGCAATATTGCCAAAAGCAAAAACGAAAAAGATTGGTCTTTGGGGCCTGCTATACCACTTGATTTCCATTCCGGGCTGTGTATTTCTGTTTTTGATAATCAACGGAAGATTTGCCGTACAGAATTAGGTGACCGTGTTCGGTATCATCCGGCCTTCGGCACTTACGAAAAATACGACAAGTCTAAGGACCGGATTATCTACTGCAACGTTTGTTCCATGATGAATCCTATTTCTAACGACCGTTGCCAGCGGTGCAACAATCTGTTGTTTAAATAGAATGTTCTTTGCTCATACATATCGACGCTAAGGCGGCTATTGAAACGAGAAACTCGCCTGAGCTCATTTTCAAATCTGAAAAGGGCCAGGAGTTGCTGAAGGAACTGGGTGTCCCTGAAGGTTATACGCATGTGTGCACTATGACTTTGGGATACATGGATGGCGACAGGCCTCCGGCAAAGCCTAGAAACAAGGAAGTGGTTTGGGTGTCTTTCACTCATCCATTTGGCCTGGCATCTTCAGAATCGCCGTACCTTATTTATATGCATCTTTCCTATGGACAATCGTTATTACAACTAGAGTGTCTCTTTTCCAGTCCACAGCAAATATGATCCTCCAGTCACCAACCCTCAGCCTGTACTTCCCGGGCCTACCCCTCAACCGTTTTACATTAGTAACCTCGGGAAAATCACATAATTTATGTAATGCTCGCTCAAGCTTTTGGTGTGCTTTTTTGTCTAGCTTGTCAAGATACCTAGCAGCCCGTTCAGTAATTATTACGTTCATACCTACGGCTCCTGCAAAACTTCATGCAAAAACCTTACTCTGCCAGCCTTAATGTCTTCTTCGGCATCTTTAAGCCCCTCAATTTCCTCTGGACTCAGCTCCTCATCCTCTTCTGGTACATTTTCCAGGGCCTCTTTCCACGCTAACATTTTCGCGTCCCTTGTAGTCATCGGTAGCATCATTTCCTTAGTAGGTCTTCTTCAGTCTTGATAATATTATAGCTTATCGTTGCAAAACCGAAAACGCGCCCACAAATAAAGCTATTTACGCTATAACCTTTTACACTTCCCAGAGGTTGTCTTGATAAAGCCATTTCTCTCCTCTCCGAACACGGCATCGATCCAATCATTGAGGATGAAAGGTTCGTAGAAACTCCCGTGGACTTCGCTGAAATACTCAATGTTCTTTGCTCATACATATCGACGCCAAGATGGGTATTGAGTTGACGCCACCTACTAATCGGTTAATAACAGATCGTGATAACCTCAGTGGATGTTTTCCGAAGGGAGTTTTATGATCACATTAGCTCCGCGATTCTCTTTATCATTCAAATTGCTCAATGTGACATCTCCCCCTGATTTCTTGATTATCCGGTCGGCAATGTATAATCCTAGCCCATGGTGTCCTTCAGCCGAACGGCTATCATCTTCCATAAGAAACTGTTCTTTTCCGCGCTTTAGCATTCTTTCGGAAAAGCCGGGACCGTCATCGCTGACTTCTATGAGTAGATTTGAGTCGCCCCTTGAATCACCGTCAGACACTCGAAAAGACACACGGATCCGACGGCAGCAATGATCAACCGCATTGGTCAGGACGTTGTCGAGAGCCCGCTTCAAGTCTTCTTCCTTTCCTTTCACAAATAGATCCTGAAAGCAGTCTATTTCCCCGTTCCAGACGAGTTCAAGGCCTTTGAGATTAACTAAAGCTATGGCATCTCGGCGGAATCCCTCAATGAGATCGCCCACGCAAGTCATCTCGCCCCACTCGGGGCTGGATTCAGACACACAAACGCCATCCTTCGTCATAAGCAAGAGCGCCTCTATATATCGCCTAATCTCGTCGCTGCCCTTGGATATATCCTCGCAATAAGCATACTGAGCATCGGTAAGCCGTGTTTCTTTCAGCAAATCAACATTACCCTTTATTATGGTGAGGGGTGTCTTAATATCGTGGGCCATGGCTGAAACCTGCTCTTGCCGCATCTGTTGCGCCCTCCACTGATGCTCCAGCGAAACCTGAAGCTCTTCCTTCATACAGTTAAGCCCGTCGATTACCCGATTAACCTCTGTAATATTGCTTTCCCCCAAAATGACATCCAAATCATGCCTTTCGATCTTTTCGATGGCACAGAGCAACTCCTGAAGCTCGACCCCGATCCTCCTCTCAAACCTTACTGACCACAGATAAACAAGAAGTAAAAACATAAGTACGAAACAGATAGCCCAGAAAAGCTCGGCATTGGGCAAATACCGGCGCATGGAAGCATTCTTGAATTGCAGGGTAAGAGGATAACTTACCAGAAGCACTTCCCCATCACGCTGAAATGCTTTTATATATCTCGATGCGCTCATTTTGTTGTATCCATTTGTGTATAGGTCCCAGGTTTTATCCGGGTTTTCAAGGTTGCCGTACTTAAGTTCACCATCTTGGGTGTAAACACCGTACCTTGCCATGGGCGTTAGGAGGTCTTGCGTAATTACGTCTGCCTTTTTCAGCTTCTCCGTATTATCGGCAAGAACCTGCTCAGTATGATTTGCAGGGTAAAACATGGTGCCAAATCCAAAGTAGATAAGAAGACTTGTAATTATCACCACGGATATACAGGATAGGGCTACTGCCGTGAAGTATCGCCAAAAGATTTGCTTTAATCCGGTTTTCTTCATACTTCCCATCTTCATACTTCCCATTTGTATCCTACTCCCCAGACTGTTTTAATGGGTGATATATCCAGTTCAGAAAACTTCTTACGTATGTTTTTGATATGTTCGGGGATGACGGAGATATCACTTTCGCCTTCAAAACCAAAGACTGCCTCGTAGATTTGGCCTTTGGAGAAGACCTGCCCATGACTGAGAGCCAAGAATTCTACGATCTCATACTCACTCCGGGTAAAAGGCACCTTCAGAGAACCGACAAAACACTCCTTGCTCCGCAAAGAGAAATGCACGCTGCCGACTGCAACCGAATGCTGTCTTTCCCTCTGATCGCGCCTGAGGTGGGCATCGACTCGCGCGCGAAGCTCGGCAACACCGAAAGGCTTGGTAAGATAATCATCTGCACCGTACCCCAGGCCCCGTACGATATCAGCCTCCCTGGTCTTTGCGGTGAGGAAAAGGATGGGACAATCCACCCACCGTCGAATCTCACAGCAAAGCTCAAACCCATCCATGCCCGGCATCATAATATCAAGCAAAATCAGCTGATACCGGTTTAAGTCCATTTTGAGCACCTCAGCGCTATCTGAACATACAGTCACCTGATGCCCCTGGGTTTGCAAGGCATTTCTTATGAGTGTCAGGACAGATAAATCATCATCCACAGCCAAGATTCCAGCCACTATATCACTTCCTGACCTATTGTAACTCTCTTGAACCCTTACTTGCACGTCTCATTCCTCGGAGCTCTTACCCTCCCACCTATTGAACCACAACATCAGTCCTATGAGACAGACAACCGTAATTATTATCGCCATCACGCAAGGCAGAACATATTCTCGGCGCAAGGCTTCCTGAATGTGCCCCTGATATCGCGAAAGAATGTATTCAGGGCTTTCGACATATTGCCACCACGATATGAATCTTCCGCCCCATGCACAAGGCGCCATAGGCCATACACCATCTCCCAGACCCGTGAGGAATAACGCGGCGATTAGGGATTCTGCCGCACCCAGGCCGACTGAGATGTTTTTGGAAAACCTGAAACTTACAAACATATGGATACCATACGTTGTCAAGGATGACAACCATAAAACAATTCCTGCTATTACATAGAAATACTGTGAGTAGTATTCGTATCCCATAAGACGGAATCCTACGCCAAAAAGACATGTCGTCCAAAGAGCCGACAAGAGCCCTAAGAATAAGAGCACGAGGGTCCCGGCCAGCATGGTAAGGAGCTTAGGATCAGAGCCTCCCAGTAAAACCTTATAATCCCCTGCACTCTTTTCCAATTCTGCATAAAGTGATGTTACCACCGCGATCATGAAAGGAAACGCGACAGCTACCGTTTGCAAGAATCCACTCACTTTAGTAATCTCATCCCACTGCGAAAAAGGATAGTAGGACAAGAACAGCCCTGAACCGATAACCGGCACCAGAACGTGAACCCAGATTAGAGGGGTTCTTTTCATTTTTATTATGTTAGCTTCACATGTTCTCAATAATCCGTTCATTTGCATACCTCTTTTTTTGAGAACCAAACCGATGTGAACATGCTGAACACGATGAAATAAGCCAGATTAATAAGGACCGTCGATATGACCGGATCCGATGAGAATAGTTCTGCCTCACCTGTTATGGGTAAACCATTTGGATACATGCCTAAGATACCGCACATTAAGCGATTCGGAACCGCAAAAGGGCAAACACGCCAAAATGACCTATTCCAAGTCATAAGACCGAGTCCCATCGAAAGCGCGACTGTTATGGCAACACCAATAGCTGCACTCAGTTGATCACACAAATAGAGCGTAACAGGCAACAAAAACAGGGAGCTTAGAAACAATACAGTCGTCGCGTAGATGTTCATCGCAAGTGTTACATTTTCTTGCCCGACGATCCCTATGATATGAACCCCAATTGAAAGTAAAAGACTGGAAATTAGAAACAACATTGCCGTGTACATAATCTTGCCTGCCCACATTGTTTGCTGAGGGACTGTAGACAATCTCGATGGTTTGTAATCCTGATTCTTGTCTTTTGAGAGCGCAGC
>JAAYRV010000040.1 GCA_012518595.1 Bacillota bacterium
CGAGATTCTCTCTACTGTGGATCAGGCAATTGAACAGACCGGGGCGTTGATTGCCAAGCAGGAACGCATCAAGACAGGTCTGATGCAGGACCTTCTCACCCGTGGCATCGATGAACACGGCAACCTCCGCTCGGAAGAGACTCACCAGTTCAAGGACTCCCCACTTGGTAGGATTCCGGTGGAGTGGGAGGTAGCGTCCGTTTCTTCCGTTCTATCGCAACCTCCAAGGAATGGTTACTCGCCTGTCGAATCGAGCAACTGGAATGGGATTTACATGCTTGGATTGGGATGTCTAACATCGGAAGGCTTCAAACCTAATCAGCTCAAATATGCACCGAAATCTAATCACAGAATCGAAGCAGCGCTACTTCGGCGTGGTGACTTCCTCATAAGTCGGTCAAACACTCGCACGTTGGTGGGTTTGGTGGGAATATTCACAGGCATAGTAGAACCCTGCATTTATCCGGACCTGATGGTGCGGCTGCGATTTAGTGATGAGGTCTCTGTTGAATACATGGAACAAGTATTCATGTCTTCTTCTGTTCGTAGGCAGATTGAGATGGCTGCGACAGGAACATCAGGTAGTATGGTGAAAATCAGTGCATCTGTAATCAAGGGAGTGCTGTTCATGAAGCCGCCTCTTAGCGAACAGATGTCCATCCTACCAATCCTCCAAGCGAATGCAGCACTGGTTCGGAGTATGAGGACCTCATTGGCCAAACTCCGCTCCCTCAAAACCTCCCTCATGCAAGACCTACTTACAGGCAAGGTACGTGTGACGCCGTTGTTGGATGGCACGGAGGTGATGAGTGAATGAATCACGATAGAGAAACACTGCCCAGCTCAGCGGAAATCCTTCTCTACCAGACGGTAGACGGTCAGACAAGGTTGGAAGTGGCTTTCAGCGGGGAAACGTGTTGGCTTTCCCTTAACCAACTAGCCGATCTCTTTCAACGTGATAAGTCAGTCATTTCGCGTCACATCAAGAATCTCTTCAATGAGGGTGAACTGGTACGGGAAGCAGTTGTTGCAGAATTTGCAACAACTGCAGCCGACGGCAAGACCTATCAGGTAGATTACTACAACCTCGACGTAATCATCTCTGTAGGCTACCGGGTGAAATCACACCGTGGCACTCAGTTCCGCATCTGGGCGACTGAACGCCTGCGTGAATTCATTGTGAAGGGCTTCGTCATGGATGACGATCGTCTGAAACGGGCAGGCGGAGGCAACTACTTTGATGAGCTGCTGGCTCGGATACGCGACATTCGTTCATCTGAAAAAGTCTTCTGGCGTAAAGTACTGGATATCTACGCTACCAGTATCGACTATGATCCTAATGCCGAAACATCCCAACTTTTCTTCGCGACTCTGCAAAACAAAATGCATTGGGCTGCTCATGGGCAAACGGCAGCGGAAGTCGTGTACCGGCGCGCTGACGCAACTAAAGAAAATATGGGACTCACCCACTGGACCGGCAACATACCCACGAAGAGTGAAGCTGCCATCGCTAAGAATTACCTGAACCCGGAGGAACTCGACATTCTTAACCGTATTGTCTCCTCCTATCTGGAGTTTGCAGAACTTCAAGCATTAGAGCAAAGGCCCATGTATATGAAGGATTGGGCTGCTAAGCTTGACGATTTTCTGAAACTGAGCGGGCGCGAGCTGCTTACTCATGCAGGAACAGTCTCCCGTGAGCAGGCGCTTGCAAAGGCCCAAATCGAGTACGAAAAACACCGTGCATGGCGGATCAATCAAGCTACGCAGGTGGAAAAGCACTTCCAGCGGGCTATCAAAAGACTGCCGAGACCTAAAACGGTGGAAAGGGAAGAGTCATGATTAAGAACAAGATGCTCGAGCAGATCAAGATCGATGAGCGTAACCATGTGGAAAAACCCCTGCTGGATCAACTTGCCGGGCTGGGGTGGGACATCATTGACCTTGACAGTAAGCAGCACCCACAAGACAGCTATCGCAAAAGCTTCACCGAGGTGGTGATGGTTCAGGTCTTGCGTGAGCAGCTTAAGGTGATCAATCCTTGGCTGGAAGACGATCAGATTGAGGAAGTGGTGAAGCGACTAACAGCCAGTTTCCCCGGTACCGGCCTGATCCAGAATAACCGTTATGTTCTTGATCTACTGCTGGAGAACACCAGCGTCAGTGAGAACCGCCAGACCGGCGATAAAAGTCCTACCGTGCGTTTTGTGGATTTTGCGCATCGGGACAACAACCGTTTCATTGCCGTCTGCCAGTTTAAAGTACGCATCTTAGGCACTGAGCATCATATCATTCCAGATATAGTGCTATTCCTTAATGGTTTGCCGATTGTGGTGATTGAGTGTAAATCGCCTAAGGTAAAAGATGCGATTCCTGAAGCCATCGACCAAATACTCCGTTACAGCGAACAGCGAGGCGCGAAGGGGGAAGGCAGCGCGCATCTGTTCTACTACAACCAGTTTGTCGTCGTCACCTGCCGTAATGAGGCTAAATTCGGCACTATCACTACACACAATGAGAAGCACTTTTATCGATGGGCTGATCCCTACCCTCGTACAGTGGACGACTTAGAACACGGGGAGAGCGGTCCCAACGACCAGCAGCGGCTGGTAGCAGGTATGCTGGATCGCGATAATCTGCTGGACCTTATCCGTACATTCACCTTGTTTTCTACTAACGACAAGGGTGAGACAATTAAGATGGTAGGACGCTACCAGCAGTTTCGCGCTGTCAAACTAGCAGTCAAACGACTTCTGGAAGGACAAAGCCCTAGGGAACGTAGTGGCATAATCTGGCACACTCAAGGCTCAGGAAAATCTTTGACCATGATGTTCATGGTGCGGGAGATGTACCGCCATCTACAGCTTTCCCGCTGGAAAGTGATTTTTGTCACGGATCGAACCCAACTGGAAAACCAACTATATGAGACCAGTCAGAGTATTGGCTTTACCGTCAAAGTAGCGGACAGTATCAAGAAGTTGAAAGAGCTCCTACGTTCGGATTCATCGGATCTGGTCATGGCCATGATTCACAAGTTCCGCGAAGTTGAACTACGAGAGGCCTTCCCTGAGCTGAATCCCAGCCCTCATATTCTTGTGATGACAGACGAGGCTCATCGTTCTCAATACAATTTGCTCGGCGCTAATCTAGATAAAGGCATCCCTAACGCCTCTCGCATTGGTTACACAGGCACGCCCATTGACAAGACAGAGCGGGTATTCGGTGACTACATCGACAAGTACACCATGCGCCAGTCTATTGAAGACGGCGTGACACTGGAGATCGTATACGAAGGACGTACTCATAACGCTGAAATGCCTGACCAGAAGGGTATGGACGAAGCATTCAAGGATGTGTTCAGCGACTATAACCTCAGAGAGCGCATGGAGATTCTCGGTTACGGTTCGCGCGACGCTTATCTGGAAGCAGAGTCCACTATTGCTGCCAAGGCCCAAGATATGGTTAAACACTACCTGACTCATGTATTTCCCAATGGCTATAAAGCACAAGTTGTGGCAACTTCCAGAGAGGCAGCGGCGCGATACAAGAAGCATATTGACGCAGCCCTGGCAGATGTCATCGCCGATCTGGAACGGTCTAACCCCATGAGGCTTGACCTCGACTGCCTCAAGAGGCTGACGACAGATGTGGTTATCTCAGGCGACCACAACGACCCACCACACCTTAAGGTCTACTCTGACAAGTCCAGGCACGAGGCCAGCATTAAGAGCTTCAAAATGGATTTCGCCAGCGAAGAGGGTGGAATCACCGGTGACATGGGCATTCTGATTGTTCATAACATGCTGCTTACCGGCTTTGACGCACCCATAGAGCAGGTCATGTACCTCGACAAGGTCATCGTCGCTCATAACCTCCTTCAGGCTATCGCGCGCGTGAATCGTGTCAGCGGCGAAAGCAAGGAAAAAGGCTTTGTCGTTGATTACGTCGGAATCGGTCATCATCTGAAAGAAGCAATTGACAACTATGATGAGCGAGAGCAACAAGAAGTCATCGATTCCCTCAGCTTCCCGGAAGAAGAATTGCGTGAGCTAGCTGCCAACCACGCAGCCATGATGGATCTGCTTAAGAAGTATGGCCTGACGGAGTTGACAGATCATGATGCATTCTTCGATGTGTTTTATGACGAAGACTTACGTTTTGAATTTGTGACGGCATTCAAGAAGTTGACCAGATCTCTTAACCTGGTCTTTCCCGCCAGGCAAGCCCTGGATTATGTGGCAGACTACCAGGCTCTTTCTGAAATCAATGTACTGGCAGGCAAGCACTTCCGAGACGGTCGTCTTAGCATGAAAGGCATTCCTCAGAAACTGCGCAGTATTACTGACGAGTATCTTGAATCTAAAGGAATTGAGACAAAGATAGAGCCCATCTCTATCCTCGACGAAGATTTTCAAAAAGAGGTGGACAAACGCAAGCGCACGAAAACGAAGGCTGCTGAGGTTGAGCACGCTATCCGCCACCACCTTGATGTTGAGCTGATAGACGATCCTGATCTGCAAGCTTCTTTTGCCCAAGCGCTGGCAGCTATTTTCGAGCAATTCCGCAACAACTGGGAGAAGATCTACGAAGAACTGGAAAAGCTACGACAGCGCATTATGAAAGCCAACAAGGAGCCTACCTATGGCCTTCATAGGAAAAAGCAAATGCCATTCTTCAGGATGTTTGAAAGAGAGATATTTGGGGAGGACAGCGAGGCGGGGCTGACTGATGCAGCCTTTCTTGTAGAGGAGTCAGCTCCCGGTGCCGGTATGAGCGAAGAGGACAAGATCAGCCGCTTGGTTGACCTTACTCAGAAAGTATTTCTAGCTGTGGAGCGCGAACTCAAACTCACCGGGTTTTGGGAGAGTATTCCCGCCCGCAATAAACTGAAAGCAGAGCTTCAAAAGATACTAGTGTCACAGGAGTTCTTGCCACTCCCCGGTATTTTCGACAATCGTAAACGCATTATCAGTCGGATAATGGAGATTGCCGCGAAGAACAATGATATAATTCTCTACGCGGAGTGACAGCCATGGAATTAACATACACAATTCAAAGATCACCAAGGCGGCGTAGGGTGACTATCACTGTTGAGCGCGACCGCAGCGTTGTTGTGCATGCGCCGGAAAGCACATCTGACGAGAGAATTCGGCAAGTGGTAGAGTCAAAGCGGCAGTGGATTCATGAAAAAATCAACCACCCCCAGAAATACCAGACCCTTCCGCATCCACCCGGGAAGGAGCTCGTAAGCGGTGAATCCATACTGTATCTAGGGCGACAATATCGTATTGAGATAGTTGAATCCGGCTTAACTGAGATTCAGTTTGCCCAACGGTTCCTCATTCCTGCTTCCGAGGGCTCGAAGCGAGTGGAGACTTTGCGGGAATGGTATGTCCGGAAGGCAGAAGAAAAGATTGTCCCCCGTGTGAAGGAGCATGCTCGACAACTTGGTGTTGAGGTTGCCGATGTCAAGATTGTTGACAGCAGATATCGTTGGGGTTCCTGCACCCCGAATAACAACGTCAACGTTAACTGGCGACTTATCAAGGCGCCGATGTTTGTTATCGACTACGTCATTATCCACGAGCTTGCTCATCTCATCGAAGCCAACCACACGCCTAGATTCTGGAATATCATCCGTGCGCAGACTCCCACGATGGACAAGGCAAAAGCGTGGCTGAAGGAGTACGGACAACTATTGGAACAGGTAATATAAGAAACCGTGGTTGTGGCGAGTGCCGGGGAAAAGACTAAGAGTACAAAGTGAGGGCGTATCAAGATGATGATGACTGTAGTGCCGGCCGGACTAAATGAGACAAAAGATAGACTCATAATCATAGATCAGACTCTGTTGCCGAATGAAGAGAAATGGTTGGAATTAGATAAGGCTGAAGATATTTGGGAAGCAATAAAGAAGCTTAGGGTCAGAGGAGCGCCTGCAATTGGTATTGCAGCCGCATTTGGACTCTATGTGTGTAGCTTGAAATCACAAGCTACAAGTGTCCGAGAGTTTAGGAAAGAATTTGAAGAAATCAGAGACTACCTCGCAACATCAAGACCTACCGCAGTCAATTTATTTTGGGCGCTTGACAGGATGACTGAAAGATTCGAGAAAGAAGAAAACAAGACCCTGGATGAAATCAAGGAAGCCTTGCTCGATGAGAGCGAAAAGATCTTACGAGAAGACCAAGCAATGTGTAAAGCTATTGGCGAATATGGCTTATCTTTGCTGGAACCGAAAATGGGCTTACTAACACACTGCAATGCAGGCGGTCTTGCCACATCCGGCTATGGGACAGCATTAGCTCCAATGTATTTAGGACATCAAAAAGGCTATGACTTCAAAGTATTTGCTGATGAAACAAGACCACTGCTGCAAGGCTCAAGATTGACGGCTTACGAGTTAAGTAAAGCAGGCATTGATATAACGGTCATATGTGATAACATGGCTTCTCAGGTTATGAAAGAAGGCAAAATTGACGCGGTTCTTGTCGGGTGTGACCGTGTTGCAGCAAATGGAGATACTGCAAACAAGATAGGTACTTCAGGGGTTGCGATTCTTGCAAAAGAATATGGTATTCCCATGTATATCCTTGGACCAACTTCAACTATTGACTTGAATACTCCTCGAGGGACGGACATAGTAATTGAACTCCGTGACGAAGATGAAATTGGCAATTCATTCGGAAGAAGAACAGCGCCCAAAGGTGTTAAAGCTTACAATCCTGCTTTTGATGTGACGGATGCTGAGTATATTACAGCGATTATTACAGATAAAGGCATTGTGAGACCCCCTTATACAGAAAACCTGAAGAAGTTGTTTGATAAAAACATCCATTGACACATATAAGTCCCTCGAGTAATATAATAATGGTAGTGTGTACTAAGAACAGAATATATGCGTCATTCAAGCTGTGCTTTGTCTAAGAGACAGACGCAGCCGCTGAATCTTCCGTAAGGAAGAGCGGGGGAACCGAAGTCCCAGTGTGGGGGCGAATCCTGCCGGTGAGGCAGGTAGGGCTAACTCCTTCAGCCCGAGTCCGTCAGCTAACCACGTAAGCGTAGAGAGGGGGGCGCCAAACCTTACCCAAGGAGGCCCCTTGGGTTTTTTGTCCTGCGATCGCTTTTTCCCTAAGCGATTGCTCAGTATCCCCTACTTTACGCTATATGAAAAATATCGGCAGAACCTTTGCAGTGCGGTTTTGCATGAGGCAGCTCCCCTGTAAATTCAGCTAATTCGCATTTACTCCAGATGTCATAGGGTGTTCACGTGAGGTATTCGCGTAAAGCATCCATCCAACACGTGATTAAACGCTCACAAGAGGAGGTTCACATGAAGCATTCACACCACGAAGCTGTTGTCACACATGATTCACGCAAGGTGTTTACATGGGACTCCTACGAAAGGCGTCCACACGAAGCGTTTGAGACAGAGGTTTGCACAAGATGTCCGCATGAAAGACTTGAAGCTCCGTTTAGGTGGGAAGAACCGGTAGTAGAAATCAAGTCACATGAGGATCTCAAGAACAGAAAAGTTAGAGTAAGGAGGCTGAAGACATGAGAGCCGAGAGAGGTTATGGCATACTGTCGTGCTTGGCAGCCTTGGCTGTCCTTGCCGTTCTCCTGGTTTCTGTCGGATTTGTTCCGGAACACTCTGTCCAGGCGGCAGGCAAGACTCTTTCGATAATCGTTGATGCTGAGTCAGATCGTGCTGATGAGGCGGAAATCATCGCTACATATCTCCGTGCCGTCGGGGTTGAGGCTGAAGTGCGCATATGGGAGTGGAATGCTCTGAAAGAGCGACTCGTTGCAGGTGAAAGGCAAATGTACCTCAGTGATTGGGGTAGCGCATACTTTGATCCTTTTGACCTCGTAATACCTAAACTCGGCACAGCTGACAGAGGCAACTACTCAGGGTATAGCAATAAGGAACTGGATGAACTTCTTACCCTGGTTCAGATGACTGCGGATCAGAGTGAGCGCAAGAAAGCTTACTTTGAGGCTCAGAGGATCATTTTCCAGGACGCGCCCTGGGTTTTCGGATATGCGCTTAAGGAAACCGAAGCTGCCAGAGGAGAAATCACAAGCTGGCAGCCGTCCATGGATTCCCGAATGAATCTCCATGACGTAGGCATTACGCGGGGTGACACTATCGTGGTAGGGATGAAGGCTGACAAGATCATAACGTTGGACCCTGCCATGTATCGTGACAGGTCTACGGAAACCGTCCTTCGTAACATGTTTGACGGTCTTGTCACTCGGACCTGGGACGGGAAAGTAGTGCCTGAGATAGCTGAGTCATGGACTGTTCCTTCTGACAATACCTATGTCTTCAAATTGCGAAAAGACGTGAAGTTCCATAACGGCGACGCCCTTGACGCGGATGATGTCGTGTTTACATTCAAGAGGGTCCTGGAGGACGGGGCGATCGCAGGTCAGTCATCACCGCGGAAAGGACTCCTTGGCCCGCTGGAGGCTGTTGAGAAGATAGATCAATACACTGTGAAGTTTACTCTTGCAAATCCTTTCCCCATATTTCCTCAGGCGCTTGTCCATTTTCAGATTGTGCCTAAGGACTACATCCAAAAGGTTGGGGATAACGAATTCGCAGCGAAACCCATTGGCGCAGGGCCGTTCAAGTTCAAAGAGGGACGGCTGGATGATCAGATAGTCATGGAGAGGTTTGATGAGTACTACGGAGGCTCACGGGAGATTCCCCCGGTAGGGGTTGCGCCTGCAAAACGGGCCATCTTTCGGATGATGCCTGAGGCGACAGTAAGAGTGGCTGCTCTGAAAGCAGGCGAAGTTCACATTATTCAGCAATTGCCGCCGGATCTTGCGAAAACTCTCAGTGCGGACAAAAACATCCAGGTGAAAAGTGTGGACGGGACCCGCGTATATTGTGTGGAGCTGAACTGCCAAAAGCCTCCTTTTGACGATGTCAGGGTGCGCCGCGCTATGAATTATGCGGTGGACTGGGATGCAATACTTAAGTCTATCTACGGCGGGAACGGAACCAGGTTAGCGTGTGCTTTCTTGCCCAGCGGATTCGGATTCGATCCTGATCTTGCGCCGTATCCGTACGACCCTGAGAAAGCCAAGGCTTTACTACGCGAAGCAGGCTACTCCGTTAAGTAGCAGTGACAGATATCGGAGGTTAGGATGACACGTACACAGGTACAGGTAATAGAACGTATACTTGCTGCAATCCCGATAATGCTGGGAGTTGTGATATTTGCGTTTCTCTTCATGCGGATGATTCCAGGGGATCCGGTGGATATCATGATGGGCGAAGCAGGGGGAGTCACTCTTGAGGAGATGGACTTCCTAAGAGCTCAGTTTGATCTGGATAAGCCCCTTCCGGTGCAGCTTGCAAGGTATCTCCGAAGACTTGTTCAAGGAGATATGGGGTACTCGATTCAAAGAGCCCGTCCTGTGAAAGAAGTAATTCTTGAGGCTGTCCCCGCCACTATTGAGTTGGCATTGTTTTCGCTGCTGTTTGCCCTTATAGTGGGTATTCCCTTGGGAATTGCCTCTGCGCGACGTCAGAACTCTCTTATTGATCGTTTTGGGATGACCGCATCTTTCTTAGGGATTTCCATGCCTGCTTTCTGGCTGGGGATAATCGGGATCATCGTGTTTTCGCTGAGGCTTGGTTGGTTTCCTACATCAGGCAGGATTACCTATGGCATGGCGCCTACCACTATAACAGGGCTCATGACATTGGATGCCGTAATTACCGGGAACACTCAAGCGCTTCAGGATGCTTTGAGGCATCTCGCCCTCCCGGCAATGACCTTAGGGGCAGGGGTGGCAGCTGTGGTCGCCAGAGTCACGAGATCCAGCATGCTTGAAGCGTTAAAGACCGACTACGTCCTGTTCGCCAAGGCCAAAGGGGTGCCTGAGGTGGTTGTCGTAATAAGGCATGCCTTGCGTAATGCTCTTATTCCAACGGTGACAGTTGTCGGACTCCAGATGGGGACGTTGCTTGGAGGAAACATGATAGTGGAGACGATCTTCGGGTGGCCTGGCCTGGGGCGGATAGTCGTGGATGCGATATTCTCCAGGGACTATCCGCTGGTCCAGGCAGCAGTCATGGTCTATGCTTTGACTTTTGTCGTGATAAACCTTGCTACAGATATTCTTTATACCTATCTCAATCCTAAGATGACGCTTTAGTGAGCCTAAGGCGACAATTTGGGATTCTAATATGACAGTTTACGGAAAGGAGGCTCCGAATATAACATGTCAGTAAACATTGAGCGTGCTAATGACATTAAGGGACACGTCTGGGGGTCTGAAGCCTATCCCTTAGAAATGCCCTTCTCCAAGAAATACAGCCGTCCATGGTCCAAACTTCAAAGCGCATGGAACATATTGCTGAAACTAAAAAGCCATCCAGGCGCAGTCGTTGGGGGCATTGTGATCCTGGCTTACGTTGTTTGCGCTGTTTTTGCGCCTTACATAGCGCCGTACAGCCCGGACGAAGTAGCTCTCACCGAAAGATTTGTCGCTCCTACGTTGGCAGGCATTCATCCTTTTGGCACGGACCAGCTTGGAAGGGACATACTTTCCAGGGTTATATACGGTGCTCGTGTCTCCATCCTCGTAGGAGTCTTAACCATAGCAATTTCCATGGTGGTAGGCGTAGGGCTGGGACTCATAGCGGGTTACTATCAAGGTGCCTTTGACAAGGTCATGTCAAGGCTCACTGATTTGCTACTGGCATTCCCATACTTGATATTCGTCATAGGGATGATGTCAGTCTTGGGTCCGGGGTTCTGGAATCTCATCTTAGCCCTTTGTTTCAAGGGGTGGGTCGAGTTCTACAGACTGGCCAGAGCTGAGGTAATGTCCCAAAAGACATGTGAATATGTGGAAGCTGCCCGTGCACTGGGCCGGTCTGACGGAGCTATCATGATTTCAGAGATCCTCCCTAACATAGTCCATTCAATCTTGGTCCTTGGGACATTGCGGATGGGGAACATGATAGTAATGGAGTCGTCCTTAAGTTTCCTGGGTCTCGGTGTACCGCCTAGGATTCCTGCATGGGGCTCCATGGTATCCGACGGGCGCCGTTATATGCTAAATGCTTGGTGGGTGGCGACCCTGCCCGGGCTTGCCCTTGTCATTCTGGTGTTGGCCATCAACCTTGTGGGAGAAGGCCTTCGGGATGTTCTGGATCCAAGGTTGCAGGAGGGTCAATAGATGGAAGCTCTTAATAATCAAACCAAACATGATACCTTTATTCAAGCTGAACCTGACAATCTAATTCATGGTGAAGAATCTCCGGCCCTTGAGATCTCAGGGCTTTCGACAGAGTATCCGACTCCCAGAGGGACTGTCCATGCAGTTCGTGATGTTGACCTTGCCCTGGAGAAAGGTGATATTCTCGCTATTGTAGGTGAGTCAGGATGCGGCAAGAGTGCATGCCTTCTCTCAATAATGAGGCTTGTCCCTCGGCCGGGACGGATTGTTAAAGGGTCTGTCAAGTTTGAAGGCAAGGAGCTCCTGACTTTGTCCGAGGCGGAAATGAGGGACTTGCGAGGAAAGGATATGGCTATGGTCTTCCAAGACCCTATGACAACCTTGAACCCGGCATACCGGGTGGGGGAGCAGATTTCAGAGTCCCTTCGTGTTCACGGACTTCTTTCAGGGTTTCCCAGGCGTCTCTTGCGCGAAGAGCGAGAAAGGGAGCGGGAACGAG
>JAAYRV010000286.1 GCA_012518595.1 Bacillota bacterium
AACAGGGGATTCCACAGACGGATATGCAGGATGCCCAGGGATTGGAGTGTCACGAGCCAGGAAGGTTCTTAAGGGTTTCAGTAAGGGAACCCCCAAAAGCACAGCCGAGCATGCCTGGAGGAGGGTTGTCAGAGCGTTTGAGTCCAGGGGGTTAACTGAGAAGGACGCACTGGTTCAGGCAAGAGTCGCCCGGATCCTTCGCGCGGACGATTACGATTTTGAGGAGCGCAGACCGGTATTATGGAGCCCGGATTGAATTATGAAAGCCCGCAGCATCTTGAGATTTGGTGCTGCGGGCTTCATGTTCTTAGAACTTCATGCTCAATGAGAGCCTATGGCTGTCCGGTAAAGTACTGTGATGCTGGTAGGCGTAGTCAATGTCGAAATTGGTTACTGCAAATCCCGCTCCTATAGTGAGGCATGTTTGCCCTTCACCAAAAGAGCCTCCTGCCCGAACTGCCATCTGGCGGAACCTGTACTCTGCGCCGACTTTGCCGGTGAAACCGTTCTCGAGCACTGCATCTCCTGCAATGAGGAGATTGTCCATTGGCTCAAACGATACTCCGAACCCAAATGCACGATCGAAGGCGTCTTTCGAGCCACCTGAGTAGGTGACGGTGCCCAGAAGGTTTCTGCCTACCGCGCCAATCATCACTTTGCTCTCTGTCAACTCATACAGCAATCCAATATCAGCGGTGAGACCTTGACCTGAGTTTTTCGGCAAGGTTTGTTGGTAGTACTTGATCGCGCCGCCGATGCTCAGATCAGGGATGACTGTTCTGCCGTACCCCGCCATGGCAGTCGTTTCGACTACACCGAAGGTGCCGATCGTGTTACCAAATTCGTCGGTTTCTTCTATTCCGGATGCGTCCAGCCTCAGGATGGCCCCTCCGATGTTACGTCCGGCAATACCCAAGGCAAGATAACCTGCTGCCCCGTACTGGCTTGTGTATAGTGATGTAACGTTAATGCCGTCGACTAGGGCCAGGCCGGCCGGATTGTAGTAGATGACAGAGGCGTCATCTGCCACTGCTATATGAGCGCCTCCCATTCCAAGCGCCCGTGCTCCCATTCCGATGTTCATCATCGCTGCTGTGCCCGTAAAATCACTCGCGGCGAGTGCTGATGACACGGGAAGCAGGGCAAAGACTAGCGCGAGCACAAGCATTGATTTCCTGATTCGCATTTTTCCCCCTCCTTAAAGATCAAGAGAGTGTATGGAAGAATGTTTCCTTGGATCAGCCCTGCAAGCTCAGGAAGCTTGGGCTACCGCAAGCACGGTAGCCCAAGTCCTGAACCGGGTTTATCTGTTCACTACAAGCCGTCCGACCTCAGATTTCTCCTTACCCGCTACTACGAAGTAGAGGTAGATTCCGTTGGCAACCGGCTTGCCGCCTGAATCGAGGTTCCATTCGTGCGCATGCATTGCGGCTGAGAGCTCTGCTGAGTGTACCAGGCGTCCTACGATATCGTAGACATATAGCGTCCCGTTTGTTGCAATGTCGTAGTAGAATGTGACTGAGTCGGAAGCCGGATTCGGGGCGGCCACCACAGCTTGAGCCAGCACGATTACTGTGAACGCCTCGCTTGTGGCCTCTCCGCGTGCACCATCCGGGTCGACTGCAGTGATTCTCATTACATACTTGCCTCCGCGCTCGAGCCTGGAGGTATCCCAGACGAACTCGCCGGTGTTGGCAAGGTCAGATGCAATGGTCTGCCAATCCTCACTTGTCATAAGTCTGCACTCAAGCGTAATCTTAAGTTCATCTGCATCGTTGTCAGGGTCGACAGCCTGCCATTGGATAGTCTCCTCGCCTGCTAAGACCTGGCCTGGTACAGGCTTGATGATCTCAACTTCCGGTGGGAGGTTCACAATTAGGATGGTGTCTTCCGCCGTATCCAAGAGACCGCCATCGTCAGTAACGGTGAGCCTTACTTGGAATTCGCCCTTCGTTGTGTACTGGTGCTCCGGATTCTGCTCATTGCTTTCCGCTCCGTCGCCGAACTCCCAGTGCCAGGCTACGATTTCGCCGTCATCGATGGACTCATCAGTGAATTTGACGATATCGTAAACTGTCGCAGGGGATGGAGCGAAGCTGAATGCCGCCTGCGGCGGAGCATTGACTATCTCTATCTCGTGGGTTATTGATCCAGCTGCGTTGTCGTCATCTATCACTGTCAGCCTCACAACGAACGTTCCGGTGGAGCTGTACTCATGCTCAGGGCTCCACTGGACGCTTGTGGTCCCATCGCCGAACTCCCAGAAGCATGCGACTATCTCGCCATCATCGGTGGACTCGTTGGTGAATGCCACGACTTGGCCTACGTCAGGAGACTCCGGAGTGAAGCTGAACGCTGCGATTGGTGCTGCGTTCACCACCTGGATGCTCTTCTCCACAGTTCCTGTGAGGCCACCGTTGTCGGTGACAGT
>JAAYRV010000287.1 GCA_012518595.1 Bacillota bacterium
TAATCGCAGTTGAACCCGGTTTTGCTGCAGTAGCGCACAAGAAAGACTCAAGCGATGCCTTTGACTATGAAGGTAAACGATATCTGCGTGGGGAGGCTAAGACTACACTTCAGCTCCTTAGGCGAGACATGAAAGTCACCTTTGGCAATGAGCGTACTACCAAATATGACGGCAGCTTCGATTTGGAGAAAGGGTCATCCAAAAACAAAGTGTCCGGTGAAATTGAGTTCAAGCTGTCATCATACGTTACACTGACTCTCGATGGATATCTCGACAAGACCTTGGCGGATATAGGCGAGTATTGTGGGGATCACACGACACGGGCCAGGGCAAAAATGTCATATAAGTCAACTGAAGGCAACGAAATATGGGGCAGGCTTTGGCAAGTGACGAAAGAGCACAAGGAAGCTCAAGGGACTGCACATAAGCTTGAAGGCGGCGTCAAGATCAAGTCCGTGGAATACGGGAAATTAGAAGGCAAGGGCGGGTATGAGCAAGGCGCACTGACATTTCCAAGCTACACAAGTGTTGGAAAACATACTTCAAAACTCTACGGAGAAATATACGGTGAGCTGGAACATGCTTTCATGCCTGATGATGTGGAGCAAGTGGACATCTTCTTAGCCGGACTGGCCAAGTACTCACATAGAGAGACAAAGAATCCCGAGATCACGCTTGTGGCATACGGAAAAATGGATATTGTTATCAATGAGCGGTTCATCAATACGACAGCCCTGCTATTTGCCGGAGAGCCAAAAAAGACTTCTCATTATGCGCCGACTTTATACAACAAGTTAGACTGTAAGGTGTCAGACAATAGCTCCCTCAGTTTAGGATATACCTTCAAAGGAAGAAGAGGCACTCTCGATGCGATGTATACTATTATGATAGGTGATGCCAAACTTGAGGTGGGGTACGGGAAGACCGGGCTCCGTGATGAATGTACTGACACAGGCCACACAGGAAAACCATGGGCATGGTTATGTTCAACAGAGATAGAGCCTAAGCCCAAGTTCCTCACATTGACGATGACAATTCCGTTCTAGGTTTCCAGGTGAGCCTTGGGCTTCGCCTTCAGCTACACTGTGAATATGAACAGCACAAGACTGCGACTGAGAAGCCCGTGCTTTAAGAATTCCCATTGGTATCCACGAAAAGAATATAAAGTGCAAAGTGTATGTCCTCACATCATATTTGCGGAAAACTTGGTGTCATACCGTACAGGCACTAATTGTCCGTTGCTGCCATATCGTGATTGGGATAGGAAGGTGCAGGTAAAGGAGCGGAAGATTAGTGCTTGCTGTTGTATTGTTTGCCATCGCCGTCAGTGTCGACGGGTTTCTTGTCGGTATTGCACAAGGAATGCGCGGGATAAAAGTGCCTGTTGCCACCTTGATTGTGATCAATGTCGTGTCCGGAGTGGTTGTATTCTTATCCCTCAGTACCGGGGATTATGTCGCAAACCGGTTAGGCCTGCAAGCAGCGAAGGTGATAGGCAGCGGTATCTTGATTGTTTTGGGAACGGTCATGTTAAAGCCGTTATCCCGGTCCCGACGCAGAAACTCAGTAAGTTGCAACATGAGCGGAACTGACATCAACAAACGAGATGTTACAGGCGCTTTTGAGACTACAGAGACTTCGCCGTCGTCATCGCTTAACACAAGCAATACAGGAAGTAACACAGGTGAAAGCATGGGTGAAAGCATGGGTGAAAGCGCCGCAGTTGACATGATCGCCACCGAAACAGTCATATCCAAGATTACAAAGACACTCATAATGATCCCTAAGTTCCTGGCAGAGCCGGTTACTGCGGACCTGGATTTATCCGGGACGCTTACAATTGACGAAGGATTCTTCCTTGGGTTGGCCCTTGCCATTGACGCGCTTGGTGTCGGATTCGGTGCAGGTATGGCAGGTATGTCAAGTAACCTTACTCCGGTTGTGGCAGGTATTACACAAGGCATCTTCGTCAGTCTCGGCCTGATCCTGGGGCGAAAAATGCGCATGACAGTTCCAAGCTACATACTGGAAAAAGCACCCGGGGGTATATTGATACTTCTTGGTGCAATGCGATTGAAATAGCTGTTAGAGGAAGGATTTGAGGAAGAGATCACGAAGTTCTAGACCCATGACTCATCATTGAAGACCGTTGCTTCCGGCAACGAATACTTACGAATGGTAGTGAGGCACGGCGTGATTATTGGCATAACCGGCCCAATCGGAAGCGGGAAGAGCTTTGTTGCTTCGGAACTTGCTCTATTAGGGGCTCATGTTATTGATATGGATATTATCGCACGTGAGTTGGTGGAGCCGGGGATGCCTGCGCTTAGTGAGATAAGGGATGAGTTCGGCCCGGACTACATCTTAGAGAGAGGCACTCTGAACCGAAGGGCCTTGGGACGGCTTGTTTTCTCGGATCCTGAGGCCCTCCGGCGTTTGAATGGGATTATGTTTCCTAAGCTTGTGAAGGGTGCAAAAGAGAGGTTGGATGAGGTATCCGGGCAGCATGACTTAGTTGCAGTGGACGCTGCAGTCCTCTATCAAGCAGGCCTGGACAAGCTTGTTGACAAGGTGATAGCTGTGACTGCAGAGGAAGAGGTGCGCACAGCGAGGATAATGGAAAGGGACAAGCTTACACATGAGGAAGCTTTGGCGCGCATATCAGGACAGGGTGAACTTGACGAAATTGCGAGATGCAGTGCGGACCTTGTCATTGA
>JAAYRV010000041.1 GCA_012518595.1 Bacillota bacterium
GAAGTGGTCATGATGAACGAGGGCAGGGCCGTGACCGCAGACTTCCTCATATACCCCGCCGATCTCGTCCAAAAACCGAATGGAGACTATGAAATCGCGGAGTTGGGAGAATCTGAGCGCTCTTGCGCCAAATGGATAAAGCTCTCTGCGGACAAGGCCATAGTAGGGCCAAGCTCCACCTTTGCCGTGAAAGGAACCCTCACGGTGCCTCGTGGGGCGTCAGGAGGCAGGTACGCGGCAGTCGTTTTTGAATTGATTCCAGAGGAGCGAAAGGGAGAGGCTGCGTTTGCCTCCAGTACATTCGTGCAGAGATTTGCGACAGTGGTGGAGCTTACCATCCCTGCGAGGCAAGTGCGGAGGAGGCTCGACGTGACCGGGTTTAATGTAGACTATGCCGTTGAAACTCCTGCTTACGCCAGTGCATACGGAAGGGATGCTGTGATACTGTCGGCAGAGCTGAAAAACGAAGGCGATATCCACGTCTTCGCTCGCGGAAGCATGATATTGCGTGACGGCGCCGGAAAGAGACTCAGGGAAATTCCACTTGGCGCGGGTAGAGGCATTGTGCTGCCAGGCGCTGCTGTTAACCTTGGTTCAGTTTTACCCGGCGGTCTCGCCCCGGGCGACTACATCGCCGACATTTCAATTAAGTACGGGGGAATGAGGCCTGCCACTGCCAAGGTTCCGTTCAGTGTTGGGGAGAGCGGAACAGAGGTCGCCAAGATGGAGACGTCCGCGGTGATCGCACCTTTCTCAGTTGACCCTGATCTGCTTGACTTAAGCGGCATCGCAGGTGCCACTGTAGCGAAGCCACTGGTTATTGAGAACCGCTCTGACCAGGCTATCCGTGTTGAAGGTCGTGCCACAACACTTGCATTTGACGATGAAGGTGAGCTCATAACGGAAGAAGTAGAATCTTCTACGCCAAGCTGTGCTGATTGGATCGAAGTGAAGCCTGATGTGGTTGAGATTAGGCCTAGGGCGCGTCAAGTAGTACGTATGCTGTTATCAATTCCTAAGGGAGAGTCAGGCGGTAAATATGCAAACATCATATTCACCGCGACACCTGTCTCGGAAGGTGAATCTACTACCCCTGGTGCTTCAGAATGGTCCGGGGAAAGCGGCACTGTTGTGTTTCTTAAAGTAGGCAAGGAATTTGAAACCATTGGCGAGCTTACTCCTATCACTGTTGACGATGGGGGGCCTTCAGTGGGCACTGTCTTCGGAACCGTCTTCAAGAATACCGGGACAATCCACGCTAAACCCAGAGCATCCATGGCATTGAAGAGACGGGTCATGCCTGAGAGTATCCCCGGGATTGAATACGTTGGTCCGGGTTCGCTAGTTGATGTGAATTCATTGGATTTAGGTGAAGAAGCCAATGTTGTGCTGCCCGGTGGCATCCGTGCCTTTGACGTGGCTCTTTCCGGTGAATTAGAACCTGGAGACTACGTCGTTGAGTTTCTCGTGCATTACGGAGGTAAGGCGCCACTATACATAATGCGGGAATTCACAGTCGAGTAGGGCAAGGCCTGCCAAAGGCGGGACCTGCGAAGTTACATGATTTCAAGGAGGGAACCACATGATACGGGAAAAAAGGCTAGCAGCGGGATCCCCTAAAGCCCTTGTCCTGGTTGTTGCGATTATCGCAGCGACTTTGATTTTTCCCGCTGCGCTGTTGGCTGAAGAACCTCTGGTTACAAACATCTTTGACAGCGAAGACATAATAAATGTCTTTCGCGATATCTCTGCGCAGACAGGAGTAAACATTCTCGTAGAGCCATCAGTGCAGGGTTGGGTGACGCTGGAACTATACGATGTGCCTCTTGAGAAAGCCTTGGAAATGATAGTCGCTCCTTTCGGGTATTCCTTCGTCAAGGTGGGCGACTATTATATGGTGGGCATGCCGGATGCGAAGAACCCTGCATTCCCCTTGTTTACCAGGACAGAAGTAGTGAGGCTCAAGTATGCGAAAGCGGAGAATGTCTCGAAGATGCTATCCGACTTTTTCAAGCCGTATGTGAAAACCGGACCTGAGGAAAACATCCTGGTCATAACCGGCCCTGAGAACGTAATTTCCCGTGTCATGGCTGACATAGAGAAAATCGACAAAGCCCCTCCTCAAGTGCTCTTA
>JAAYRV010000288.1 GCA_012518595.1 Bacillota bacterium
AAAGCAATCCGGGCCACTGCCTTCAACGCCAGGGTCAGTGCGTTGATGGGCATCAATACTGACATGATCATAATCCTCGTATTTGCAGTAGGGGGCTTCCTTGCAGGTGTGGCAGGTGTTCTGTTCGGTATGAAGTATACGGTTTACCCTCAGATAGGGGCTGTGACCATCAAATCATTCATTGCTGCGGTATTCGGGGGGCTGGGAAGTCTTCCCGGAGCAGTCATCGGATCAGTAATACTGGGTCTTTTGGAAACCCTCATTTCAGGATACTTCTCATCGCAATTCAGAGACTTGATTTCCTTCAGCCTGCTCATAATCATCCTGGTGTTTCGCCCGATAGGCCTCATGGGCAAACCCAGTGAGGAGAAAGCATAGAGGGAGGGACAGCCATGGACTGGTTCTATGTAAAAGGCATCTTGATACTGTCCGGGATAAACCTCATGGCGGTATTAGGACTCTCCCTCCTTACAGGATTCACAGGGCTTTTCTCTTTCGGGCATGCAGGATTCATGGCAATTGGCGCCTACGCAGCAGCTTTCATAGGCGTAAAGCTAGGTCTACCCCTTATCGTCTCTCTCCTGGCTGGCGGTCTTGTGGCAGGCATAATAAGCCTATTCATAGGCAGGCTCACTCTGAAACTGAAGGGAGATTACTTCTGTATCGCCACTTTGGGATTTGGAGAAGCGATAAGGCTTATCCTGGACAATGTCCAGGTATTCGGCGGCGCAAGGGGATGGCCGGGGATCCCACTTAGAATTGACCTTTGGAATGTGGTCCTCATTAACTTGGTAGGCATTGCATTCATGATCAGCTTAGTCAACTCCAGACACGGACGGAACATGATTGCCATAAGAGAAGAAGAACTGGCTGCCAAGACCATAGGTATTGATACCTTCAGGTATAAAATGATTTCCCTGTTCACAAGTGCGGTATATGCGGGAATCGCAGGCGGACTTGTAGGTTACTACACCGGTTTTCTGCAACCGAAGATGTTCGGCATGACTAAGTCCACTGAACTTACGATCATCGTAATTTTCGGTGGTATAGGCAGTGTTTCCGGGAGTATCCTGGGGACTTTTCTCTTGACCGCTTTGCCGGAACTCTTGAGAGCGTTTGCCCTATGGCGGCTCGTAGCGTACGGAGCTGCAGTGATATTCATAATGATAAGCAGGCCCGAAGGTCTCATGGGAGGCAAGGAAATCACCTTCAAAGGTATTCTGAGAGCTGTTGGATTTGTGAATAGACGCAGCAAAGCTCGAGAAGTGTAGGGGGTTATAGAATGGGCATCCTTGAAATATCCGATCTGACAAAGACTTTTGGTGGGCTTACCGCAGTGGAAGACGTGAGTTTCCGCGTACAGGAAGGGTCAATATCAGGCCTCATCGGACCTAACGGGGCAGGCAAGACCACTATCTTCAACCTGATAACCGGGATATATAAGGTCACAGGGGGCGAAATCACATTCAGAGAGCATTCGATCCATAATCTTGAACCCCACACCATCGCTAATATGGGGATAACCCGAACATTCCAGAATATACGGTTGTTCAAGCGACTTTCTGTATATAGCAATATCCTTACCGCATGTCACGGCAATGCCTCCTACAGCATTGCAGATTCAGCGCTGAAGTCGAAAAGATTCAGGACCGAGGAAAAGCGCCTTCGTGAAGATGCTGTCGTACTCATGGAAATCCTGGGACTTGCAGAGTGGCAGAACCACGTCGCCCACAGCCTTCCGTACGGCCTTCAGCGCAGGCTGGAGATAGCCAGAGCCCTCGCAGTAAAACCAAAGCTGCTGCTTTTGGACGAACCGGCTGCAGGTATGAACCCTGATGAAACACAGCAGCTCATGCACCATATCTGTAGAATACGCGATGAGTTCTCGTGCACTGTCTTTGTCATCGAACACCGAATGGACTTAATTATGGGGATATGCGAAAACATCGTTGTCCTCAACTTCGGCAAGAAACTCACTGAAGGACCGCCTGAGGAGATCCAAAGTAACCCCCAGGTAATCGAGGCATACCTAGGGAAGGAGGCGCGGATCGGTGCTTAAAGTCGAAGACCTCCATGTTTACTATGGAGGCATCCATGCGCTCAAAGGCGTGAACATAGCAGTTGACAAAGGTGAGATAGTCACGATAATCGGGGCGAACGGAGCAGGTAAATCCACGCTTCTAAATGCTATCTCAGGCATCGTAAGAAGCAGAGAAGGCAGGATCATCTTTAAAGGCAATCCCCTCCCTCCCTTACCCCACACTATAGTGAAGGAAGGCATATGTCAGATACCTGAAGGCAGGATGGTATTTGCTAACCTCACTGTGAAAGATAACCCACTGCTCGGAGCATACCTGAGAAAAGACACAGACGGCATCGAGCGGGATCTCGAGAACGTATACCGGCTCTTCCCGAGACTGAAAGAACGCGAGAAGCAGATGGCAGGCACCCTCTCCGGCGGTGAGCAGCAGATGCTCGCAATCGGCAGGGGGCTCATGAGTGACCCTGAGCTTATGCTCTTAGATGAACCCTCTCTGGGGCTTGCGCCGATACTTGTGGAAACGATATATGAGGTTATCGAAGGCATCAAAAGCATAGGGAAGACCTTACTCCTCGTGGAACAGAACGCTTACAAAGCCCTGTCTACAGCGGATCGGGCTTATGTGCTTGAACAGGGACAAATTGTAAAGTCAGGAAGAGCAAGAGAGCTTATTGAAGACCCCACTATTCAAGAATCCTATCTCGGCGTGAGAAAATAGAGAAACCCTGCGACAAGGAAGCATAACTAAGAGAGCTTAAGCAGATCACCATAAGCGATCGCCGGTTCCGGAAAGTGTACGTACCGTACAATGAACTCATAATTAGTCAGGAATGCCTGCACATGTAAGCCCGGGCCTCAAAAAGTAAAAGTAATGCATGCTCTTATGGACGAAACGGCATGTAGGTTGCGTGTGGTTCTATCAGAGTGCTTATTCGGAGTGCTTATT
>JAAYRV010000289.1 GCA_012518595.1 Bacillota bacterium
CGCCTGAGTTCATCAAGAGTCACATAGAATCTCGCTCCTCGGACGACTCCTTTTGCTGCCTTTTGATCTACAGTTGCCCCTTGCGACTCTGCATCCCAGCCCACCCTGTAGCCGAAAGCTTCAGCCACAGGCCTCAACGCCACCAGAACTTGATCGCCTTCAATGCGCGCATCTATGGCCTTTTCATAATCTGCCCCGGCGGATGCATCGTCTGTCCCGGCATATGCAAAGCTTGCACCGGTACTTGCGTCATCTACCGTAGCATCCGTAGCATGTGGAGAGCTTGCGCCGGTACTTGCGCCACCTGCCGTGGCGTGCAGGGAGCCTGCTTCGGCGCTTGCGTCGACAGCTGCAGCGCTTACTGTACATGGGTCGCCGACTGCGATAAACGTATCGCTCCCAGGGGCACGCACTGGGGCACGCACTCTGTTGCCTATGCTATGATTACCTGCACCATAGATATCACCTATAGTATCGAGCTCGGAATCGTCATAGAAATGGGCGTCCCAAGCGAAGGTAGCGCCCTCGGTCTCACCGGCAACGCCTGGCGGATAAGCCATCATGTAAGCCCTGTCCTCCATCACGTGATTGTCTCCTGACAGATATACCGGCTCAGCCGTAACACCCAGTTCCACCCTTACCTGCCAAGGGATGGGTTCCGGTTTTCCGCAAGCTGCGTTTACCAAGGCGACTAACTTGTGCTGATCTATGTCAGGCACTAGAGGAGAGATGATGTCACTTGTCATATCAAGCGTTGCGCCAGGCGCTACCTGAACTAAACAGGTTCTTATAGACTCCATGACCCGTTCAACCGTGTTCGTGCCCAGCCGGTACAGGTCGCGATACACAGTAAGCCGCATCGACATAGGTTCGTTTCCACATGAGTTTACCTCTACAGTCTCGTAGGCAAACTCTACGTTCGTGCCTATAGGGACAATATCGAAAAGCTCCATAACGTCCTTGTCATGCATTCTGATACAACCCAAAGTAACTGCTTTCCCAATGGATGCCGGGTTGTTCGTTCCGTGGATACCATAGCCTGCCCAACTCAATCCCAGCCACCTGCATGAGATGGGATTATCCGGGCCGGGCGGGACCGGAGGCCTACCGTCCGGGGGATACCATGTAGGATACTCAGCCTTCCCGATTACTTCACAAGTTCCGATACGGCTGGGTGAAGTAGGGTTCCCCACTGCTATCCGATACTCCTTTATAGGAGACTCACCTGAAAACAAAGTAAGTTTGAATGCAGGAATATTGATTCTAATCCAGAAAAGCTTGGATTCTCCGTGAGGCTTGACAGATATGGTAGGTTGAGAGGACTCTCCTGAGATAGCGCTGATTGAGCCGGCGAACGAAACAGCCGAAGACACAGTGGAAACCGGAAACAACTCTACGCAAAGAAAAAGCGCGCATATTAGCGCGGTACAGCAAATCCAAATCCTCCTTTGCACCGAGCTTCCCTCCCGCTCCCATCACCTGATCTCGCGGACACCGGCAGCAATTCGCTTGCATTTGGGTGGATTCTTCTTGCGCCGCCATGTCCGGCTTGCACTAATATATTCCTTGAGCGGAAAAGATATACCAAAGACAAGCTGGGCATATATAAAAGGAGCGTGGCATTGCCACGCTCCGAAAACCCCAACGAAATCATAATCCTTGCTGCCTTCAGCATCGCTGTCAACATCTGAATCCTTACCGGAGCAAGAATCCGGACCGGAGTCAGAATCCTCATCGAAGGAAGGACGGATCCGGACGGATTATGACTGGAGAATCACCTCATCCAGCTTGGCTTCAAGTATTGCAACGAAAAGCTTCGCTGCATTCTCCATGTCGTTCATATCCGCCATTTCTGACGGCGTATGGATATACCTTGTGGGAACCGAAATCGCGCCTGACGGAACCCCTTCCCTGGTAAGATGGATAGGCCCTGTGTCTGTCCCGCCACGCTCCAGGATCTCGAACTGATAAGGAATTCCCTTTTTCTTGGCAGTCTCTGACATAAACTGTCTGACATGGGGATGAGTAAGCACCACTGAATCCTTTACCTTAATCGTCGGGCCATCACCCAGATTTACCGCCATGGTCGGCGCCTCAGGCGTATCCCCGGTCCCAGTCACGTCCACGGCAAACCCGATATCAGGATTAACTGCGTAAGCAGCGGTTCTTGCACCGCGAAGTCCCAGTTCCTCCTGGACTGTGAAGACTGCATAGACCTGGTTGGGAATCTCTCGGCCGGCAAGTTCCTTCAGCGTCTTTACTAAGACTGCACAGCCTGCTCTGTTGTCCAGGGATTTTGCAATGACTCTGTCCCCCTGGAAATGAGCTTCTCTGTGAAATGCGCCGATATCGCCGATTGACACCTTTTCTTTCGCAGAATCCTGATCCTTAGCCCCGATGTCAATGAACATCTTGCTCAGCTTCAAATCTTTCATGTCATCCAGCTTTTCCATGCCGAAAGTTCCAATAGTCCCATTGGCAAAAACTACCCTCTGCCCTATCAGCATGAACGGTGAAATTCCACCTATGTTTGAGAATCTCACAAAGCCCTTTTCATCAATATGGGTCACAATTACGCCAATCTCATCCATGTGGGCAGCAATCATCACCCTGGGCCCTTGGCCTTTTCGGATGGCTATGAGATTCCCCATTGCATCTACTTTCACTTCATCTACGAGGCCCTCAACTTCCTTCCGGATGATATCTCTTATCGGGCCCTCATTCCCGGCGGGGCCAAAAGCCTCAACCAACTTCTTTAGCAAGTCCTTCAAAAGGGTAGCCCCCTCTCTTCAATACTGTCCAGAAAAGCTGCCATAAGCTTTATGGCATTCTCAAAGTCATTCTTGTCTATGATTGACGCAGGAGAATGGATGTATCTGGTCGGGACGGATACAACCCCGGCCGGAATGCCTTCTCTCACAAGATGGATCCTGCCTGCATCTGTACCGCCTGTAGTAAGCTCCCTCATCTGATAAGGAATGCCTTTTGCATCCGCAACTTCCATAAGCCTTCCCACAATCCTCGGGTCAGCCACAAACGAAGCGTCAGCATGGGTTAAGGCAGGGCCTTTCCCCAGAGCGGTTGAATATAGATGCTCTTTCGACCCTGGGACATCAGATGCGGTTGTACCTTCGAACGCGATGGCAATATCCGGCTCCACCCTGTAGGACGCAACCTGCGCTCCGCGCCCGC
>JAAYRV010000290.1 GCA_012518595.1 Bacillota bacterium
GAACTACGGTTCTGCAATTGCTGCTTACAAAATGACGTTGCCTAACGACAATTTCCCAGTGATCCGAAAGGAAGAGATAGAAAGGGTAATTCGCACAGGAAGGAGGCTCAGTGGAAGTAGTATCGATCAGTCGCATGCCAGTTACCGGGTAGAGAGATGAGACGGGAGAATAAGCACGAGGAAGGAATCGAACAACATAAGGGCAAGAGATATCCAATCATATTGATTGCTAACGAGTTACTATGAACTACAGATTTCGTATGTAATACCTTTACAGTGGTGCCTACTTAGGCTCGTAGATAGCTAACCTAGAACATCAAACTATGTCGTGTTCAATTGGACAAACCAGATGTGTTGTGCGTTCGATAGAGAAACGAGCATTGAAACTCTGAATTGGGTTACTTATAACTTGGGAGGGAGTAGTCTATGTGTAATAGGAGTCACATAGTTTGGAGAACAACTCTATTAGTAGCTTTTCTGCTGGTTTTGATGGTACCTGTTGAGGTTTGTGCGGCGGGTGAAAGCTATCCTTCTAAGCCGATTAAGCTTATTGTCCCGTTCAATCCCGGTGGGCTCAGTGACACTACTGCAAGAGTAGTTGTAAAGCATATGGACAAGTACTTCGATCAACCCTTGGTTGTTGTGAACATCGAAGGCGCCGGTAGTATTGTTGGTTCTCAAGAGGCTTTGGAAGCTCCGGCGGATGGATATACACTTCTTTGGCACCATCATTCAATGCTCACTTCTAACGTAATGGGACTTGCCGATTTTACCTGGGATTCATATACCCCTGTCTGTTCAGTTGTATCTACAGGAGCTACGGTAGTGGTAAAAGCAACTTCACCTTGGAACACCCTAAAGGACTTATTGGATGATGCCCGTGAGCACCCTGGCAAAATCAGATATGGGGTTAATCTTGGGACGATGTCGCATTTCGGAGGATTAAATCTTGGTCTTGCGACAGGGGTTAAATTCTCATACGTTGGGGGTGGGGGTGACGCGGTTCGAATTGCCCAGCTTTTGAGAGGCGAGATAGATGTCTGTGCTTCCGGTGGACTTACAGTTCAGTATGTAAGATCAGGTGAGCTTCGTCCTCTTGCTTACGCTTCCGACAAGAGAAATCCAGCCCTTCCCGAAGTCCCGACAACCATTGAACAAGACGTAGACTCAGTCGAAATCTTCACGCTTGGCATTTTCGGTCCGAAGGGGTTACCAAAGGATATTGTAGAGAAGCTGGAAAAAGCATTTGCAATGCTGTGCGAAGATTCATCTTTTAAGGAAGAGATGCGCAGCCATGTTTGCGAGGTCACTTACATGCCGAGCGACGTCTTCGGAGAATACCTGGACAGTGAGCAAATCAGGCTGCAAGAAGTGGCTGAACGGAGTGGGATACTCAAGAAATAGAGCCCAAATCTACATGTATCGTCATTGTCTTACTGACCAACATCGGACTTTCCAGGCAGTCTTGTTGAGGGAAGAGATTGCGGGTGATGTCGATTCAAAGCGAAGGGAGTCCGAAAGCGGCTTCGCTTACGACCGGTGACAAACTGGCTTTAGCAGCGAAGTTGGTCAGAGAATAGGTCGGGATGCAGAACTAATTGCCACATGTGTGGTGGCTGGAGCACCATAGCTCGTGATGGCGCTTCACATGAGGGAGAGGCGCCATCTTGCGATGATGGTCGACAGGTTTGAGGCCGGGAATGCTTCTCATACAGGCAATTTATTCGGTTATTTGAGTCGTAGCAACGAACAGAGTTGAGCTAGGGTTCTAGTCATGACTGTGAGGTATGCGAAAACCAAAATCATGCTTCCCGGCCTCATGTCCCAC
>JAAYRV010000291.1 GCA_012518595.1 Bacillota bacterium
ACAGAACAATCCCACCAGTCTTAGAAGAATTCGCACGGATGCCTCGCGTCCTTTTGGAACGCCTTGTGCCTTAATATTATACCATCCCCACAACATGCCTGCCATAGCCCGATTGATTAGCCCGATTGGACTGATTAGCCCGATTGATCCGATTGGCCCGATGAACCCGATTTACCCGCTTGGCCCAATTGGCCCGATTAGCCCGATTAGCCCGATTAGCCGAACGGGAATTCCGCAAACGCCATATTCTCTGGATGTATGTGCCAACTGACATTCTAATGCTGACATTCAGATTGTGACTGTCAGGGCGAACTGTCAGGGCAAGATGGGAGCTTTGCCCATCTTTGAAGGAACATATAGAGCCCCTCACGGGGGTCCTAAAGAACATGGCGCCGCAGAAGAGCCGGTCCGCTTGGTTCGATCGCCGGCTGGTCCCCAGTGGCTCTCCCTGAGAGCCCGTCCGGGGGATCTGAAGGCCTTTCAGTTGGTGAGTGGCTCACCCTGAGAGCCACTTTGACTAATTTGACTGCTGCCTGATATTTGAGTGGCTCTTCCTGAGAGCCATCTGGACGGATCCGAAGGCCTTTCGGCTGTCGATTGGCTCACCTCGTAAGCCATTCAAACCGATCTGAGGTCGTTCCGACCGTCGATTGGCTCATCCAGTGAGCCAGTCAAGTGGATCTCATGGCTTCCCGACCGTCGGTTGGCTCACCCAGTAAGCCATTCAGGAGGATCCGACGGCTTCCGTCTGGTCGATTGGCTCACCTCGTAAGCCATTCAAGCCGATCTGAGGTCGTTCCGACCGTCGATTGGCTCACCCAGTGAGCCAGTCAAGTGGATCTCATGGCTTCCCGAGGGTCGGTTGGCTCGCCTGGAGAGCCGGTCGGACTGATTTGATGGCTTCCTGTGGTTCGGCATGGATGATCAGAAAAACAGCACAGCCCGGGCCTGCCTCAACCGGCAGAGCCCGGGCTTAGGTTTCATCTGATAACACGCGCTTTTTGCAAGTCTCTCTCTATTGTATCCGCTTCAGTGTAGCTCTGACATAGTAGGTCTGCACATGGTTGACTTCAAATTTCTTCGTATATGTGTAGTAACCGGGTAGAATTACTGTGACTTCGTGTGTTCCCAGAGGAACGTCCTTCATAAGAATCGTTGATGTACCCCTCTCCACCCCGTCCAAAAATACCCTGGCGTTGGAAGGACTCGTCGATACACTTATTGCAGCGTACCTTGGCGCAGGCGGTATAATAGGCGCGGGTGGTTGCGGAACAGGTATCGCATAACGTCCGCCGACATAGAAGTATGTATGCGAGCTTACCCAATTCCGCTGAGGCGCTATCCTTATCTTAGCCTGGATGGCACCGAGAACTAAGTTTGCTTCACCTTCAATAAACGATGTCTGGCCCCCCGATCTTATAGACTCTTCAAGATAAGGAAGGGAAAGTGGCTCCGTTGAAGCGAAGATCACCAAGTACTCTGTGCCGGAAGGAGCTTCCACCTGCATGTTAGGAAGCACATACGTTCTATTGGCCTTCGCATAGTTGTTGCGAAACCATTCACTCGGAAGCAGCCACCTGGAACGATTAGCAGCATCGATATTAAGGATGTAGACATAACTGTCTTTATTGGAACTGTAATACACATCTATGGAATCACCGGGGTAATAAGTAGCCCCCTGTCCTTTGTCAACCCAGACATCGGCCTTGAATTCAGGACTTGGGTTCGGATTGATAAAGAGCGTAACCGGCGGTTCATTAGCGGCAAATCCGATCTGCGAAACAGCAATGAGAATAAGCAACGCAACTCCCAGGACCAGCCATTTATTATGACTCTTTAACACTTGTATCCGCCCCTTTCTTTACTGTTTAATTACGAAACTCTATGCTTCTGCCCTCTATAATATCTCGTCTGAATCTTGGTCTGCTAAGCTGTAGTTCGGAGCTTCCCTGGTTATTACAACGTCATGGGGATGGCTCTCGCGCAGACCTGCACCGGTCATCCTTACGAATTCAGTGTTATTTTGAAGCTCCTGAATGTCTTTGGCCCCACAATAACCCATACCTGCCCTCAATCCGCCTATAAGCTGGTAGACAGTATCCGCAAGTGACCCCTTATATGGAACCATGCCTTCAATACCCTCTGGAACCAGTTTATGCCGAGGATCTTGAAAGTACCTATCACCTGAACCGGCCTTCATCGCTTCAACTGAGCCCATGCCCCGATAAACCTTGAAGCTCCTACCCTTGTAGATAACTCTTTCTCCGGGACTCTCCTCTGTTCCTGCAAATAATTTGCCTATCATCACTACACTGGCGCCGCAAGCCATAGCTTTCACTATGTCTCCTGAGTACTTGATCCCGCCGTCTGCTATGACAGGCACCCCGTACTTTTCGGCAACTCTGGCGCACTCAAAGATAGCACTTACCTGCGGCATTCCTATTCCTGCAACTACTCTCGTGGTGCAGATGGAGCCGGGTCCAACCCCGACCTTAACAGCGTCAGCGCCTGCCTCTATAAGCGCAAGGGCGCCCTCGCCAGTAGCTATGTTTCCTGCAGCCACTTCCACACCCTTGAAATTCTTCTTAAGAAGTCGGACAGTGTCCAGAACCGTTTTTGAGTGCCCATGGGCGGTGTCCACCACAAGAAGGTCACAATCGGCATCAACCAAGGCGCCTGCTCGTTCCAACGTGCCGATAACCCCGACTGCGGCGCCTACACGAAGACGTCCCCGTTCATCTTTTGATGAATTGGGAAACTGCCGCGCTTTCATGATGTCCTTGACAGTAATAAGACCTCTTAGCATATAATTCTTATCTACCAAGGGAAGCTTCTCTATCTTGTACTTTTGGAGAATGGATTTCGCTTCCTCAAGAGTAGTCCCTACAGGAGCTGTAACCAGATTCTCTTTGGTCATCAGATTCTTTATGGGTTGGTTAAAGTTCGTTTCAAATCTGAGATCTCGATTAGTAAGAATTCCTACAAGCTTCCCCTTCTTTGTAATAGGCACGCCGGAAATATGGTAAGCCTCCATTATCTTCAAAGCATCAGAAATAAGATCATCAGGGCCTAAATGTATAGGGTCAACTATAACCCCATGTTCTGAGCGCTTTACTCTGTCAACTTCACTCGCCTGCATCTCCACGGACATATTCTTGTGGATGACACCGATACCGCCTTCCCGTGCCATGGCAATGGCAAGCCTTGATTCTGTAACAGTATCCATGGCTGCGCTTGCCAAAGGCACAGTGAGCTCAATATTCTGTGTCAGCTTTGTAGATACGTCTACATCCCTGGGCAAAACTTCAGAATACCCAGGCACCAAGAGTATGTCATCAAAAGTTAAGGCGACCTTACCGAACTTTTCGCTGAATTCCATGTGCTAAGAGCTCCTTTTGGGACTTATGTTGTTCCAATTGTAGCAAATCTTTCCCTCTAACTCAAGAACTGTTATTTTCCATTCAAGTAAGGCATGAGGTAAAGCATGTAAAGCAAATCCCTTTCAGCATAAAAAA